>JASMCQ010000094.1 GCA_030753265.1 Dehalococcoidia bacterium
CAGCGGCTGTCGCACAACGTGATTGCGGAGCAGCAAAGGTCGGGCGACGGAGTGGTGATTCTGGGCGCCCACTACGATACGGTGCCCAACCTGTCCGGCGCCGGTGACAACGGCTCCGGGACCGCGGTGCTCCTCGCCGTCGCCGGGGAGCTTTCGCGGCAGTCGTTGCCGTTCACCCTTCGTTTCATAGCCTTTGGGTCCGAGGAGTTGGGGTTGCTGGGAAGCCGGCACTACGTGGACTCGATGTCCCCCGAGGACCGGCGCCGGGTCAGGGCCATGCTGAACTTCGACGCTCTCGGCAATGGCGACGGTGTGGGGATATTGGGCAACGAAGCACTAACGGGCCTGGCGGCGCAGTTGGGAACCACGTTGGGTATCGACCTGGAGATCAGTTCCGGCCTTCAAGGAGGGGGCAGTGATCACATGAGTTTTGCCGGCGCGGGCATACCAGTGGTAATGTTCTTCGGCCGGGACTTTTCCCTGATTCACACCCCCGGAGACACGCTGGAGTCCGTCACTCCTCACCTTCTGGGCGATGCGGCAGGCGTGGCGCTGGCCCTTCTGGAATCACCGGACTTTCAGACGATTCTCAATTAGCGGCCGGAGTTGGTATACTCGAAGTAGCTCCTATGGACTACGGACTGTTTGCGGACTCAATATGAAATGGGCTTCGGCGGTTTCCGAACACGCAGACCTGACTCGCGCCGTTGAAGAGTGCGCCGTCGGCGTGCGGTCCCGGCTTGGAGATCCGGCGCCGGACCTGGCGGTGATTTTCGTTTCATCCCATTACGTGCGGGATTACGACGACGTGGCCCGGCTCGTAAAGGAGAAGCTGGCCACGTCCATGGTCTTCGGTTGTTCAACAGGCGGTGTTATTGGAGGCGGCTCGGAGGTGGAAAACCGGCCCGCCGTGTCCATAACCGCCGCCATCCTGCCCGGCGTGGAGGTAGTGGACTTCTATCTGGACCAGGAAAGTCTCCCCGACCCGGACGCCGGGCCAGCCACCTGGGAACAGTTGGTCAACGTGTCCCCCAAACAGGACCCCCACTTCGTCGTGTTGGCGGACCCCTTTTCTTTTCAGGCGCAGGACCTTTTGATGGGGCTGGATTTCGCGTTCAACCGGTCGGTTAAGACCGGCGGACTGGCCAGTAGCGCTGATCAGCAGGGGCGGAACGCCCTATTTCTGGACGACAAGGTGTATCGCTCCGGGGTCGTTGGGCTGGCCCTCCACGGCAACATCATCGTGGATACCGTCGTGGCCCAGGGCTGCCGCCCCATCGGCCAGCCCATGCGGGTAACCCGGAGCCGGGGCAACCTGCTGATCGGACTGGACGGGCAGCCGCCCATGACGGTGATGAAGAACCTGTTCGAGCGGGCAACCCCCCGAGACCGGGAACTGATGCGCCACTCTCTGTTCCTGGGGGTGGTGATGGACGAGTTGGTGGAGGCGCCGGCGCAGGGGGATTTCCTGATACGAAATGTGGTGGCTATCGACGGCCGCACCGGCACCCTGGCCATCGGTGAACAGTTGAATGAAGGCCAACTGGTGCAGTTCCACCTTCGGGATGCCGTAACCTCGGCCGAAGACCTGACCGCCGTGCTGCAACGGTATGCCATGGACAACCGGGAAAACCAGGCCCAGGGCGCCCTGCTGTTCTCCTGCCTGGGCCGGGGAGAGAACCTTTACGGCCGTCCCAACCACGACTCCGGCATCTTCCGCGAGCAGCTGGGCCCGGTGCCCTTGGGTGGATTCTTCTGCAATGGTGAGATCGGCCCGGTCGGCGGAACGACCTTCCTCCACGGGTACACCAGCTCGTTCGCTATATTCCGGCCCAAGTTCTGAGCACCGGTCTCACGGGGAGACTCGGCCGGCGGGACTGACCTGCCCTGGGCCCGGTTCAATTCGGGCCCGGAGGCGGGAAGGGATGAAGGGCTGCGCCGCCCAGTGGCCCGAGCCGGGCCGGCGGGAGGGGCCGGGGTAGCGCCGTCAGCCCTTCTCCCGTGATTCCGGCCCAGCTGCGGCCCCGTCTACTTTTCCAGCTTTATCGGGTTGCTCAGCACGCCAATCCCTTCCACTTCAATCTCGCAGACATCGCCGTCATGGAGTTCGCCCGGCTTCCCCGGAGTGCCCGTGTAGATCATGTCCCCTGGCTCCAGGGTCATGAACTGGGTTGTGAAAGCGATGATGGTGGGAACGTCGAAGATCAGGAACTTGGTGGTTTCCCCTTGGACCTCGTTGCCATTGATTCGGCAGGAGACCCGCACGTTGTCAGGGTCGAGGTCGGTCTCAATGAAGGGGCCGGCGGGGGAAAAGGTGTCGGAAGACTTGGCCCGCCACCAGTTGCGGTCTGCCTGCTGCCAGTCGCGGGCGCTCACGTCGTTGCCGCAGGTGTAACCCAGGACGTGCTGCAGGGCCTGCTCCTTGGGCACGTTGCGGCATTGGTCTTTTATCACGACCACCAACTCGCACTCGGCATCCAGCTTGGCAGTGCCCTTCGGGCGGATGATAGTGTCGTCCGGGCCGATCACCGAGCTGAGGGTCTTGAAGAACACCATGGGTTCGGCGGGCGGTGTACGGTCGCCCATGTGGCTGGAGTAGTTCAGTCCGATGGCCAGGATCTTGCTTGGGAGGCAGGGAGCCAGCAGCTTGACCTCCGATAGCTTATGAGTGTGGTCGGTCACCTTGTAGTCCTCGAAGGGACTGGCGCTCAGGTCCTTCACCGAATCCCCTTCCACAACCCCGTAGCTGATCTGTCCGTGGGCGAGATACCTAGCGAATTTCATGTCCATTGCTCCTGATTGGATTTTTAGGTTTGGTGCCGGACCAGCTTTGGCTCCCGGCCGGCCCAGGTAGATACCGGACTCCGGATCTTTCTTCGAACGAGAATAACCGGCGAGAATAACCGGCTAATTGTAACTCCGTTGTGCCGGGCTTGGCTACCGGCATCGCTGGCTTCCGGCGCCATCCTTAGACGTAATTCTGGGCCTTGCATGCCACGGCCGGCTCGGCGGTTAGCTCTCGATCACCAGCTTGCCGAAGAAGTCCCGAGCCGCCATGGTGCGGTGGGCTTCGGCGACTTCCTCAAGGGGAAACACCCGGCCCACGATGCCGTGGATGGAGCCGCGATGGACCAGCTTCATCATGTCCGTGAAGGTGCGCCCGCTGCGGCCTCCGCTGCCCATTAGGTGCAAGGGACGTGAATGAAGGATGGAGAGGTCCATGTTGGTCCGGGTCCCGGATGTGACACCGGTAATCACGAGCCGGCCGCCGGGCCGCAGAGATTGCAGGTTCTCCTCCCAAATGTCGGCCCCCACGCAGTCGAACACCAGGTCAACGCCTTCGCCGCGGGTCAACTCCCGGACCCGCCTGCTGAAGTCCGGGTGTTCCCGGTAGTTGATCACCTCGTCGGCTCCCAGTTCCTTGGCCTTTTCCAGCTTCCAGTCGCTACCCGCTGTGGTTATGACCCGGGCGCCGATCATTTTCGAGATCTGGATGCCCATGCTGCCCACACCGCTGCCCGCCGCCTGGATGAGCACCTCGTCCCAGGGGCGAATTTGCGCCTGGGTCACCAGGCAGTGCCAGGTGGTGTGGGCGGCGATGGGCAGTGCGGCCGCCTCGGTAAAAGTCATGGAGTCGGGAATCTTATGGGCGTTGACGGCCGGGGCGGTGATGTATTCGGCGTGGCCGCCGTCCAGATCAACGCCGATCCGTTTCTGGCCGGTGCAGTATTGGTCGAGGCCCAAGAGGCAGTACTCGCAGGTGCCGCACATGACCCGGTTATTCAAGATCACCCGGTCGCCCACCTTCAGCTCCGTCTCGGCATCCGGGCTGATACCGGCAATCTCCCCGGCAACGTCGCAGCCCAAAATGCGGGGCAAGGTCACCCCGGCCCTGGGTCTGGCCCGCAGGCCAAGGTCCAGGTGGTTCAACGCGCTGGCCCGGACCCGCAGCAGCACTTCCCCGGGGGCTACTTCGGGGTCCGGACGGTCCCCGCAGGTCAACTGCTCGGGGCCGCCGTGCTGCTCGATGAACACAGCTTTCATGGGCCAACCTCCTGGTCGAAGAGGATTGCCTGGATGGGTGGGAGCCGCTGCCTGGGGGCCGATAGCCGACGTTCTCGTTCGAGATCATCCGAATCTTACTCCCCTTCGCAAAGGGCGTCAAAGCCTCGGATTCCGGCCCAGGGCAACAAAACCCTTGCCGCCGGAGGCCCACGGCCCGGCGCCGGACTAGGAAAGTTCCACAATCGCGTTGACGGTGTTCGCGTTCTCCGTTAAACTTCCAGCCTAAACGCCGGGCCGGCAAGAACAGCCTCAGCGCCCGACGATTCTCGGTCAGCCGGAGGGTGCCGTGAGCGACTCGGTATTCGACATAACCGGTCAAAAGGTCCTGGTGGTCGGCGCCGGACGGGGCATCGGGAAGGGCATCGCCCTGGCTTTTGCCGAGGCGGGGGCTGACGTGGCGATCACCGGGCTGAGTTCCACCGGGGTCAGCCAGGTGGCCGAAGAGGTTCGGGCCCTCGGGCGCACCGCCCTTCCTCTGACGGGAGACGCCACGAAAGGGGCGGAGATGGAGCGGATCTCCCGGCAGGTGCTGGAGGAGTTTGGCAACCTGGACACTCTGGTCAACTGCGTGGGCGACTCCATTCGCAAGCCGGTGGTCGCGCTTCCCGGCACCACGGCGGAGGGTATGACCGAGGAGGAGTGGCATCACATCTTGGACATCAACCTGACCGAGGCTTTTCAGGGGTGCCGGGCCTTCGGCGCCTATTTTCTGGAACGAGGCCAGGGCTGCGTTACCAATATCTCGGGTTGGGCCTCTTTTCGGGGACGGCCCCGGTCATCGGCCTATGATGCCGCCAAGGCCGGGCTGATGCGATTCACCGAGTGCTTGGCCCAAGAGTGGGCGCCCTATGGCGTGCGGGTCAACTGCATCGCGCCGGGCTCCTTCCCGGATCCGGAGCAGATGTCCTCCGAGGCTTATCAGGCCCGGCAAGAGACTGCCCAACGGGAGATCCCCCTTGGCCGGGTAGGCAACCTGAAGGAGCCGGGTTATCTGGCCGTCTTCTTGGCCTCGCCCGCGGCGGCCTATATAACGGGCCAGACCTGGGCCGTGGACGGCGGGATCAGCATCAAGCATCCTTAGCCCAGCGGTAGCATCTGAAACTTCCCCGCCTTCTTTCCCTCTTCGGAAAGGGCCATATTTCTAGCCACCCATGTCCGGAAGGTGCATTTTCCAGTCCGTAAGGGGGGAGTCTGGAGGGATTCTCCTCGAACACCCGTTATAGTATGCTGTCACGGCTGGGGTGGCGGACCGGGAAAGCGCGGGAGCGATGTTCAGGGAGGCGTAAGAGCCATGATGAACTATCCACTTCTGGTACCGCGGATTCTGGAGCGGGCCAAGGCGTTCTTCCCCCGAAAAGAGATAATCACCCGTGTTGGGGAGGGCACTCACCGCTACACGTACCTCGACCTGGCGAGGCGGTCGGCCCGGCTGGCCAACGCCCTCTCCGGCCTCGGCGTGGACCCCGGCGACCGGGTGGGTACCTTCGGCTGGAACACCTACCGCCATCTGGAGGCCTACTTCGCCGCGCCCGCGCTGGGTGCGGTGCTGCACACCATCAACATCAGGCTGGCCCCCGACGACCTGGTTTACATAATCAACCACGCCGGCGACAAGGTCCTCCTGATCGACCCGGACCTGGCGCCTTTGATTGAAGCCATCGCCCCCAGGCTGGAATCGGTGGAACACTTCGTGGTGATGACCGACGACCCCGAGGTGTCCACCAGCCTGCCCTCGCCGCACAACTATGAAGATCTGCTTTCGCGTGCCTCGGACCAGCATACTCCGGTGGAGCTGGACGAGAATGCGCCGGTAGGTCTCTGCTACACCTCGGCCACCACCGGGCGGCCCAAAGGTGTGATGTACTCCCACCGGGCAGTCTTTCTCCATACCATGGTGGAGTGCCAGGCGGATGCCCTGGGGTTTCAGGAGCGGGACGTGGTGATGGCCGTGGTCCCCATGTTCCACGCCAATTGCTGGGGCACACCATACTCTGCCACGATGGTGGGGGCCACCCAGGTGTTTCCCGGCGTGCGCCCCGATCCCAAGATCGTCTGCGAGCTGATCGAACAGGAGCGGGTCACGGTAAGCGCGGGCGTGCCCACCATCTGGATTGCCCTGTTGGACTACCTGGAACGCTCAGGGAAGGAGCCCGATTTCTCCAGTCTGCGCGAGGTGCTAAGCGGCGGCTCGGCGGTCCCGGTAAGTTTGATTCAGACCTATCGGGAGAAGCTGGGAGTGAAGCTGACCCAGGCCTATGGTATGACCGAGGCTACCCCGTTGATATCGGTCAACCGCCGGAAGGGCAACTTGGACAGCCTATCCCCTGAGGAGCAGCTTCAATTGGCGGGCAAGCAGGGGCTCGTGGTCCCCGGCGTGGAGATGAAGCTGGTGGATGACCAGGGTCAGGAGTTGCCCTGGGATGGCGAGCAGCGCGGCGAGTTGCTGTTCCGTGGGCCCTGGCTCGCCGGCGAGTACTACAACGATCCCCGTTCCGCGGAGACTTTCATCGATGGCTGGTACCACAGCGGCGATATCGCCTCGGTGGATGCGGACGGGTACATCCAGATCGGCGACCGGCTCAAAGACATGGTCAAAAGTGGCGGGGAATGGATATCCTCGGTAGACTTGGAGACGGCCATCATCGCTCATCCGGCGGTACTGGAAGCGGCGGTCGTCGCCATCCCTCATCCCACCTGGCAGGAGCGGCCCCTGGCCTGCGTCGTGCCCAAGGCCGAGCATCGAGAATCCCTGAAAAAAGGCGAGATCCTGGACTTCATCCGGGACAAGTTTGCGCGGTGGTGGATTCCCGACGACGTGGTTGTGCTGGATGAGATTCCCAAGACCAGCGTGGGGAAGTTCGACAAAAAACTATTGCGGGAGCGGTTTCAAGGCTACGTGCCCGGCGAGTGAATCGCTCCGCCCGGGCGCCCCTTCCGGTGGCCCGGGGAGGTAATGGCAGAACGCAGTCCGATATCCACTCCGATGGGCGATGGGATTTCGGAGGGGCGGACCCGGTTGAAGGAACCGGCCGGCGTCCTGGCGTCGCCGCTACAACTTGATCTTGCTTTTGCCCGGCGGGTTAAGTAGAATCGAGTTGGCGGGTGGGGCGTGCGAATCCTTCGTGCATTGCCGTCCCAAGCGGTTATCCCTAGGTAGGATGATGGATGATTAGGGTGCTTATCGTCGAGGACGAGGGTCTCTTTCGGGACATGCTCAAGATTTCCTTGAGCGCGATACCCAACTTGGAAGTGGTGGACGCGGTTTCAGACGGGAAGACGGCGATCGATGCCGCTGACCGTTTAATGCCCGATGTGGTGTTGATGGACATCGAGTTGGGTAGTGAGCCCAACGGGATCGCGGCCGGCCGGTCCATCAAGCAAGACCATGAAGAAATTGGCATTGTCGTGCTTTCGGCCCACAAGGAACGGGAGTACGTGGACCTGGTCTCGAAAGAGGACTACGCGGGCTGGTCCTACTTGATTGAAGCAGTCGGTCAGCGATGCCGGAGCGTTGGTCCGGGCAATCGAGGGCTCGGCATCCGGCCTGGTGGTTATGGACCCCTGGGTGGTCAGCAGCATGCGGCCACGCAAAGGCTCCCTCACCGCCCGGCTCACGCCCCGTCAACAAGAAGTGTTGGCGATGATGGCCCAGGGGTACAATAACGCGGCCATCGCCGAGAGATTGGTCCTGGGGACCAAGTCGGTGGAAAACTACATCAACGCCATCTACCAGGAGTTGGGTCTGAGCCACAATGGCCCCCTGCACCCCCGGGTCCAGGCCGTCTTGAGCTATATAAGAGACAGCGATTAGGTTTGGGGGCGGAGGCTCGCGGGCCAACCGTCTGGCCACCGGGAATTCCCACCTATGGCTAATCATCGCTTTCAGCCTCCTCATCGCCACTCCGTACCGGCCTATTCCCTCTGTAGATGGCCCCGGGTGGTCCCATGCTAGAAACATCGGCTGGCGATGCCGTCCGGGCCAAGGGGTTGGAGAAAAGCTTCGGGGACTGGCCGGTTCTCTGGGACCTGGACCTGACGGTCCGTTGGGGAGAGGTGCTGGTCTTGTTTGGGTCCAATGGCGTCGGCAAGACCACGCTGCTCCGGATCCTCTCCACCCAATCCAAACCTGACGCCGGGACCCTGCTGGTGGCCGGCTACAGTCAACGCCGGCAGCCGGAAGCGGTCCGCCGCCGGGTCGGGGTCGTCGGGCACCAGACCTTTCTCTACGAGGACTTGACCTGCCGGGAAAACCTGGTGCATTACAGCCGGCTCTTCGGGCTGGAAGACCGCCAGCGGCGGGTGGCGGAGGCCCTCTCCCGCGTTGGGCTGGCCGATCGAGGGAACCGCCTGGTCCGCACCCTCTCCAATGGGATGCAGAAGCGGCTTTCCATTGCCCGAGCCATCTTGCACCAACCCCAGCTTCTGCTGCTGGACGAGCCGGAAGCGGGACTGGACCGGGAGTCGGTGGCGATCCTCAAGTCCTTGCTGGAAGAGTGGACCGAGGCCGGCCGTTCGGTGGTCATGACCACCCATGACGTGGAGCTGGGGTTGTCCTGGGCGCACCGGGCCGCTGTATTGCGCTCCGGAGGAATCCATTTCCCATCTTCAGACGAATTCCTGGACGACGCCTCGCTCCGGCGCATTATGGAGAACTCCCCGGAGCCCAACCGGTGATTGACTTGCTGCGGCCGGTCTGGGTGTTGGTCTGGAAGGATATCCTGCTTGAGTTGCGCTCCCGTGACCTGGTTATCTCGGTGCTCGTGTTCGGCCTGGTGGTGGTGGTGATCTTCAACTTCGCCCTAAGCGTAAACGCCCAGCGGGCCACGGTGCTGGCGCCGGGCATTTTCTGGGTGGCCTTTTCCTTCGCCGGAGTGCTGGCGATGAACCGGGCCTTCGTCCGGGAGAGGGAGCAGGGCGGGCTGGAAGGTCTGTTGCTCACACCGGTCAGCCGGGACTCCATCTTCCTGGGAAAGGCGGCGGCGAGTTTTCTCTTCATGCTCTTGGTAGAGGTAATCCTGCTGCCCATCTTCGCCGCGTTGCTAAGCTTCTCCGCTCTATCGGTGACCCTCATCGCGACCATCGTGCTGGCCACCGTGGGGTTTGCCCTGGTAGGCACCTTGTTTTCCGCCATCGCCGTGCAGACCCGCTCCCGTGAGATCATGCTGCCGGTACTGTTTTTCCCGGTGATCTTGCCGGTGATCGTCGGTGCGGTGGAGGCGTCAAAGCAGGCCATCGGCGGAGAGGCCGTCGTTGGTGTGGGGCATTGGCTGCCGCTGCTAGGCGCATTCGACGCCCTGTTTTTGGTAATATGTCCTTGGGTCTTCTCATTCGTCGTGGAGGAATAGCCGGCCGTGGCGGGAACCGAACAGGCGGAACTGGAACCAGTGAAAACCTCGACCCGGCGGCAGGGGCTGGCGCGTGGACTCCCCGGTCTTCGGTTCTACCTGGTGCCTTTGACGGGGCTGCTGATGCTGGCCAACCTCTACTTGATCTTCATGGTGGCCCCGACCGACGCGGATACGGGCCACGTTCAACGGGTGATGTATCTCCATGTCCCCTTGGCTACCATGTCTTTCCTCGCCTTCCTGATGGTCTTCGTGGCCAGCATCCTCCATCTGGCGCGGCGTGAGGCCAGGTGGGACAGCCTGGCTCACGCCTCCGCGGAAGTGGGTGTGGTGTTTATCAGCCTGGCATTGATCACCGGGATGATCTGGGCCAAGCCGATTTGGAACGCCTGGTGGCTCTGGACCCCGCGATTGACCACCACGTTGATCCTATGGCTGATCTATGCTGCGTACCTCATGGTCCGGGCCTACGCGCCAAGCCGGGAAAAAGGGGCGCTCTACGGGGCCGTGATGGGGATCGTCGGTTTCGCTGATGTCATCATCGTTTACTTTTCGGTTCAATGGTGGCCCGGCATCCACCCGGAGCCGGTTATTGGCCCCCAGTCCGCCGGTGATGCGCTGGACCCCACGATGCGGGCCGTGCTGCTGTTCTCGTTTGCGGCCTTCTTCTTTCTCTTGCTGTTCCTGGTGCTGGAGCGAATGGAGCTGCAGAAGATCGAAGACCGGGTCAGGGACGTGAGACTCAAACTGCGGAGGGGCCGCGGCTAAGTGCCATCGCACCGTGAAAATGGGGCGATCAAGCCCCACTGCCGGGCCGGGGGTGTAACCGCCAGGATTTCGGTGGCGAGTTTTTGTCCTCCGGTGCGGGATCACCAGTCAGTAAGGCTATTTCAGCGGCCATTTACCTGGCCCCAGGAGAGTAAGGAGCCATGCCGATCGCGCTACTGCAGATCGAACTGCCCTCGTCCAACCTCCCCTACCTCTTCGCTGCCTTCGCCGTAAGCTGGGCCGCCTTCTTCGTCTACGCGTTCTTTCTGACCAGGCGCCAGCAGGAGATGCAGGGTGAGATCGAAGGTTTGCGCCGGGCTTTGGAGAACCGGAAGACCGGTGACCAGGAGTAGCCGTCAAGGTCTTCCCGGTTCGGTGAATCCCTTCTGTCCCACGGGCGCGGGTAGCATGGGGCCGCCCGGCGCCCATGCCGGACGCACCGATGCAACTCGTTCAAAGGGGCAATGCGAAGGCCCTGGAGCGTCCGCCTCCTCGCCTCACTCGGGGTGACCTGTTCCAGTGTGCTTCTCAGCCATGGCCCTTGCTGGAAAGGTGGCTACTGGCGTGATACCATAGATTGTAGGCGCGGAGACCGATGGCACAGCCGGTGTCCCTGCCGTCGGAGGACCAAGGGAGAGGCATTTGGACGACGTGGAGCGGGGGCGGCCAGAGGTCACGTTGGAAGATGAGGCGAGGGGCCGAAGCAACCGGACTCGCCTGATAATTCTGGCGTTGGTGGCCGGGCTGGCGCTCGCCTACATGGTCTACGCCGCCTTCCCGGGCAACGCCCTTTTTTTTCTGAGCGTCGACGAGTTCATGGCGAAGAGCGATGTTCAGGACGGCAGGGTGGTGCGGGTAGCCGGAATGCTGGTCGACGGCACGTTTATTCGAGACGGGAATTCCACCCTGGCTCGGTTCCAGCTCGTCGATAGAGACGGCGGCCCTCAGAGCGATCACCTCTTGGCAAAGTACGAGGGCGTCGTGCCGGACCTCTTCTTCAATCCCCACTCTGAGATCATCCTTCAAGGCAGCTACGGATCGGACCAGGTGTTCACGGCCAGCACCATCCTGGTCAAGTGTCCTTCCAAGTACCGCTCGCTCGAGGATGAACTGGAAAACAGCAGCTAGCGCCCGGCTCCCCGCGGCCCCGGAGTTGGCGTCTCCCGAGCCGGCTTTGGCGGTCGGCGATCTCACCAAGGGCCGGCATCAATGCCCCGATGTTTCGGTCAGCCATCTTTAAATGAGTTCACCGCATCAGCCGCTATTTCCCTTCGAACCGTCAGGCGTGCTATCGCAACTATTGCCAGGCGGGTATTCTCGGCCGCTGGGCTGGTGGCGAGGAGCTGAATCGGCAAGGCGCAAGCTCTCACCGTAGGAATACTTTGGGGATTCTTCAACACCGCGGCCCGGGCCACCCGAAGAGGTCAACCCGGCCCCGGCGAGACAGGAAGGAGGAGGAGGCGCCGCCGGCTAAGAAGGGCTCTGGCCTTTGTCCTGTTTGGCCCGGGCGAGGATGGACCGCTTGAACGAGGCAGGCGGCGAGACCCTGGGGAGGCTGGCGAGAATGCTGATAGTCGAAGCCAGCGTGTCGACGAACGCCTGACACGGCCTGCATTTGCTCAAGTGGCTCTGGATGGTGGAGCGTTTCGCCGTTGGTAAATCCTCTTCAAGGTAGTCCGAAGAAAGCTCTCGGACCCCCTCGCAGTCGATCTCATGGCGGCGAACTAGATTCTTAAACAGTCCAAGCACGGCATTTGCCCCCGGCTCATTCTATAGGCATCCGGTGGAGTCGGCAACCTCTCGGGATCAATCTCCAAAGTGTACCGTTAGCCCCCACCTTGAGCCAGGAGGGGCGCTCTCTATGGACAACCTCTCTAGGTTAGATGCACAATGCGGTCCAAAAGGATGCAAGTTTAGGGCGATTGGATGGAAATGGAAACCCAGACCCGATTGGACTTTGAATCCATAGTTGAGAATTACAGCGACTTCGTATACAACCTGACCTACCGCGTACTGGGAAACAACGCCGACGCCGAAGATGCGGCGCAGGACGCTTTTCTTTCCGCCTATCGCAGTTTCCAGCGTTTCAGGGGAGAGTCGTCGGTCAGCACTTGGCTTTATCGCATCGCGGTTAACGCCGCGTTGATGAGATTGCGGAAGGACCGGCAGAAGAACCTGCTGACCCAGACGGGATACGACGAGTTGCGTATTACCAATCCTTCCGAAGGTCCGGAGAAGCAGGCGCTCAACAGTGAGCTTAGGGAGCGCCTGGAACAGGGCTTGGGGTTGGTAGCTCCCCACCTGCGGGCAGCCGTGGTCTTGCGGGACGTGCAGGGCCTGAACAATGAAGAGGCTGCCGCAGTGCTGGATATCTCCGTTTCGTCTCTGAAGGCCCGTCTACATCGGGGGCGGGTGTTGCTCCGCCAGTACCTGCAGGACTACCTCCAGCAGGTCCAATAGACCTTATCCAGAGCCGCCATCGGCGGGCGGCGGACCTCCAGGCTGAGGACCTTGGGTCTCGGTCAGATCTGGAACGACCCCATCAGTTCCTCAACAGCCCGCGGCTTGGTCTTTTCCCACAACTGTTCAAACTGCTGGTCGAGTGATGGCCGGCTCTCGTCCTTGTACAAGACCCCAACCGGCGTACCGCCTTGCTGAAGCAGGCGAGACGCCTCGGCGCGGTCCGAGGGATCGTGGTCCTCCGGAATGGCCCACAACGCCGGCTCTACCCCTTGCTTCTGGTTTCCCTTCAGCTCTTCATAGTTGTCATGGTAGGTGGTACAGGGAGACTGGACATGGACGATGGAGAACCCGGCGTGGTCCATCCCCTGTTTGATCAGCTTGGCCAGGGGCCGGGGTTGGCCGGAGAACCCGGAAGCGATGTACGTGACTCCCAGGGTCAGGTACAGTTCCAGCGGACTGGTCGCCGCTTCCAGTTTGCCGAACGGGGTAGAACTGGTAATGGTGCCAATCTTGGTGGTGGGCGAACTCTGGCCCTTGGTCAGCCCGTAGATACCGTTGTCCATGACCACGGCGCAGATATTCAGGTTCCTGGCGGCTTGAGGCCCGATATGCTCGGCGCCGATGCTCAAGAAGTCCCCATCGCCGGCCACGACGACCACGTTCAGACTGGGGCGGGCCATCTTGACGCCCATGGCGATCGGCAGGGACCTTCCGTGAATGCCGTGGAAGCCGTAGGCTTGAGCCCCTTCCAGCAGATGGACCAGGTTGCCGGAGCAGCCTATACCCGCCACCACCACATTGCCCTCCGCGGGAACCCCCGACTCTTCCAGCCGGTCGATCATGGCGAATTCAATCGCCCTGCGCACCCCGAAGTCGCCGCAGCCGGGGCACCATTTGAAATCGTATTCCAGGTTCTTCTTGCTCATGCCCGGACCATCTCCCGGCGAGAGGTACTCGCCATATCGGTGATCTGTTTGACCAGGTCTCGAACCCGGAATGGCAGGCCGGTGTATTGAGTGATAGCCACTGCACGTACCCCCTCGGAACGGAGGATACTGGCGAACTGCCCCTGGTAGTTCAACTCAGGCACGATTACCAGCTCTTTTTGTCTCAACTCCTCCAGCAACCGGGGAGGCAGCGGGTTCAAGAACATGGTGTAATACCAGGCGACGGAGACGCCCTGCTCTTTCAAAGTGTGGTAAGCCTCCAGGGCCGGCCCCTTGGAGCCCCCCCAGGGGAGGAGAGCGATTGACTCCTCCGGCCTTTCCCGTTCGTAGGTGTCCGTTTCGAGCAGTTTCAACTTGCCGAATCGCCGCTCGGTCATCTCTACGTGGTGTTCGGCCAGGTGGGTGGTGTCTCCCATGTCGTCGTGTTCGCTGCCGTTGGCCACGTAGGCTCCCGGAGAGCCGGGGATGGGCATGGGTGAAAGCTCCTGCCCAGCATAGCGATGGTAGTTGTTGGCGCCCTGGTAAACCTTCCGATTCGTCACTTCCAGCTTGGATAGGTCCGGCATGGGGATATTCTGTACCCGCTCCGCCAAGGTCATCTCGGTGAGCAAGATAACCGGGCCTTGGTACCGCTCCGCCCAATTCAAAGCTGTCACGGCGCCGTAAAAACACTCTTCCACGGTGCCGGCGGCAATGATGGGAAGTCGAACGTCGCCATGGGCAGGATACATGCAGGCCATCAGGTCCGATTGTTCGGTCTTGGTCGGCAGGCCGGTCGCCGGGCCGGCCCGCTGCACGTCCACCACCACGCAGGGAATCTCCGCCATCCAGGCTAACCCCAAGCCTTCGCTCATCAGGGAGATCCCCGGCCCGGAGGTGGCTGTCATGGATTTTCTTCCGGCGAATCCGCCGCCCAACAACGCCGTCATTGCCTCGATTTCCGAGCTTACCTGGTAGGCGAATTTTTCAGGACCCACCAGGTTGCGTTCCAGGTAGATCAAAATGGCGCTGGCCGGGGAGATCGGATAGCCCACGTAGAATTCCAGCCCTCCGGCCAGAGCGCCCAGGGCCACGGCCTCATTCCCCTTGAGCATGAGTTGGGCGTCCTCCGGCATTTCGGGGGGCGCCAGTTCTCCCAACGCGAAACCGACCTGGGAGATGTGCTCCCAGCCCAGGTTGATCGCCATGATGTTGGACCGGATGATTTCGGCGTCGGTGGACCGGCCGCGGCTAAACCGCTGCTCCACGAACTTCTCCAAGGACGCCTTTGACATGTCCACCAGGTACGCCAACGCCCCGACCACGACCATGTTGGCGGCCCGGTTGTTGGCCGTCGACCGGGCCAGATCGTCGATAGCCAGGCCGAGGACCCGAGGGCTGGCTTCCAACTGGAACTCGTTGGAGTTGTAAATGACCACGCCGCCGTCTCTCACGGCGCCGCGGTGGGCATCATAGGCTTCCCGGTTAAAGGCCACCAGGACATCCACATCGTCCCCGGGGCTCAGGACCGGCTCCACCGAGATGCGGACCTGGGTCCAGGTGGGGCCCCCCATGATCTGGGAGGGAAATGTGGCGAAGGTTAGGGCGTGGAAGCCGGCGGAGGTGGAGGTCTGTGCCAGAGATTCCGCCGAGGTGACAACCCCCTGTCCCCCTTCTCCGGCGAACCGGACGACAAAGTCGCGGACTAGCATAGGCAGACCTCCCGGCCTATTGATCAGGACAAAGGGATATCAGGATTGGATCCAGTGGTGGAGCGGCGGACGGATATTCGGTATCTACATGCACAGGAAGCAAGGACGGCTACATTGAGGCACAAACGGTTCAGGGTCTTTGGCATGGTGGTTTTTGGGATCGGTCCTCTCGACTCCCTGAAGTCAAGGCGACCTCATAGAGGTCGCTCTATTCGCCGTTATCGCGGCAGCCCAGTGGTCTGCCCGGTGGTCTGCCCGGTGGTCTGACTGAGTATTTCCGAGGGCTGCATTACGAATATAACACCCGGCTTCGGCCATTGTCAATTGAGACTCAGTAACAATATCCGGCTCTGATAATTGTCTAATTGCGCCCGGCTCCCGACATTGTTGGGGGTTCTTGGGTATGCTAGAATCCGTATCATGGAGGACATCAAATACTGGGTGGCGCTGAACCGCGTCCCCCAGCTTGGAACGGTTAGGTTCCGCCGGTTGGAGGCCCACTTCGGCAAGTTGGCTGGCGCTTGGCAGGCCAGTTTGGCCGAGTTGAAGGCTGCTGGAATCGAGGATCGACCGGCTCGTGAGATAGTGGCGGCCCGAAGCCGTATCTCACCGGACGCCGAGATTGAGCGGATGAGCCTCGCTGGGGTGAAGCCGCTCAACTGGCACCACCATGATTACCCGCCCCGGCTGAAAGAGATACATGATCCACCCCCGGTACTATATTATAAGGGCACCATTCTGCCGGACGACGAACGGGCGGTGGCGGTGGTGGGGACCCGGGGGCCCACCACCTATGGCCGCGAGGCGGCTGCCGCGCTGACCACCGACCTGGCTCGCAACGGCATCACCATCGTAAGCGGATTGGCCCGGGGCATTGACGGCGTCGCCCACCGGGCGGCCCTGGACGCCGGCGGCAGGACTATCGCCGTCCTGGCCAGCGGGTTGGACACGGTCTACCCACGGGAGCACGCTGGTCTGTTCCAGCGGACCCAGGGGGCTGGGGCGGTGGTTTGCGAGTACCCTCTGGGTGTGCGGCCGGATCCCCGCAGCTTTCCCCGGCGGAACCGGCTGATCAGCGGCATGAGCCTGGGGACCCTGGTGATCGAGGCGCCCAACAAGAGCGGCGCGGTTTGGACGGTGCGTCACGCTTTGGACCAAAACCGGGAGGTCTTCTGCGTTCCGGGAAGTATCTTCTCACCGGCCAGCCAGTTCACCAACCGGATGATCCAAGAGGGCGCCAAGCTGGTCTCCAGCTACACCGACGTCCTGGAAGAGCTTAACTTGACGGTGGTCGCCCACCAGGTGGAGATGCCCATGATTCAGGATCAAGCCGACGATACCGAGGCGGCCTTGCTCCAGTACCTGGACGACGAACCGCTACATATCGACGATATCCGAAGGAGCGCCAGCTTGCCCATCGCCGCGGTCAGCAGCCTGTTGTCCATGCTGGAGCTGAGGGGTAAGGTCAAGCAGGTTGGCTGCATGCACTACATTCGAATACGGGAGACTAGCCCAATCTATGGCAACTGATTCTGGGAAGAAGACCCCCGCCCGGTCCAAGCCTAAACCCAAGCCTCGAACTGCAGGTACCGCGAAGAAGAAGGCGAGCCCTCGAAAGAGCACCCTTAGGGCCAGCCTGACCGGCAAGCACCTGGTCATCGTGGAATCCCCGGCCAAAGCCCGAACCGTGGGCCAGATCCTGGGAAGAAAGTACGTGGTTACGGCCTCTCTGGGCCACGTCCGGGACCTGCCGAAGAGCAAGATCGGGGTGGACGTCGATCAGGACTTCGAGCCGTCCTACGTAATAATGAAGGACAAGAAGACCGTACTCACCGACCTGAAGAAAGCCGGCGAGCAGGCAACGAGCATATATCTGGCTACCGACCCGGGCCGGGAGGGTGAGGCCATCTCCTGGCACCTCCAGGCAGCCGCCGAGTGGAGCCGGAGGTCCGAGCCACCCAAGCGGGTGGTCTTTCACGAAATCACCAAAGAGGCCGTGATGGAGGCCTTCAAGCACCCCAGGGAAATCGATATGCAACTGGTCAATGCTCAGCAGGCCAGACGGATCTTGGACCGGCTGGTGGGCTACCAGATCAGCCCCTTACTCTGGCGGCGCGTTCAGCGGGGTCTCTCAGCCGGGCGGGTCCAATCGGTCGCCCTGCGAATGGTGGTGGACCGGGAGAAGGAAATCCAGGCCTTCGTGCCGGTGGAATCCTGGACGCTGGAAGCCCAACTCCATAAAGAGTCTGGCGATTCCACCGCAGCCAATCTATTCACGGCCGTGCTCCACTCAACCAAGGGGCAGAAGGGCCGGCTGTCCATCGCGAAAGAGGATGAGGCCCGGCGCTACGAAGCCGAACTTAATGGCGCCGCCTACGCGGTGGCCAGTGTGACCAAACGGGAGGTGCGCCAACGGCCGGTCGCGCCTTTCACCACGAGCACCTTGCAGCAAGACGCGGGGCGAAAGCTCAGGTTCACCGCCCAAAAGACCATGAGGATCGCCCAGCAACTTTATGAAGGTCTATCGGTTGGCCCAGGGGGCCCGGTGGGCCTGATCACCTACATGCGCACCGATTCTACCCAGGTTGCGGGGTCGGCCGTGGGTGAGGTGCGGGACTACATCCGCGACCGGTACGGCAAGGAGTTCTTGCCGGACAAGCCGAGGATGTACACGAAGCGGTCCAAGGCGGCTCAGGAAGCCCACGAGGCGATCCGGCCCACCTCTGCCCGGCGCGACCCGGAGGCCTTGAGGGCTCACCTGGACCGGGACCAGCACAACTTGTACAAGCTGATTTGGGAGCGGATGGTCGCCAGTCAGATGGCTGATGCCCGGTCCGATGCCACCACCGTGGATATCGAAGCCACCTGTAAAGCATCGCCCAACGTCTACGTCTTCCGGGCCACAGGCTCGGTGCTCAAGTTCCCGGGCTTCCGTTCCGTGTATGCGGAGCGGCGTGAGGAAAACGGGGGAGCCGAGGGCCGCAGAGCGCTGCCCCTGCTGGTCAGCGCCGACCCGCTGCGGTGCACCAAACTCGAAGCGCTCCAGCACTTCACCGAGCCTCCTCCGCGGTTCACGGAGGGCACGTTGATCCGGGCGATGGAGGAGCAGGGTATCGGCCGGCCCAGTACCTACGCGCCGACCATCGGCACGCTTCTGGACCGCCACTATGTCGGCAAAGAGCAGACCCGCCTGGTGCCCTCGCCTTTGGGCACCACCGTCACCGAGCTTTTGACCGAGTACTTCACCGAGGTCATGGACCCGGAGTTCACCGCCAGGATGGAAAAGGAGTTGGACGACGTGTCCCGAGGCGAGCGACAGTGGGTCCCAATGCTGGATGAGTTCTACGGCCCTTTCCAAAAAGCCCTGGAAGCCGCTCAGGAGCTGATGCCCCGGAGAAAGGTGGAAGAGGAGACCGACGAGATCTGCGAAACCTGCGGCATGCCCATGGTGATCAAGACCGGGCGGTTCGGCCGGTTCCTTGCCTGCACCGGCTTCCCGGAGTGCCGGACCACCAAGAGGATCTTGAACAAGACCGGCGCGTCCTGTCCCAAGTGCGGTGGCGACATCGTCGAGCGCCGGTCCCGGGGACGAGGACGACCCTTCTACGGCTGTTCCCGCTATCCGGAGTGCGATTTCCTGACCAACCGGAAGCCGGTGCCCACTCCCTGCCCCGAGTGCAGCGGCCTGATGGTGATCGCGGACCGGGACACCGCCGCCTGCACCAACTGTGATTGGCAGGAGCCCATGGGAACGGACGTAGAGGAGCAGGCCCCCGTTGCCGGCTGACCTTCAGCGGGGCGGAAAGACCTTTACAATGGGGGTTGCGGTGGACGGCCAAGCAGAACCGGAGATAACCTCCATGGAGCCCGATTTCGAGGCTTTGTTGCAGCGCTACCCGTCATTTCTGCGGGGTCAGCGGGGTTTGTCCGAAAATACGCTGCGTATCTACCTGGCCGACATTGCTTCCTTCCGGCAGTACATATCCGGGCAGAGACTTAGGCTGGCCGATATGGACCGGTCCATGCTCCGGGGGTACCTGGCCTGGCTGGTCACCGCCGGGCGAGACGGGACCCACGGCTACGCCCGGGTCAGTGTCGCCCGCAAGCTCTCGGCGTTGCGGTCTTTCTACCGCTTTCTGGTGCAGGAAGGCCTCTTCCGGTCCACCCCCATGCCGTCGGGGCGCAGCTTCCGGCTCAAGCTGGAAAGGCCCCTGCCGAGATTCCTGGGACGGAGCGAGGTGAACCGGCTGCTGGAAGCTCCGGGCGACGCCACCCCGGTGGCGATTCGCGACGGGGCGATCCTGGAGGTCCTGTACTCTTGCGGCGTACGGCTCGCGGAGATCCAGGAGTTGAATGTCGGGGACGTAGACCTATCGCGGCGTGAGATGCTGGTCCGGGGCAAAGGCTCCAAGGAGCGGTGGGTGGTGTTTGGGCAGCCCGCGGAGACATCATTGACCCGCTATCTGGGGGAATCGAGGCCCCTTCTGGCCACCGGGCCGGACCCGGCGTTGTTCTTGAACCGCTATGGAAAACGCCTGTCCCGCCGCAGTTTCGAGATATTGGTCGGGCGCTACGCGGCTCGGTCGGGCGCCCGTACCGGGGTGCATCCCCATACGCTTCGCCACACCTTTGCCACCCACCTGCTGGAGGGAGGTGCCGACCTGCGGGTCATCCAGGAGCTGTTGGGCCATTCCAGCCCGACCACAACCCAGGTGTACACCCACGTGACCATGCAGGAGGCGCTCAGCGCCATGTTGACCAATCATCCCCGGTCGGACCTACCCCCCGGCGCGGCCTCTCGCGAGGAGACCGGCGGCAACCGGCCGGATGAAAACCCCGCAAGCCCGCAGGCCGCCGCGAAACCTCCCCGGCTGGCCACGGGAAGGGGCCGACCTTTGAGGGACGGAGTTTAGCCGGCCGATGGTCAAGTTTCTGATTCTCAACGGGCCCAACATCAACATCTTGGGCCGCCGCATGCCCGAGATTTACGGAGTCAGGACCCTCGACGATATCAATCAGGAGTTGGCGGAGAAAGCCAAGGCCGTTGGCGTGGAAGTCAGCTTCTTCCAGTCCAACGTTGAGGGCCACCTGATCGATTGCATCCAGGAGCACTGGGGGGAGATTCAGGGCATCATCATCAATCCGGGCGCCCTCACCCATTACGGCTACGCCCTGAAGGACGCCCTCATCGATGCGGCCGTGCCGGTGATCGAGGTGCACCTGGGCAACATCTACGCCCGCGAGGCCTGGCGGCGCCACTCAGTCATCGCCGATATTGCCCGGGGCCAGATTGCGGGGTTCGGTTGGAGAAGCTATACTTCGGCGTTGGAGATCCTGGCCGCGCAAGTGAAGGAAGAGGCAGGGAAATGAAAGACCGCTTGGATCGATTGAGGAGCCAGTTCCGGGAGCGGGAGCTGGACGCCATGTTGATTTCAGCGCCGGAAAACCGGCGTTACCTCTCGGGCTTTACCGGCTCGGCAGGCTATCTGTTCATCTCCGCGGAACGGGCGGTGCTGGTTACCGATTCCCGTTACACCGAGCAGGCCACCGGTCAAGCCTCGGAGTACCGGGTGATTCAGATCCGGGGGGGATGGGACTGGCTGCTGGAGCAGTTGAAGGAAAGCGGCGCCAAGAAGCTGGGCTTCGAGAGCCAGGATATGACCGTCGCCACCTACAACGTGCTGCTTGAAGCCCTGAAGAAAGAGGAGCCCCTCACCCAGGTTTCCATGGTGGCGGCCCCCGGCATGGCTGAAGAACAGCGGGCCATCAAGGACGGCGGCGAGTTGGACGCATTGCGCAAAGCCATCCACGCCTCCGACGCGGCGATGGATGCGGTGCGCACGGAGATCCGCGAGGGCATGACCGAGCGGGAAGTGGCCTGGCGAATGGAGTCGGCGATGCGCGATTTTGGCTCCGAGGGCACCAGCTTCGACACCATCGTGGCCGCCGGGCCCAACGGCGCCATGGCCCATCACCGGCCCTCGGACCGGCCCATCGGGCGCGGTGAGCCCATCGTGATCGACATGGGCGCCAAGGTCGATGGGTACTGCTCGGACCTCACCCGGACGGTGGTGGTCGGAGAGCCCGACGAGACCTTCCGCAAGGTCTACGACATCGTGCTGGGCGCCCAACTGACCGCGATCAACACCGTCAAGGCCGGAATGACCGGCGGGGATTGCGACGGCCTGGCCCGCTCCGTAATCGCCGAAGCGGGCTACGGAGATCAATTCGGGCACGGCCTGGGCCACGGAGTTGGCCTGGCGGTCCACGAGGATCCGAGGGTAGGACCCAAGTCTTCGGACCCCCTGGAACCCAACTCAGTTTTCACGGTTGAGCCGGGGATCTACATCACCGGCTGGGGTGGGATACGCATCGAAGACATCGTGCTTTTGGACGGGGAAGGCGCCACCCCCCTTAGTAAGGCATCCAAGTAGTTTACGGGCCGGTGGTCCGTGATGACCCGGAGTTGGGAGGAAGGTCCGGATGAGCATTAACTTCAGCGACCTGAGTCGAGGCCTGGTTATCGAGCTGGACGGTCAGCCGTGGCAGGTCATGGACTACGAGCGTCACAAGATGCAGCAGCGCGCTCCCGTTACCCGGATCAAGCTGAAGAACCTGCTCAGCGGCGCGGTGGTTGAGCGCACATTTCAAAGGTACGATACCGCGTTCACCATGGCGGATATCGACAACCGGAGCACCCAATACCTGTATACCGACGGCGAGTTCTATTACTTCCTGGACCAGGAGACCTTCGACCAGTATGAACTCACCAAAGAACTCCTTGGCTCGACCCTCGATTACCTCTCCGAGCAGATGATTGTTGAGGTGGTCTTCTTCAAGGGAAAGGCCATCAACGTCAACCTGCCCACCCACGTGGACCTGAAAGTTAAGGAGACTCCCCCAGCCTTTAAAGGCGACACCGCCCAGGGAGGAAACAAGCCGGCGACTCTGGAGACCGGCCTGCGGATCAACGTCCCCATGTTCATCACGCCCGGCACCGTGGTCCGCGTGGACACCCGCACCGGAAACTATACCGAGCGAGTCAGCTAGCGCCTCCCGTTTCCGGGGACTGCCGTTAGGGTATAGTCTCGTAGATAGCTCTACACCTGCGAGAACATGCGGCGTTCCCGCCAGCGATCGTCCCCGATTGCATTGGGGCCGGAATCCAGAGAGAGGCTGGCTGGATCCCGGCCTTCGCCGGGATGACGGGTAGGGTATCAAACCACGAACGAGACTGCGGACTAGTGGTCAGTCAACCTCGTTTTGGCAGGATGTCATTCAGAGGAGCGCAGCGACGAAGAATCTCAGCGTAACAACGAGATTCTTCGCTTCGCTCTGAATGACAACTACCAGCAATAGGTTGACTGAGTACTAGGATGGTCCGGTTGCCTTGAGCTTGTTGAAGGGCTGGTGGTTCGACAGGCTCACCACGAGCGTTTAGCAGGATCGCCACGAACGTTGGACCAGCTCACCACGAACGCTGGGCAAACTCGCAGGGAACGGTATTGGTAAGCTGATTTTCAAAAGGAGGTACTAGCGCCGTGGCCGTTTATACGGTCAGCCAGGTGACCAGACACCTGAAAGACTCCCTGGAAAACGACCCGCTGCTGGCGGACCTGTGGCTCCTGGGCGAGGTGTCCAACTTCCGGTTGTCCTCCTCCGGGCATGCCTACTTCACCCTTAAAGATGATCAGAGCGTGCTGAACTGCGTCATGTTCCGGGGGCAGCCCGGCGTCGAGCTGCTCGCCAGCGGGACGTCGGTCTCCGCCCACGGCCGGATCACCTTCTACACCCGGCGTGGTTCCACCGACTTCATGGTGGACCTGGCCATGCCTGAAGGGGTGGGCGAGCTGGCTCTGGAGCTGGAACAGCTCCGGCAGCGACTGGACGCTGAAGGGCTTTTCGAGATTACCCGCAAGCGGCCCTTGCCCCAGTTTCCCCAAGTTGTGGGCGTGGTGACTTCTCCCACCGGCGCCGTCTTCCACGATATTCAGAACGTCATCCGCCGGCGCTATCCCCTGGTGGAGCTGGTGCTGTCGCCGACCCCGGTTCAAGGCGCCGGCGCCGCCGCCAGCATCGCGTCGGCCCTGGAGAACCTGGACCGGGATGGACGGACCGACGTCATCATCATCGCCCGGGGCGGCGGCTCCTTGGAGGAGCTGTGGCCGTTCAACGAAGAGGTGGTGGCCCGGGCAATATACGCCTGCCGGAGCCCGGTGGTCTGCGGTGTGGGCCACGAAACAGACACTACCATCGCCGACCAGGTGGCCGACGTGAGGGCGCCCACCCCTTCTGCTGCGGCGGAGCTGGTGGTGCCCCACCAGGACGTGTTGCGCCGGCAGCTGGCCGCGCTGGCGGAGCAATCCCTCCGGGCGATGGCCCTGGCCTTTGGCGAGAGGAGGACCGCGGTGGCCGGCCTGGTGCGTCGCATGGACGGAGGCTTGCCCAACTTGGAAACCTGGCGGCGCAGAGTCGATGACCTGGCCCGGGGCGCAGACGTCGCGCTGGTCAACCGGGTGGGCCTGACCAGGTCCCGGGTAGAAGGCCTGGGACATCGGTTGCGGGCCCTGGACCCAGCCGCCACGTTGAAGCGGGGTTTTTCCGTGGTTCAGAACGCCTCTTCCGGCCAGGTGGTCTCCAGTACCGCCCAGGTTGCCACCGGCGACGCCTTGACCATCACGGTAAGCGATGGCTTCATTCCCGCGACGGCGGGATCCGGCGCCAGGACCAAGGCGGTCCGGAAGCCACGGGCCACCGCCAAAGGCCACGGGATGGAGCGCCTGCTGTAGGCCCGGACACCTTGCTCCGCTCCTCCTTCTCGGTCCCGGCGGGAATAACCCGTGAGCCTGCCCGGCCCGCGGCCGACTCGGCGGCCGGGTGAGGACGCCCTACCCAAGCCGGCGTTCATCATGCATAATTGCCCTGAGTTCCATTCTATTCACACGAGGACCAACGATGGCCGGAAAGCAAAAACCGGAATCGGACCAGAATCCCGACATCCTTTCCTTTGAGGAGTCCTTTCGACGCCTGGGGGAGATGGCCGAGTCCCTCGAGACCGGCGGGTTGACCCTGGCCGAGGCCACCGAGCGCTACGAGCAAGGCATGACCCTGGTCCGGCGGTGCAACCAACTGCTGGACGAGACGGAACTGAGAATTACGAACCTGAAAGACGCCTACCAAACACCTCCGGCCGGGAGAGAGTGGGACCAGGACCAAGCCCAGGACCAAGACGAGGACCAGGACCAGGACCAAGACCAAGACGAGGAGGCATAGACTTGCCTCCCGCCGTGACCCCAACCGGCTCCAGCCCTGCTCCGGAGTATTCCGGGCCGCGCCGGGTGCGGGCCTGATCGTGGTCAACATCGGTTGGTTTTCCACCGGCAACGGGGAAGGCTCCAGGGGTTTGCTTCGGTTCGTGCAGGAGCGGATCGCCCGCGGGCTGTTGGACGCCCGGATAGAGTTCGTTTTCAGCAACCGGGACCCCGGCGAGGCCGAGGGCTCGGACCTGTTTTTCGACTTGGTGACGGGCTACGGGTTGCCCTTGGTGACCTTCTCCTCCACCAGGTTCCGGCGAGCCAGGGGGCGGCCCTTCTCCGGCCTCCGGGAGGAGTACGACCGGCAGGTCATGGACCTGCTGTCGAGTTTTCACCCGGACATTTGCGTCCTGGCGGGTTACATGCTCATCGCCAGCGGCGCCATGTGCCGGTCCTATCCCCTCCTGAATCTGCATCCCGCGTTACCAGACGGTCCCATCGGCACCTGGCAGGAAGTCATCTGGGAGTTGGTGCAGTCCAGGGCAGAACGCACCGGCGCCATGATTCACCTGGCCACCGAAGATGTGGACCGAGGGCCGGTGGTGTCCAACTGTACGGTGCCCATTACCGGGCCCTCCTTCGCACCACTTTGGGAGCAGTTGGGCCGGCAGGAGTTGGGCCAACCGCAAACCGGGCAAGGGGAGGAATCCCCGCTGTTCCACCTTATCCGGCAGGCCGGATACCAGAGGGAGCCCTATTTGCTCTTCGAGACCCTCCGGGCGGTGGCGGAAGGGCAGGTTACTCTGAAGGAAGGCCAGGTCCTGGACCGGGACGGGAAACCCCTGTCACATACCGCCCCCAAGGGCCTGTCCTTGGACCGGGAGATCGAGGGGGCGATGGCTCGGGACGGCTTGCAGCCCATCCGGTGAGCGCCGCATCCGAGGGAAAAGGGGGCCGGCCCGCTCCGCGACCCCAAACAATCTCGGGTGGTTGGGCCGGGATGTGAAAAACCCTCCCCAAAACCGTCTTTCCGGCGAAGGCCGGAATCCAGAAAAGCGTCAACTGGATCCCGGCCTTCGCCGGGATGACGGACCGGGTATTCGACCGATTACGAGATTCTGGACCAGAGCAAGGGTCGACCGGGGAGATGGGGCCGAAGAAGGTGTGGCACTATAGCTGGGACGGGGGCCACCTGGGCTGCGGTTGTGGTCGGGGCCGGTTGAGTTTCGGGGGGCTATCGGTGGAAGGGGGCTACGCCGATTTTTCCAGAGAGTCCAGGGTGAGACTCAGGGTCTCACCGGATTCGGTAAAGAGCTTGGGAGCGCCGGTTCCTTCGATGGCATCGCGGTCCACCACGCACCGTACCACTTCCTCCAAAGAGGGAAGCTCGTACATCACGTCCAGCAGGGCCTCTTCGATCACGTAGCGCAAACAACGGGCTCCCGTCTGGTGTTCCAGAGCGCGCTCCGCCGCTGCGTCCAAGGCTTCGGGGGCGAACTCCAAATCTACCCCGTCGATGCCGAACAATTGTTGGTACTGCTTGACGATGGCGTTCTTGGGCTCGGTCAACACGCGGACCAATGCTTCCTTGTCCAGGGGTTCCAAGGCCGCCGCCACCGGCAACCGGCCCACCATCTCGGGGATAAAGCCGAAATCCAGCAGGTCTTCCGGGATTACGTGGCTGAGGTAACTTTGCTCCGTCTCCGGCTCCGCCTTGTTTCGGCCCCCGGCCAGAAAACCCAGCCGCGACTCGCCGGTCGACAATCGCCGGGCGACTACTTCTTCCAAGCCGTCGAAGGCCCCGCCGCAGATGAACAGGATGTTCCGAGTGTTGATTTGCAGGAACTCCTGGTGGGGGTGCTTGCGGCCCCCCTGTGGTGGAACGTTGGCGACGCAGCCCTCGATGATCTTCAGCAGCTCTTGCTGAACGCCTTCACCGGAAACGTCCCGGGTTATGGACCGGTTCACACCCTCTTTGCGGGCTATTTTGTCCAGTTCGTCGATGTAGATGATGCCGTGCTCCGCCCGGGAGACATCCCATTCGGCTGCTTGAATCAGCCGCAGCAGGATGTTCTCCACGTCCTCTCCCACATAGCCTGATTCGGTGAGAGAGGTGGCGTCGCAGACGGCGAAGGGCACCTCCAGGGTGCGGGCCAAGGTTTCCGCGAGCAGGGTCTTTCCACAACCGGTTGGTCCGATAAGCAGAATATTTGTCTTCTGCAGCTCAACATCGGACTTTCTGGTGCCGTTCCAGATTCTCTTGAAGTGGTTGTAGACGGCCACGCTGAGAATCTTCTTGGCCTTCTCCTGGGCGACCACATATTCTTCGAGACTGGCGTAGATCTCCCGGGGCACCAGTGGACCCTTGCGGTCATGGCGTTGGGCCCGCTTCGGCGGCTCTTGCTCAATGAGCTGCCCTAGGACGCGGATGCAATCGTAGCAGACCGTGGCACGGCCTTTTCCGGCGATAACGAGGTTGGCCCGAGACTGGCCTTTCTCGCAGAAGGAACACTGGGACAACCTGGGCCCATTTCTGGTGCTAGAAACCAATCGACCCTCTCACTCCATCGACTAGGCGGGTGGCCTCAGGAACCGTTTTATTCCTTTTCTTTTTCTTTCTCTTCTTCTTCGTTCTTCGCCGAGCCCAGGATTTCATCAACCAGGGAGTATTCCACTCCCTGCTCCGCGGTCAGGTAAAAGTCACGGTCGGTGTCCCGGGCGATCTTGTCGTAGGTCTGGCCCGTGTTCTCGGCCAGTATGCTGCGGATCTTGTCCTGCAACCGTATGATCTCCCTGGCGGCGATCTCGATGTCGGTGGCCTGGCCCTGGGCGCCCCCCATGGGTTGGTGCATGTGGATGGTGGAGTTGGGCAAGGCGTACCGCTTACCCTTGCTCCCGCCGGAAAGAAGCACGGTGGCCATGCTGGCGGTCATCCCCAGGCAGATGGTGGACACCTCGGGATTGATCAATCGCATGGTGTCGTATATCGCCAGGCCGGAGCTGATGACGCCGCCCGGGCTGTTGATATAAAGGTTGATCCCCTTGTCCGGGTCCTCCCGTTCCAGGTAGAGAAGCTGGGCGATGATGGTGTTGGCCACGTGGTCGTTGATCGGAGTACCCAGGAATATAATCCGCTCCTTGAGCAACAGGGAGTAGATGTCGAAAGCCCGCTCTCCGCGAGGGCTGGTCTCGATGACCATGGGAATAATATTCTGGGGGACGTAAAACGACGAATCGTAAGGGTTATTCTGCATCAGGATTCGTTCCTTCCTCGTGTTCTTCGGGATCTTCAGTCTTCGCGTTGGTGGGTTCTTCCGGCTCTGGAGTGGTCTCACCGACTACCGGCTCCGCGCCCTGCCCCTCGACGATTTGCACCAGGCGCTGGATTACCTTGCGGTTGAATACCATCGAGCGAATCGAGTCCTTGGCGCTGTCTGATGAGAGGGCTTGGCGAGTCGCTTCCTCGGAACCCGCCGACTCGGTCAGCATGGACTCGATTTCTGCCTGGATGTCCTCCGAGGAGACTTCGATGCCCTCTTCTTTGGCCAGCTTCCGTAGCACCAGGTAGGAGTTCAGCCGCTGTTCAGCCTGGGGCTTGAGTTGCTCTCTCCATTCCTCTTCCGTTTTTCCAATGTAACTCAGATAAGTGTCCATGTCTATGCGCTGATTGCGCATAGACCGCTCCCGCTCCTCGTACATCCCATTCAGTTCCCGCTCGTAAATCAGGGCGGATGCTTGGATCTCGGCGAGCTTGAGCAGTTCCTCCAGGCTGTCGTGCTCCAGTTGGCGCAACGACGTCTTTTCTGCGGTCGTGGTCAGTTGGCCGCGCACGAACGCGGTCAAGGCCTCGACGCTCTCGTACCCGTCCCGGACCCCTTTGGCGAACTCGTCGTCCAACTCGGGCAGAGTTTTCACTTTGACGGCCAACACCCGCACCTGCAGATGGCACTCCTTGCCCGCGTAGTCGCCCTGGTGATGGTCCTCGGGGATCGTCAGAGTAAACTCTTTCTCTTGCCCTTCGGACATTCCTTCTAGGTAGACGGAGAACCCGGGCATGGGAAGCGGGTTTTCGAGTTGGGGGATAAAATCGACGCCCTGGTCGTTGATAACGCTTTCCCCGGCGATGGTGCCGAGAATGTCCAGGCTGACCAGGTCCCCGAATTTCACCGCGCGGCCAGCGGGCTCCCAAGGGGCAGCCTCCTGCCGCAACTGCTCGATGACCTCGTCCACCTGACCATCGGTTACCTCAACCGCCTGGCGTTCCAGCCGGAGGGCCAGGTACTCCCCCAGGTCGACAAGCGGCTCCAGGGGTACTACCGCTTTAAAGGAAACCGGCTCAGTTTCCAGGATCTCCAACTGGGGCTCCGAGAACGCCTCGAGATTCTCATTCTTGAGGACCTGGTCCAGGGTCTCAGGCACCATGAAATCCAGGGCCTCTTGGATCAAGACAGCCCGGCCGACGTGACTTTCTACGATAGACCTGGGCGCTTTTCCGGGGCGGAACCCCGGTATCCTCACCTGCTTCACCACTTGGCGGTAGGAGCGAGAAATAAAGGGTTCTTCGTCCTCTGGCTCCATTGCGATACTTAGGGTGACTTCAGTGGGCCCAACCGACTCCGTGGTGATATTCACAGGCAGCGCTCTCCGTGTTTCCGATGCAGCTTTGGGAAGGCCCGAAAGGTGGCCAGGGAAGCCGGTGGGCCAGGTTCAAGTATAGCATAGTCCGTAATGGTTGAAAATTACTATGAACCCTCCCGTGGACCAGCGAAAAACGTGCCGGGCAGTGGGCCTGCGGTAGTGGTCAATGTTTAAGAAAAGGGCTAAATTTGGTCAATTGCCCGAAATACGTTTAAAAATGGTCTTAAAAAACGTTGACAATGCAGTACGAGGGTTGGTAGTTTTGGGCCGATGGGGAGAAATAGGGGCTGCGGTGGATGATGATCCCCTCTGTTCCACTCTACTAAAGCCGAGCGGGCTCCAATTTCCGGAGCACCCTCCGGCCCTCTGAGGCTACCCGCCAGCCTGCGGGATAGCCAATCGATCCAGGCTAACGGCCCATGCGGTTAAGACCGCCTCTTTTACGTCGAGAGTATTTGCGTTAACGATTGTTCCCCGTCCGTGGGACCGATCGTTGCGCCGAGGCAGTGAACCCGCATCGACCGGATTGACGAAGACACTTTGTTTCATGAGGAAACAGTGACTCTATCGACGCCAATACTGGACCGAGAAACCGCGAGTTTGCAGTGGGAGTTGGCTATGGCCAAGATCGACTCGGACTCGGGCAACGACGGCCCCACGTATCACCGGCCGGTCCTGTTGGCGGAGTCGGTTGAGCGCTTGGCAGTCCGGCCGGACGGCGTTTACCTGGATGGCACGTTGGGTGAAGGCGGCCATGCCGAGGCGATCCTCGATGCCTCGGCGCCTTCAGGCACGGTGTTAGGAATCGACCTGGACCCGCGGTCATTGGTCCGGGCTAACGAGCGGCTCGAAGGCTACGGCCGGCGAATGATCTCCGTCCAGGGGAACTATGCCGACATGGTGGACCTGGTTCAGCCGAAAGGGATTACCCAAGTCGACGGGGTGTTGTTGGACCTTGGGTTCTCTTCGCGTCAGGTCCGGGAGCCCGGGTATGGGTTCAGCTTCCGGACCGACGAGCCTCTGGACATGCGCTACGATCCGGCCGGGCCGTGGACGGCGGAGCGCATCGTCAACACCTACGCTGAGAAGGACCTGGCGTGGCTCATTTTCCACTACGGAGAAGAGCCCAGGTCCAGGGCGATCGCCCGGGACATCGTCCGAGGCCGGCCCGTTGAATCTACCGCGCACCTGGCCGGCCTGGTGGCCCGTACCGTGGGTCAACGGCGGGGGCGCCGGGTTCATCCGGCCACCCGCACCTTTCAGGCGCTACGAATCGCCGTGAACGGAGAGTTGGACAATCTGGAGGCCGGCTTGATGGCCGCCGTCCAACTGCTGGCCCCGGCGGGGGTGTTGGTGGTGATCAGCTATCACAGCCTCGAAGACCGGGCGGTCAAGAAATTTCTGGCCCGGGAATCCGCCGGCTGCATTTGCCCACCGGAGTTACCCGTCTGCGCTTGCGGTCGCCAACCGGATTTGCGAATCGTCAACCGGAAGGTTATCCGTCCGTCCTTCGCGGAGGTGCAGTCGAACCCTCGCAGCCGGAGCGCGAAGATGCGGGTGGCCCAACGGATTTAGGGGCTCCCCCGGTCTCCTTTAGATAAGGGAGAAATAAGGCTGATGAAAGGATGGTGGCAACTTGGCTAGGGACACTTTTTACACAGCCGTTGACATGGGCACCAACAAAGTTGCGTCCATCGTGGCCCGCGTGGGCACCGAGGGCGAGCTAAAAATCTTGGGCACCGGCATCGTGCCATCCCAAGGGATGCACAAGGGCCGCATCGAGAGTATCGAGGAGGCCCAGGTGGCGGTGCGCTCTTCCCTGGAGGAAGCCCAGCGGTACATCGGCCATGGGGTGGTGGCTGGGGTCTATGTGGGCGTCAGTGGAACCCACATAACATGTCTGAATACTAAGGAAACGGTGGACCACCTGGCCGATGTCGACGACATCAGCACCCAGCTATTGGACAAACTGATCCAGTCCTCTTTCCCCCAGGTGACTCGCACTCAAGAGGTCGTGCACATAATCCCCATTGGTTACGACGTGGATGGGATGTCGGGGGTGCGTAACCCGGTGGGGCTTCACGGAAGACAAGTCCAGGTAGAGGCTCACGTGGTGCTTGGAGATGCGGCGACATTGAAGAACACCGTGAAGGCGGTGGAGGCCAGCCGGATCTCCGTCAAGAGCCTGGTGCTCCAGTCCCTGGCCTCAGCCGAGGCCACCCTCACCGGAGACGAGCGGGAGATGGGAACGGTGTTGGCGGATATTGGGGGCGGGACCACCGACGTGATTATCTACCGCCAGGGAAACCCCTGGTATTCGGCGATCATCCCGGTGGGTGGCGACCATCTCACCCGGGACCTGTCGGTGGCGATGCGCACTCCGTTCTATGTGGCAGAGGAAATGAAGCTCAAGTGGGGCCACGCCATGCCGGAGATGGTGAAGGTGGATGATGAGGTGGTGATCCCGAGCTTCGAAGGCCAGCCTCGGCGCATTGTCCAACGGCGGGAACTCAGTGAGCCCCTGGAAGCCCGCATCGTGGAGTTGCTGAAGCAGATCCTCCTCAAAATGCGGCAGGCTGGGCTGCGGCAGTTCCCGGCGGGGGGGTTGGTCCTCACCGGCGGGTGTGCCGAATTGCCTGGCTTCCGGGAGTTGGCCCAGAAAACCCTTGGCGGTCCGGTGCGAATCGGGTATCCCCGCGGCATCGCCGGGCTACCCACTCAGCTGCAGAAGCCGGCCTACTCCGCCGGCGTTGGGTTGCTCCTTTGGGGAATAAAGCACCAGGGTGAGAAACGCCCGTACCGAAATGGAGAGCGGACCCTTTGGGGGAACAAGCCCTTGATGCGTTGGTTCAAGCGGGGCTCTAAGAACAAAAAGGCCAAGGTCGAAGTTGGGTAGACAGCGGACATCAGGCGGCTATTGGCCAGTTTTCTGGCCGGCTTTCTTGAACGTCCGCACCGGGTACCGGCAGTCACAGACCGCCGGGCCCAGGGTGGTGAGGAAGGGGGAGATTCCCGATCAAGGCCCTTCGGCCCGGATGATTGGGCCGGCGGGGGCACGGAGAAGAGCACTGAGGCAAACGCTTCGGTCCAGCACTATCGGCAGCGTACAAGCTAAGGGCCACCGGCCCGTGGCGATTCCAGATAGAGGCCGGGATGCAGGGGTGGGCCAAGGGTGGCCCGTTATCTGGGGGCAGCGCCGATTCAATTCGCGGCCTATATTGTGACGTGGAGGGAGAACAATGGTTTTGGAAGACTCAGCTTTGTGGGAGCCCGGAAACGATCCCGGCGATGCTTTCAGCCTGGTGCCGGAGGTTGGCAATGGCGCGCCGCGAATCAAGGTTGTGGGGATCGGTGGGGGCGGTAGCAACGCGGTTAGCCGGATGTTCAAGGAGAAATTGCCCGTTGTCGAGTACTACGCGGTGAACACCGACGCCCAGCACCTGTTCCGCTGTGACGTAGCCCACCGCTTGTCCATCGGACAGAGCTTGACCCGGGGTCTGGGGGCCGGGGCCTCACCCGACCTGGGCCGCCAGGCGGCAGAGGAAAGCCGGTTGGAGATCGAAAAGGCCATGGAAGGGGCGGACATGGTGTTCCTGGCCGTGGGAATGGGTGGCGGAACCGGTACCGGCGCTTCACCCATCGTCGCTCAGGTAGCGAAGGAATGCGGGGCCTTGACCGTGGCCGTGGTCAGCAGACCCTTCGCTTTCGAAGCATCTACCCGCCGCAAGAACGCCGACGAGGGCATCAACCGGCTCAAGGACCACGTCGATACGCTGATCGTGATCCCCAACGACCGGCTGCTCCAGTTGAACAATCATGGCGAGCAGACCTTCACCTGGGAAGACGCCCTGAAGATGGCCGACTCGGTACTACAGCAGGCCATTCAGGCAATTGCCGAGGTGGTCACCGTGCCCGGCGAGATCAATGTGGACTTCGCCGACGTCAAGACCATTCTCAACAACGCGGGCCCAGCCTGGCTGGCCATCGGCCGGGGTAAGGGCGAGAACCGGGCCGTCGAAGCCGCCAAAATGGCGACCAAGAGCCCGCTGTTGGACATCGCCATGGATGGGGCGAAGCGCATCCTGTTCGTGGTCAGCGGTGGACCCACCCTCTCGCTTCAGGAAGTGCAGGACGCCGCCAACGTCATCCAGGAGATGGCGGACCCGGATGCCAACATCATCTTCGGCACCTGCCGAGACTCCAAACTGGACGATGAGGTCAAGATCACGATGGTGGCCGCCGCGTTCCCGATGCTGGCGGAGACGCAGCAGATGCGGGAGGCGGAGCTGGAGCGCCTGTTGCAAGACGTGATTCCGGAATCGGAGGAGGAGCTGGACGTTCCAAGCTTCTTGCGCCGCCAATCCGGAACCAGAGGCCGGGGATTCTTCCGTTAACCGAATTCAGCCGCCGGCCGATCGGCCGGCGGCGCCGCTCCTCAACCGGGGCGGCAGGTTATTGGACCGGTTCCCGTTACTAATGAGTAATGTTCTCGGAAGCCTAGCAGCACTACTACCCCTAGTTTGGGATCCCTAAACCCAGGCGCCGGGAATCGCCTTGAGGCCGTCCTTCTTACGGAGGACGGCCTCTTTATTATTCTCCATCTATCTCATCCAACGTCCATCACGTGCCTCTGGATGCCATTCCCTCAAAGGCGCTCCGGAACATACCGCGCTGAATGAAGCGCTGAATGAAGCGAGGGGTCCGGGGTGGCGGGTCCAGGCTGCATGTTGAGCACCCCGCGCTGGATTCCTAGTCGCATCGCTCCTCGGTATCGTTCCTGCTCCGATTGCATTGGGCGGCCACGGCCCACCAAGTTAGGTTCACGTCAGCCAATGACCAGAATCCGTCTATTTCGGGGGAAACGGCAGTGTGGTTTCCCTCTTCAGCGTGACAGTACTTGGGCAAAGGCCCTCTGGTTCCGGTGGTGGTCCCATCGGATTCTGAGGCCTATTGACATTCATTACTGCGCATTATACAATTTCGTCCACTACAGGTTGTGGTTTCAGTTAACAATAACACATTATATGGTATTTTAAATTAATTTTAGACAATTCTGAGAAAGTGCTTGGGTCATGAAGTGCCCCTACTGTTCATTCCTCGATTCTAAAGTGACCGACTCCCGGGTGGTCGAGAACGGTATCCGCCGGCGGCGGGAATGCCAGCGTTGCGGCTTGCGGTTTACCACCTACGAGCGCCTCCAGGCGACTGCCCTAATGGTTGCCAAGCAGGATAACCGCCGGGAAGAGTACAACCGGGAGAAACTCGCCTCCGGGATCCGCAAGGCCTGCGCCAAACGCCCGGTATCGTCTCGCACCATTGAGAAGATGCTGGAAGACATCGAGGCCGAGCTTCAACACCTGGGCCAGGTGGAAGTGCCCACGACCATCTTGGGGACCATGGTGATGGACCGCCTCAAGAGCCTGGACCGGGTGGCCTACATCCGGTACGCCAGCGTGTATCGGGATTTCCAGGACATCGAGAGCTTCGAGCGTGCCGTAAAGGACTTGCGGGACGACAACACTCAGCTTTCTCTGCCGGAGACGCCCGCCCCGGCGCCCCGGCGGCGCCGCCGCCGCAACACTTCGACGGCGGCGCGGTACCGGCCCCGGAACAGCAATCTCTTTCGGAACGATGGGCGGCCGGGGTTTTTAGATGACCTTGGAGGAGACCCTAATGATGAACAGTAGCATGCCGTATTCAGCCCTCACCAGGCTATTGACGCTGAACAACCAGGTCCACGACCTGCAGAACCGGCTGCTTGGCACCACCGTGCCGCGGCTCCAGAGCGAGGCACTGCTTTGGCCGGAGGTCGATCCCCTCAGCCGCATCGCCAAGATGCAAGACGAGATCGACCAGGGAGTGCGGGCCAGCCTGGCCACCTGCTGGCTTGGATTGGACGAAGACCCCGAGTAGCTGCGTTTTCGGCCTCCGGCGGTAAGTTCTTTGCCGCCGGCCGGCGCGGGAGGACCCCATCACCGCGCCGGCGCCGTCGCCCCCTTCACCGGGAAATTGGGTTCCGGCATCTCTTGACTTTCCCCATCCCTCGGCGTAAAATCCGGCCTACCATTTATAGTAGCCCACCCCCTCTGAAGTACACCATATAGTATAGAATGAACCTAAAGTAGATATTCTGCCCACCCGGGATTCGGCCCTCGTGTCCCTGATTGCCCGGTGGGTTTGGTGCCGGAGGGGACCGGGCTCTCCTGACAAGCGGGGAGCGAAAGTTCATAGAAAGCGTGCTACAAAGGTCTAACAATGCGGCCCAGAGCGATCAACGGCGGAGCGGCAAAACAGATAGGGAGATGTGGGAGGAGGCCTGGAAGTGATGGTTACGCGGGATAGTTCAAGTATGTCGGATAACTCCACGATTAAGACTAGGCGGCAGCGCATTACCGAGGCACTGACCAAGCAAGGGATGGTCGAGCGGATCGCCGACCGGTTGCCGGAGCTAACGGAGAACGCCAAGGTCGTTCTTGAGCGGCGCTACCTGTCCAAGGACCGGGCGGGCAACATCCTGGAAGACGTGGACGGCATGTTCCGCCGGGTGGCCCGTAACCTGTCCGAGGCCGACCGGAACTACGGCGCTTCCGAGGCGGAACGGCAGGTCACCGAGGATGAGTTCTACGACGCCATGCGCCGGTTGGACGTGCTGCCTAACTCTCCCACCTTGATGAACGCCGGGCGCGAGTTGCAGCAGCTCTCCGCATGCTTCGTTCTGCCGATAAACGACTCCCTGGAGTCGATTTTCGACATGGTTAAGCAGACTGCGCTGATCCACAAGAGCGGCGGCGGCACTGGCTTTTCCTTCAGCACCCTGCGGCCGGAGGGAGACGTGGTTGGCTCCACCGGCGGCGTGGCCAGCGGCCCGGTGAGCTTCATCCGCGCCTTCGACACGGCCACCGACGTGGTGAAGCAGGGCGGCACCCGGCGGGGGGCCAACATGGGCATCCTCAGCGTCACCCACCCCGACATTGAAAAGTTCATCAAGTCCAAAGAGAATGGGCAGAACCTGGTCAACTTCAACATCTCGGTGGCCGTGAACGAGGAGTTCATGGAGCGGGTTAAGGCCGGCGAGGATTACGATCTGGTAAACCCCCACGGCGGCCAGGTGACCGGCCGGCGGAACGCCAAGGACGTGTTCGACCTGATGGCGGAAATGGCCTGGAAGACCGGAGACCCGGGCCTCATCTTCCTCGACCGGATCAACCGCGACAACCCCAACCCGCAGCTCGGAGAAATCGAGAGCACCAACCCGTGTGGCGAGCAGCCGTTGCTCCCCTACGAGTCCTGCAACCTGGCATCCATCAACCTGGCCCGGATGGTCAAGCACACCGCCGGTGACGTGGCCGTCGACTGGGACCGGTTGGCCAGATCGATTCGCATCTCCGTCCACTTGTTGGACAACGTGATCGACATGAACGAATACCCGATTCCCGAGGTCGAGGAGATGAGCCGAAAGACCCGGCGCATCGGGTTGGGTGTAATGGGCTTTTCCGACCTGCTCATCCAGCTCGGCACCCGCTACGACTCGGAAGAGGCCTTGCAGGTGGCCGACGAAGTGATGGGACGCATCCAGGAAGAGGCCTACTTGGCTTCCGCCGAATTGGCCCAATCCCGAGGGGTGTTCCCCGCCTGGGAGGGCAGCGTCTACAGCCGGCCCGGACCTTCCGGGGAAGGGCGCCCCATGCGCAACTCCGCCCCCACCACCATCGCCCCCACCGGCACCATCAGCATCATCGCCGGGGCGTCCAGCGGCATCGAGCCCCTGTTTGCGCTGAGCTACGTGCGCACGGTGATGGACAACACCCGCATGGTCGAGGCCAACCCTTACTTCGAAGCGGTGGCCAAGCACGAGGGGTTTTACTCCGAGGAGTTGATGGAGCAGCTGGCCGAAAGCGGCAGCCTGGAGACCCTGGAAGTACCCCAGTGGATCAAGGACGTGTTCCGGACCTCCCATGACATAGCCCCCGAGTGGCACGTGAGGATGCAGGGCGCGGTTCAGCGCCACACCGACAACGCTGTTTCCAAGACTATCAACTTTCCTCACGACGCCACGGTGGATGACCTGGCCAGTGCCTATTTGCAGGCCTACGAGGAAGGCTGCAAAGGCATAACGGTCTACCGGGACGGGAGCAAGGCGGACCAGGTGTTGAGCACGGGCGGGACCGGCAAAGAGGCATCTCCCTTCGACGCGGTGCTGGGCGAGGCCGCGGAACTGGCGGAATACCCCACCCCCCGGGAGCGGCCCCGCACCATCCAGGGGGTCACCGAGCGGGTCCGCACTGGCCACGGCAACATGTACGTCACCATCAACTTCGACGAGAGCGGAGGGCCTTTCGAGGTGTTCGGCAACCTGGGCAAGGCCGGGGGCTGCGACGGGGCCCAGCTTGAGGCGATCTCCCGCCTGGTCTCCCTGGCCCTGCGGTCCGGCATCGAGCCGGCCAACGTCGTCGAGCAGCTCCGGGGAATCACCTGCTGCCCGGCATGGGATAGCGGCACCCTGGTGCGGTCCAGCCCCGACGCCGTGGCCTTGGCCCTGGAGCGGCACCTTTCCGGGACGGCCGGCGCACCGGCGCTCCCGGCCCAGGGTGGGGTGCAGATGCACCTCCTTGACCGTTCGAAGACCAACGGCAATGGCAACGGGCATGGCCATCAGCCGGCCAGGAAATGTCCCGACTGCAACACCCCGGTCATTTTCCAAGAAGGATGCCTGATGTGCGTTTCGTGCGGCTGGAACAAGTGTGAGTAGGGCGAAGATAACCTGACGAGTTCCGCAGCCAGCCTACCCTCCTTCTCGGAGCCCCCGGCTCAAACCGGGGGCTCTTTTATCGCCCCTGCCCGACAGCTTTGGTGAGTCTGGGTTCACCCTTCCCCCGGTCCATACGCGCTAGTAGAGCGGCCGGGAGTGAGGGGTCCGGCCCTGTGCTAGAATCGAACTGTCAGGCCCTTGGCTTCAGACCCCTTCTAGGAGGCTACCGCCATGGCAGACGCCCACAAGCCGCCCATCGCCATAACCATGGGAGACCCCTGTGGCGTCGGCCCCGAGGTGGTGGCAAAAGCCCTGGCCGACCCTCGGGTCTACGCCTCTTGCCGCCCGCTGGTGGTGGGCAACGCCTATGCCATGCAACGGGCGGTCAGGCAGGCCGGCCTGCCCTTCCGGGTCAGCGAAATCGCCGACCCGGCCACCGCCGGCCGGGACCCCCAGGTGTTGGACGTGCTGGACACTCACAACCTCAACCCGGAGGACATCACCGTGGGCCGGGTCAGCCCCGCCTGTGGCCGGGCGGCCATGGAGTGGGTCACCAGGGCCGGGGAAATGGCCATGGCCGGCGCGGTGGAAGCCATGGCCACCGCCCCCCTCAACAAGGAAGCGGCCAGCTTGGCCGGGTACACGTCCATCGGCCACACGGAGCTGTTGCACGAACTCACCGGCGTGAAGATGGTGGGCACCATGTTGATGGCCAAGAACCTCCGGGTGGTGCACCTGACCACCCACCGTTCCCTACGGCTGGCCTGCGACTACGTGAAGAAGGACCGGATCCTGGAGTTCCTCCAACTGACCCACAATAGCTTCGTCAAATGGGGGTTTCCCCGTCCCACGATCGCCGCGGCGGCTCTCAACCCCCACAACAGCGACGGTGGCCTGCTGGGAAGCGAGGAAGCGGAGGAGATAGCTCCCGCCGTGGCCGAAGCTCAGGCCCGGGGCATCGACGCGGTCGGTCCCATTCCGGCCGACATCGTCTTTCACCAGGCGATTCAGGACCGTTACGACGTGGTGCTGGCCATGTTCCACGACCAGGGGCACATCCCGGTGAAGGTGTACGGCTTCGAAGAAAGCATTACCGCCAACTTGGGATTACCCTTCGTGCGGACCTCGGTGGACCACGGCACCGCCTTCGACATCGCCGGCCAGGGGATTGCCAGTCACACCAGCATGCTGGAGGCCATCCGGCTGGCGGTGGCGCTGGCTAAAGGTAACGGCCTGTCGAATTTCTAGCGCGGAGGGGGAGGCTTCTGACCGTGGATCAGCGGCCCGCTCAGAAGACTGCTAGCAGGTACTCGGCTAGAATCGGCCTAGGGTGTGATGCCGTTAAACCGTACCTGCTAGTATAAGCGGCGACTTAGATTGAATCGCATCAGCGCTCTATCCAGTAATCCGGTCTTCGGCGCCCGTGGGCTACCGCGATAACCTCGATGGTTTGATCGGTTTGACGGTAGACAACGACGAAGGGGAATCTTCGTAATAGAAATCGTCGCGTGCCGTGAACGTGAGCGGGCCAGCGCGCGGGATCCTCTGAGATGGCTTTGACGGCACGGTCCAGTTCCGCAAGGAATGCCGCTGCCGCGTTTCTATTCCGCTCCCGGTACCACCTGTAAGCCGCCTGAGCTTCCGCGATTGCTTCGGGGTGAATATCGACAGGCAGCTGGGCCATTACAGGCCGAAAATGGTACGACGTGCCTCAGACCACGGAATAGTCTTGACCGTTCCGGAATCGATCTCTCTGATCCGCCGGTCTATTTCAGCGTGCCATGCCGCTTCTGCGTCTTCGTCGACCTCTTCGTCCAGGCTGTCAAGAAGGGACCCAGCAAGCGCTGCTCTCGCTTCCGGTGGAAGCTTGAGGGCCTCTTTCAGCAGATAAATTGGGTCTTGGTTCATAATACCAATACTACACCTTGAGGATCGCTGGATTCAATTTGATACATGCGCATACCTGCCCCGACGGCGGAGGCAAACCCATGGAGGGCCCTGTAGAGAGTTGATCCGCGGCCGCCGCTGGCCGGACAACGAGGTTCACTTCGATCGATCTCGAATCTGCCGAAGGACCTCCCGCCACGGGATGCCCAGGTCCCGGTCCTGCTCGAGATCGTCTAACCTGCGGTCCAGGTCTGCGCGCTGCAAATCGGTCACCGGTACATCCTCGGGGTTGAGGCTGTCCCAGATGTCTGCAAGCAACGCGAGCCGCTCCTCAGCAGTCAGGTTCTTGATGTCGACGTTGGAACTCATGCTCCAATTTTCCTATACGACGCGATGCCGTGCAATCACCGCCTGGCGACGGCCCGGCAAACGCGTGTTGGTGGTGCGACCGAGTCTGTATGGCTAATGCTCGGCGCCAGCGGCGGCGGGGCGCCGTCCGCTACAACCGCACGATAGCCCCTCTGCTGCGACGTCTACTGAGCACCAGTAAGGCCCTTCAGCTTGGCTTCGATCTCGTGAATCTCCGACTCCTGCCGCGTGTCATCAATCTCGTCGTTCTTGATGAAGAACAAAGCCTCCTGATATTGATCAATGGCCTTCCTGACGTTGCCCTTGAACTCTGCCTTGCGGCCACCTTCCAAGTATCCGCCAAGAGTAACACGATGGATTTCCTGGCGAATTCGTTGCTCCAATGAGTTAATGCGTGAAGAATCCTCAAGCTCTTGGGCGAGTTCGCGCAGCTTCAACACGCCGGCCGCAAGGGCACGCTCCTTAGCCTTCGGGGTCGACGCCACGCCGGCCTTCTCGAATGCCCCCTCAACCACTGTGTCGGCTTCCTCAACAACGAGATTCGCGCGGAAGCCGCGATATTCCGACACGATGGTGGAGGGAGGAGGCGATATCGTTGGCACACCCTTACGTTCGAACTTGGCAAGGTGCTCCGCGTGCTCAATCGCGAGGTCGCAGCGGGAAAGCCGGGTACCGAATGTCTTCCCTTCGTGCGCCAACCGCATCGAGTCTCCAAGGACTCGCGTTACGCTCCGGATTTCGATGATCAATGGCTGGCAGTTTCGACAGAGGCCATTCGTGTCAACCGATAAGAACAGGCCTCGCTTGTCACACCATCTGCACTCTGCCATTTCAACTCACCTCGTCCATTCCGTGCTCTGGAATCCCAGTAGCCACTGGTCGATTGCCCCAGGTGGTCTAACAGTGTCTTTTACGAGTTGTGTGCGGACGTGATACTATCGGCCTCCATTAACGTGCGTCAAGGGGCCGATGTATCATGATAAACCGAGGATTCAGATCCCGTTAAGGCCGTCTTTGACGTGATGTGGTGGTTTGGGTATCGTCATGCCGCAACCGGCGTATTCGCGTGTGGGAGTTAAGAAGGACTTCCAAGTCCGACGCCTGAAGATTTCCAGCGGTGTCCCTTGACACCTCCTCCCGCTGCCCTGCCGTGTAGAGTATAATGTGTGAGCTAATCAGGGGAGAGGCCATCCTAACTAGGAACGGATTTATTCATGAAGCTAGCGTTCATCGGCGGCGGCACCATGGCGGAGGCAATCTTCCAGGGTGTGCTCGCCGCCAAGCTGGCCGGCCCCGGCGACATCTGGGTCGGCGAACGCCTGGCCGGCCGGCGTGAGTACCTGTCACAGCAATACGGCGTCCACGTGGGTTCGGACAACGAAGAAGCTCTCCGGGACGCGGACCTGGTGCTCTTGGCCGTCAAGCCTCAAGACCTTGCCGCCGTATTTGGGCAGCTAAAGGGAAGGCTGGGCGCGGAGCAGTCGGCCCTCTCCATAGTGGCCGGTGTCAAGGTATCCACCCTGTCCGCCGGCCTGGGCCACGGAGCCATTATCCGGGTCATGCCTAACACCCCGGCCCAGATCGGGTGCGGTATGAGCCTCTGGACCTGCTCCGGCGAGGTGCAAACACCCGCCCGCGATATGACTCGGTCTATTCTGGAAACCGTGGGTCAGGAGATCTACGTCGACGACGAGAAATACCTGGACATGGCCACGGCCTTGAGCGCCAGCGGGCCGGCCTACGTCTTCCTGGTCATCGAGGCGCTGATCGACGCCGGGGTCTACGTGGGCCTTCCCAGGGACATGTCCCGGACCCTGGCCCTACAGACCATATACGGGAGCACCAAGTTGGTCATGGAGACCGGGAAGCACCCCGGCGTGCTGAAGGACATGGTGGTCTCTCCCGGCGGCACCACTGCCGAGGGTCTACAGGCGCTGGAAAGGGCCGGTGTTCCGGGCGCTTTCGTCGAGGCGGTCAACGCGGCATATCAAAAATCCATCAAACTGGGCCAACAGTAGCGGAGGATATCCTTTGGCAGGAATCATCAACTCTGTACTCAACATCTTCACTCTGGTGATTTTCGCCAGGGTGATTCTCTCCTTCATCCTACCTCTGGCCGGGGCGCGGCCGAACCCGATTTTGCTCAGCGCCTACCAAATGATAAATCAGGTCACCGAGCCGGTACTCGGCCCGCTTCGCCGGGTCCTCCCGACCTTTGGGTCGTTCGATTTCAGCCCCATGGTGGCGCTCGTGGTCATATGGGTGATACGCGCGGAAGTGGTCAGCCGGTTGTAGGCTGACCGGGCAAGTCCGCTTGGGCCTTCAGCGGGCTTTCTCCTTTGCCCCGAAATGTTGCAGCCGCGGCTTAGTCGCCGCTAATCCGGTCGCATGGCGGGCGAGGCTGGCGGCGAGGTAGTATCCCCTTGGTTCGACAACCCGAGGTAGCCGTGGTGGTGGACAGCAGCAACTGTCTGCCGCCGGACCTGCTGACAAAGTGGCGCATAGCCTCCGTTCCCCACCAGCTGATTATCGGCCAGCGGACCTACCTCGACGGGGTGGATATCCAGCCCGGCCGGTTTTACCGGTTGCTCGAAGAGGAGCATCAATCCGCGTTTACGACCGCGGCTCCTCAGCCTCAACATTTTCTTGACGCTTTTCTGGAGGCCGGCCGGCGGGCGCCGAACGTCCTCTGCCTCACGCTCTCGGCTAATTTTAGCGCGACCTACCGTTCGGCCTGTGCCGCGTTGGAGTTGGCCGGGGGGAAATTGTCCGGCGTCAGGGTCGAGGTTGTCGACAGCCAGACCGCCGCTGGAGGGTTGGGCCTCATCGCTCTGGCCGCGGCGCGGTGGTCCTCCATGGGTCACAGCTTCGAGGAGGTGATCGCCGGCGTTCACCTCTTGGCGCCGAAGGTGAACCTGTTCGCCTTTCTGGATACCCTCCGCTACCTGAGCCGGGGCGGCCGGGCCCGCAAGCTTGGAGCCTGGGCGGGCACCTTGCTGGGGATCAAACCCCTGACCGAGTTGCGAATGGGCGAGGCCCGGATGGTGGGCCGGCCCCGGAACCGGGCCAAAGCCACCGCCGGTCTCTTGGAGCTGATGCGGGAACGGGTGGCCCGGGAGCCGGTGGTGGTCCCGGTGGTGGTCAATGTAGTGGAAGCCGGCGCTCCCGACGATGCCGCCGCGTTGGCCCGCCGCATCGAGGCCGAATTCAGCTGCCGGGAGCTTTTCGTCAGCCAGTTCACTCCGGTGATGGGGCTGCACACGGGGCCCGGATTGCTGGGCGTGGCCTTCTACGTGGACGGCGCAATGGGCAGTCACCCAATTAAGCTTGAACGGGAAGCTTGACCGGACCCGGCCACTGGTGTAGCGTCGGCAACGGGGCCGGCGCCAAAGCAGACGGGCGCAGACGGGCGTCACACCCGAGGGAAGAGCAGGCATTGCGGGACGTTGAGTTCTTGGCACAGGCCTTGGAACCCGCCGGGGGACTGGGCCCAACCCAGGGGACGGGCGGCCCCTTGCTGGTGGTGCTCAGCGGACTTCCCGGCACGGGCAAGTCCTATTTCGCCGGGGAGTTGACCCGTTTGGTCCCCTTCCAGGTCTTGGGAAGCGACCAAATCCGCAAGCTCTTGGCACCGAAGCCCAGATACATTCCGAGTGAACACGCCCGCGTGTTCGGGTCCTGCCACCGGCTCATCGAGAACTACCTGGCCCTGGGCTGCCGGGTGCTGTACGACGCGACCAACCTGACGAAACCCTCCCGGCGGCCCCTGCACCGGATCTGCGAGCGCCTGGCCGTCCCCCTGGTCCTGGTAAGGTTCACCGCGCCGCGGGAGACGGTCCGGCGGCGGCTGGCGAAGCGGGCCGTGAAGCCGCGCCCCGGCGACTACTCGGACGCGGACTGGCAAATATACTGCAGGCTGTCTTCCAGTGAAGAGCCGGTCAGTGGGCCCCACTATACCGTCGATTCATCGGCCGGCTTCTCTTCGGTGCTGGCCGAAATTGCCCGCCTGGCCGGGGCAGCCCACGCCCTTCGGGAGAGGGAGCGAGGGTGAGGGCCTCCCCCTGGTCTCGCGAGAACCTACGAGGAAACGAGCAAGATATGGAAATAATTTTCAAGACCGGCGACATAACCGGCATCGACACCCCCGCCCTGGTTGTCAACCTGTTCCAGGGTGTGTCCCAACCCGGAGGGGCCACCGGCGCGGTGGACCAGGCGCTGGACGGCGCCATAAGCCGGCTGATCCAGGACGGCGAGATCAAAGGCAAGCCGGGGGAGATCAGCTTGATTCACACCCTTGGCAAGATCGGACCGGTCCGGGTGGTCGTGGCCGGACTCGGACCGGCGGAGGGTTTCGACGCCCAGGCGGTGCGCCGGGTCTCCGGAAGCGTGCTCCGCTTTCTGCGGCATCGGGGCATCCGCCGGGCGGCGACCATTGCCCACGGCGCCGGGATCGGCGGCCTGGACCCCCAAGCTTCGGGGCAGGCCATCGCCGAGGGCGCCCTGCTGGGCCTCTACCGGTTCGGCATCTACCTCTCCAACGCGGCGGTAGCGCCCGCGGACTTCGAGGAGTTGACGATTGTCGACCGGGATTCCGGTACGGCCTCCGCCCTCGAGTTGGGGGTGGCCCGCGGGAAGGTAATGGCGGATGCGACGATACTGGCCAGGGACATGGTTAACGAGCCGGCCAACGTCATGACTCCCACCAGGATGGCGGAGGTCGCCGGTTCCGTCGCTGACGCGGGAGGGCTCTCCCTCACCATTTTGGAAGCCTCGGAGATGCGGGAATTAGGCATGGGCGCGCTGCTGGGAGTGGCTCAGGGCAGCGACCAACCGCCCAAGCTGATCGTCCTGAATTACACCGGCGACCCGGACAACCCGGCCAACAACCTAGGGCTGGTGGGCAAGGGGATCACCTTCGATACCGGAGGCATATCTTTGAAGCAACCCGGCGGTATGGAGGCAATGAAAGGCGACATGGCCGGCGGAGCTTCGGTGATCGCCGCCATGCAGGCGATAGGGCGGCTCAAGCCCGCGATCAACGTGACCGGCATCATCGCGGCCTCCGAAAACATGCCCGGCGGCTCGGCCCAGCGGCCCGGCGACGTGGTGCGGGCGATGAACGGCAAGACCATCGAAGTCATCAACACCGACGCCGAGGGCCGCTTGGTGCTGGCCGACGCCCTCTGCTACGCCCGCGGCCAGGGACTCACCCGGCTGGTGGACGTGGCCACGCTGACCGGGGCGATGGTGACCACCCTGGGCAAGGTCTGTACCGGCGTCATGGGCAACAAGCAGGGACTCATCGACCAGATTATCGCGGCGGGCCGGACGGCAGGGGAGAAGTTCTGGCAATTGCCCATGTTCGAGGAGTACAAGGACCTGATCAAGAGCGACGTGGCGGACATGAAGAACAGCGGCGGACGCCAGGCCGGTTCCATCAGCGCCGCCTTCCTGCTCGCCGAGTTTGCGGGCGACGCTGCTTGGGTGCACCTGGACATCGCCGGCACCTCGACATCGGAGAGAACCAAAGGTTACCAGATCAAAGGCGCCACCGGCACCCCGGCTCGCACCCTGGCCCAACTGGCCCTGCATCTGTCGGAAGAAGAAAACTGAGAGCCTAGCCCTGCCAACCTGTGCCAAGCTTCATAACCCTGAATTTGGAGAGCTTTGCGACGCGACATCCCCTTGCTAATAGAGGGATACAGGGGATTCTGTTCATCAACAACGCCTGGAATTATTTTCGCCCTCTATGCTGCGATCAATAACACCAAACCCTTGGTCCTCGTTGTTCGACTGCCGGGCAACCTGGAGGGCCTTCGGTCCACCTATCCAGCCCGGGGTTGACAACGCTGCCTCCGCGCCTTAGGATACTCAACATGGTTAAGTATGCTGAGGCTGGCGCGGGCGATTTATCTCGGACCGCCGATGGTCCGAGGAGCGCCTGCTTTCGGCGGCAGCCAGTACCGGGGTTCAGGCGGGGGTCCGGCGGGTGAGCAGCGCCGAGGCCCAGCGATACTCCGACCTTCCAAAGAGTTACCACGTCTGGAAATGGCGGGTCCTGCTCGTCTTCTGTGGATTCTACATTTTCCTGTACCTGGGTCGCTTCAACTTCTGGCCGGTATCTCCGCTGGTAAAAGCGGACCTGGATCTCAGCAACGTTGAGATCGGCCTGATAAACGCGATGCTCCTCTGGGGCTTTGGGCTGGGGGACCTGGTCCACGGCCGGCTGGCCGAGGCCTACGGCCTTCGATTGTGGGTGCTGCTCGGGGCGGTCCTGACCACGGTTCTCAACTGGATCACCAGCTTCGCCACCTCCCCGGTCACCATGGCCATCCCCTGGGGCATCGCTGGATTCGTTAACGCCGCCTGCTGGAGCCCCGGCATAAGCATGGTCTCCCAGTGGTGGCCCCGGCGCGACCGGGGCATGGCCATGGGGTTCGTGGGGACGGCCGCCGGCGGGGCTATGCTGATGATGTGGTGGATCAGCGGATCGGTGGGCGCCGAGTTCGGGTGGCGGGCCGCCTTCCGCTACCCGCCTCTGATCATCGCGGTTCTTGGGATAGCGGTCTACTTCCTGGCCCGGGACCGGCCCACCGACGTTGGTCTGCCCGAATACGTGGAGGAAGACCAGGTGTCCGCCGCGCCGGAGGCGGTGGCGTCGGAGCGCCTCCGGGGCCTGGGGCCCTACAAAGAGCTGCTCTCCAACCCCCGCTTTCTGCTGGCCAGTCACGTAAAGGGCCTGGAAAACGTGGTGCGCTACGGGCTGACCACCTGGGTCCCCATCTACTACTTTGAAGAAGGCGGGCTGTCGATCGAGTCCACCGTCCTGCTGACCATCCTGCTGCCTTTGGGGTACCTGGTCGCGCCGCCCCTGTCCGGCATCGTCTCCGACCGGCTGCTGCACAGCGCCCGGCGGCCCATGGTCCTTTTTTCCTGCGCCGCCAGCACGGTGGTGCTGGTCGCCATCGCCTTCGCGCCTCCCGTGAACGTCACTTTGGGGGCGGCACTGCTCTTGCTGGGTGGGATCTCGATGGGACTATCGCCCATGTCCACGGTGGCGGTGGACATCGCCGGACGGCGCATGTCCGGGACCTCCTCCGGTTTGCTGGACGCCCATGGGTATGCCTATGCCGGAATGCAGGCCATCGTCTTCAGCATCGTCCTGGACATGGCTGGCAGTCCCTGGCCGATTGTCTTCCTGGCGATGGCCGGGACCAGGATCGTTTCCGCCGCGATGATCGCCAAGGTCAAGGTGTAGCACGGCTCTGCCTTCAGCTTCGCCCGCCCTTTCCTCAGGGCCGCCCGCCCAAAACGGGTGCCGGGCGATGGCCAACGTCAGGTTCGGCGGCCCACCATGCGGCGAGGTAACACGCCCAGCCGCTTTCCTTTCCGCTGCGTCGTTCTCACTTGTCCCAATCTTGCGCATGGCCGGGACTGCGAATATTTGGTCTTGACAACCGATATCAACATGCCGCAATATTTAAGCGCAACCAATTGCAGAAGAGTTTGGTTACACGGTGAACCACGAACTAGCCGTAGAGGCTCTCAGAGACAAAGGGTACCGGCTCACCCCCCAGCGGCTCATCGTCCTCTCCACAGTGGCGGAGGGCGCCGGGCACATGGGGGTGGATGAGGTATTCAGGCGGGCTAAGGAAGCCTATCCCTATATGGACATCGCCACGGTGTACCGGACCCTCCACCTGTTTCGAGATCTGGGGGTGATGACGGAGGTGGCCATTGGGGACCGGCTTCACTACGAGTTGACCGGCCCCCAGGGGCGCCACCACCACATGGTTTGCCGGGTCTGCAACGGGGCCTTCGACCTCAGCCCCCACTACCTGGAGGAGTTCCGGAAGACACTGAACCGGGAATTCGGATTCGAGCCTGACCTGGATCACTTCACCGTGTCCGGTGTCTGTGCCGATTGCTGCTCTGAAGAGAAGCGTCGACAAGCATAAAGAGTCAACCCCACTGAACGGGTGATAGTATGGAAGAGAGACTGGCCGAGCTTGGCCTGTTCGCAGCCCTGGGCCTGGGTGTGGTTCTTGGTCTGAGACACTCCCTGGACCCCGACCATGTGGTAGCGGTATCCACTATCGTCAGTGAGTATCGAAACCCCATGAAATCCTTTTGGGTGGGTATTTCCTGGGGCTTCGGGCACACCACAACTCTCTTCTTGCTGGGCATCGTGATCATCGCTCTTCGCCTGACCATACCCGACCGCCTGGCCTTGCTCCTGGAGTTTGGCGTGGGAGTCATGCTGGTCGGTCTTGGGGCCCAGGTTATCTACAACTTCCGGAAGAAAAGGGTGCATCAGCACGAACACGGCCACGTGGAGAGTGAGCATCAACATTACCACTCCCATGCTCAGAACCCTGTGCCCGTCCAGGAGCACCACCAAATCCTGGGCGTTGGCAAGCCATTCTTGAGGAAGAAATCCTACTTTATAGGGATGGTTCAAGGCGTGGCGGGAACCGCCGCCCTGACTCTGCTGGTGTTGGCTTCCATCGAAAATCCGATAACCGGCATGGTGTACCTCTTGCTATTCGGAGTAGGCTCGGTGCTGAGCATGGGCATGATGACCATCTTGATCAGCCTGCCCTTTGTCTTCTCGGCCAACCGCCTGCCCAATTTGAACCGGTTTGTCCAGTTCGGCACGGGGACCCTGAGCATCCTTATTGGCTTCGGCTTGATGTACAAGATCGGGTTCGTTGACGGCCTCTTCTAGGCGGGGCCTTCGCCGGTATCTCCTTACTGGACCGGCCAGGCCGAGTACCTCCGCGCAAGAAAAATGTGACGAGGGCCATCGCCCTGAAAATGGCACTCTGTAACGGCCAGGCTAATCCTGGCGAAGATAGAAATCAAGTGGTATTGCCCCTCGTAGTTCTCCCTGTCACGGGCCGTGGCGGGCCAGAGGTTGATGCGCATTTGACAATATGCTTGCTCCTCAGTGGACCGGAGACTCAAGCTGATGGGCGAGCGTTTCACCATTCCGGAAGCGATCTTCGGAAAACTTCGTCGATCGTCGAGTAGGCGCGCTTGCTTTCGCCGGTCCCCTTGTGTACCCTATTCGTGGTCAATGCCCAGCCAAATAACCGGACAACTGGAAATCGTCTTGGGTGGTAGCAAAATCTCCACCAAGCCGGGTTTAGACGCTTCGTGGAGTAACGATTGATCTTCTCAAGGAAGAACGAACGGTTCATGATGACGGAAGTCGTGTCCCGTTCGGCCCTCTCTCCGTCTTCGCCGGAGCGATCTCTGGCCATGCCACCGCCCTGGCGGAACCCTCGCGGTGAGGCCTTATCCACATTTGGATCAGAGTCAATCATGCCTCTGCGACTTCGTTCGAGAAGTGCCTTGGGGAAACGCAGCATGCGGCCTAAACAGACATGAAGCCAACGGGCCCAGCGGAAACCCGAAGAGCGCGAAATTCAGGCCTTTCCCGCACCTTCTCCGCTCTTCAAAATAAAGACTTCCGGTATCTCTGGGTCGGCAGCGCCTTCATCAGCGCCGGGAACCAGGTCCAGCAGATCGCCATGGGCTGGTTGGTGCTCCAGCTAACGGATTCGCCGTTCTGGGTGGGCGTTGTACTCGGGGTACGGGCGTTGCCCATTCTTCTCGTAGGTCCCCTGGCCGGGGTCGCTATCGACCGGCTGGACCGGAAGAAGCTCTTTCTAACAGCTCAGGCGGCTCTCGTCGTCATGGCGTTCCTTTTTGCCGTCGATGTGCAGGTGGACAGGGTTACGGAATTGCACGCCCTCCTCTTCAGTTTCCTGCTGGGGCTGGACTCGGCGTTGAGCCAGCCGGTGCGGCAGGCATTGATCGTCAATACCGTGCCGGAGGAAGACCTGACCAACGCCATCGCCCTCAATAACTCGGCTAATGGAGTTACTCAAAGCATTGCCCCCTTGATTAGCGGGACGATGATTGCGGTGATGGGGGTCTCCGGCAACTTCTTCATTCAGAGTGCCGCTTATCTGGCGGTGTTCCTAATCATCCTGCCCATGAAGACACCCTACCGGCGAGGGGCGGCCGAGCGGACGACGGTGGTGAAGAACCTTGTGGAAGGTGTACGGCACGTCCGGAGCGACACGATCCTGTTGTTGCTGATAATCCTGGTCTTCATACCATCCTTGTTTGTCCACTCGACTCAAAACCTACTGTCGGTGTTCGCGGTGGATGTGTTCCACGGCGGGGCGGTGGAGCTGGGGGCATTGGGCGCGGCGATGGGGATAGGCTCTCTGATGGCCACCTTCGCCATCGCCGCCCTGGGCGATTATCAGTCCAGGGGCAGGATCAACACGGGGTCGATTATCCTGGTGACCTTGGCCCTCACTTTCTTCGGGATAACGTCCCATTTTGGCAGCCTGGGTGTATCCCTGGTCGTTATTGGAGTAATGGGTTTCTTCAACACCAGTTTTCGGCTGGTGAACAACGCCCTGGTACAGTCCAGAACTCCCGATGCGCTGCGCGGCCGGGTTACCAGCATATACGTGATGGACCATGGCTTCCAGCCTCTGGGCAGCCTTGTGCTGGGGGCGCTGGCCGAAGAAGGGGTCCTGGGTGTGAAGAACGCCGTGGTTTTGGCGGGGGTTGTGGCCATAGCGGTGACGGTCTTCATTGGCCTTCGGTTCCGGCAGCTGTGGAGCCTCAAGTAGGGCGTTTCCGATCCCCATTGGCGAGGGCCACCACCCTGAAAGTGGCGCCCAGCAAGTACCTCGCTAATCCCGACGATATTTGAAATATGGTTGTTCAATTGGCAAACAATAAACGGATGTTTCGAGGAGGTACCGCGTGTCTATAGAGACTGTTGCGATTCTCAGCCCCGGAGATATGGGGCATGCCGTAGGCCAGTTGCTTCGAGAGCACGAGCTGCGGGTCGTCACCTGCCTGGCCGGGAGGTCCGGCCGGACTCGGGCCCTGGCCGAGAAAGCTGGCATCGCGGACATTCCGAGCCTTGAGGAGATGGTGAAGCAGTCCGACGTCATCCTCTCCATCACGGTATCTGAGGTGGTGCCCGCAATGTGCCAATCGGTGGCTGACGCCATACGCGCCACCGGTTCAGACGTGCTGTTCGCCGAGTGCAACGCCATCGCTCCCCAGGTGGCCCGCCGCATGGAAACCGTCATCGAGACGGCCGGAGGCCGCTTTGTCGATGCCTCCATTATCGGAGGTCCGCCCAAAGGCGGGTCTTGCCCCCGATTCTACGCCTCAGGCCCGCGACTAGCCGATTTCGAGCTGCTCCGGGATTTTGGGCTGGACGTGCGCGGCATGGGGTCTGAAATTGGCCTGGCGTCGGGCATCAAGATGTGCTACGCGGCCATGACTAAAGGGTCGTCGGCTCTGTACGCCGAGCTTTTGATGGCCGCCGAACTGATGGGCCTATCCGACCATCTGCGGGAGGAGTTCCTCGGCAGCCAGCCCGCCATCTACAAACGGATGGAGGGCGGCATTCCCGGTGTGCCCGCCAAGTCACGGCGCTGGGTCAGCGAGATGCAGGAGATCGAAGCCACCTTCGACCATCTGGGTCTCACCCCGCGTATGTTCCAGGGTGTGGCCGACGTGTACCGGCAAATGGGCAGCACCTCGTTGGGTGACGAGACGCCCGAGACGAAAGACGCTGACCGGAACCTGCAGCAGACGATCAGTCAACTGGCGTCCCACGTCGAGTCGAATAAGCAACAAGACTGAGAATCGAGCATCCTGGGAAACCCTCAATCGCGAGGGAAGTTCGCTGGGCGCTTTCAAGAGAAAGTTGCCTGTCTAGCTATCGGTGGGAGCCTCTTTCCCCACCGGTAGTTGCACGAGTGGGATTCCTTTCGAATGGGCTTGGGTTGGAGAGGCTCGGGCGGTTCGCCGCTTTCGAGGAACGCGCTCGCCAGAAACGGGTCCATGCGATCGAAGGGCGGTGTGGGGGCATTTCAAGGCGCCGCCTCGCAACAATCTTCGCATCGGCGAAGTCGTGCGATCGTCTTTCCGGCGAAGGCCGGAACCCAGGGAAGCGCTAACTGGATCCCGGCCTTCGCCGGGATGACGACCTGGGTATCGGGCCACTTACGGAGCATCGTTCCGGCGAAGGCTGAAACCCAGAGAAGCACAAGCTGGACCCCGGCCTTCGCTGGGATGACGGCTTGGGTATCTGGCCAATTACGAGGCACCGTTCTGCTGAAGGGTGCTACTACTCAGTCTGAGTGGTCTTGCTGCCCGGAATGGTGATGGTGATGTGGGCCATGGAGGTGTCATCGGGGGCGCCGTGCCAATGGTTTTCACCGGCGGGAATCAGGACCATATCGCCCTCGGTAACCGTCAAGACCTCGCTGTCGTTCGCCACCTTGCCACTCCCCTGGGTGATGACCAGAAGCTGGTCTCCGGAGTGGGTGTGGAAACGGGTGCGGGAGCCGGCGTCGAAACTGACGACGGCGAAGTTGAAGTTGCTGCTCTCACCGGGCTGCAAAATGGCCTGCCTGTGGACCTGGTTGCCGGTCATCAAACCACCAACCATGTTTACTTTCACCTTTGGCGCGTCGCTAAAGGTTACCTTCTTCATGGGTCCTCTCCTTAACGAACGGTTTGGGCATGACCTTGGGGTTGTCTTTGCCGGCCGGCCCGCCGGCAAGGGGCAGGCGGCAGGCGGCGCGATTATGATACCCCGCGGACACCGCCAAGTCCACACGCGCTCCAGGCATGGCAAGAAGGGGAATTGCGCCGGCCCGGCGTCTGGCGATTGGAGGGCGGTTCAGGCCCCTCGCCGTTCTAGGCGGTGCATTTAACCCGGCGGCCCCCGTGGAACACCGCTACCACCCGGCGCAGGGCGGCGAGGCCCTCCACCGGATTTCCCTCTACCAGAAGAAGGTCCGCCTCCTTGCCCGCCTCGATGGTGCCCACCGAGTCCAGTACGCCCAGGGCGGCCGCCGTATTCCGGGTGCCGGCCAGAATCGCCTGCATCGGGGATAGCCCCGCTTCCTTCATCGACAGAAGCTCGCCCTGGAAGTCGCCGAACTGGTACAGGCCCCAACCGGCGTCGGACCCTCCGACCAGGTTTACCCCCATCTCGATCAGCCGGCCGAACTGCTCCATGCGGGCCCGGCGTCCCTGCTCTAGTTTGTCGAGATCAGCCGACTCCTCGGCCGAAAGGTCCTCCTCGATCCGTTTCTGGCGCAGCATACCCAGGCGCAACGTGCCGAGGTGCAGGGTTGGATTGACCCAGACCCCGGAGGCAGCCAGGCGCTCGGCGGTGGCCTGGTCGAACCGGTGGGAACCGTCCGGGTCGTAGAACGCGCAGTGGAATATCATGTCGACCCCGGCTTCCAGCGCATTGTTGATGGAAACCGTCGACCGGCAGTGGGCGGCGACGGGCCTGCTCCGGTTGTGGGCCTCTTCCGTCGCGGCCTTGAGTTCGCTCACCGTAAGTGACGGGCGAAAGGGGTCGCTGGTCACGGTGCTGCCCCCGGAAGCCACCAGCTTTATCAGGTCCGCGCCTTCTTTGATGAGCTGGCGGACCTGACGCCGCGCGCCCTCGGGTCCGTCGGCCTCCCCGCCCATGAACCACAGGTGGCCCCCGGTGATGGTGACGGGCCGCCCCGCGACCAGCACCCGCGGCCCGTCCACCAGGCCCATGGCCAGCCCCTGCCTCAGTGAAAAACCGGTACGGTTCCAGGCCCCGCAGTCGGCCAGGGTAGTAACGCCGGACTCGAGGGCACGGCGCACGTTCCGGGCCGACCGCAGCAGCCGGATATCGTCGGTCTCGCAGTCCACTTCCTTACCGGTGCGCCCATCACCGGGCATGTTGGTATGGGTATGGCAGTCGATCAAGCCGGGCAGGAGAGTGGCCTGAGGGAGATCCAGCACCTGGGGTTCACTCCCGTCGGCCAGACCGTCAAGGGGCCCGCTTCGGCTTCGCAGTTGCTCCCGAGGCCCCACCCAGTGGATGCGGCTCCCCTGGAGCACCACCGCCGTTCCTTCCGCTGGGGTTTCGCTCAGGCCGTCGATCAACTGGCCGGGCTGGATCACCTGCAGGTCCGCTGTCGATGATGCCACTGTCGCACCTCCGGGTTGCTGCCGCCGCCCCGGCGGGCCCGGTCATTATAGCCTACCTTCGCTCCCGGAGCATGAGGAAAGCCAGGGGAATGGAGGAAGCCACTATCAACAGCAGCGCCGGCGCCGCGGCCTGGGCGAAAAACGCCTCGGAGGTCGCGGCCCAGATGGAGGTGGCCAGGGTGGTGAAACCGACGGGGCTCAGAATCAGTGTCGCCGGCAGCTCTTTCATGGTCAGCAAGAAGACCAGGGCCGCTCCGGACAGGATGCCGGGCTTGACCAGAGGCAGGGTGACGGAAGCGAAGACCCGTAGTGGAGACCGGCCCAGGCTACGGGCAGCCTCCTCCATGTGGGGGCTTATCTGAAGCAGAGAGGTCCTGGCCGCTCCCACCGCGGGGGAAAGGAAGAGGACCACGTAGGCGAAAATGAGCAGGCCCGTGGTCTGGTACAGAGGCGAGACGTACTTGGCCCCAAAGAATACCAGCGACAGGGCAATGGCGATGCCGGGCAACGCGAATCCGATGTAGGTCACCCGCTCGATGATGCTGCCGAACAGGCCGGGATAGCGGACCGAGACGATCGCTATGGGCAGGGACGCCGCCACCGCGGCGACTGCCGCTAGGCCCGCAACGTACATCGAGTTCCAGATGTTCCCCCAAACGATCAGGAGCGGCTCCCCCGCCGCGACTCCCCGGACCACCCAGTAGCCTAGAATGGACACGGGAAGCGCCAAGGCGGCGATGATCACGGCGGCGCAAAAGGCCACCGCGGGCCAGCGCCAGCGGCCCAACCGGACCGGTACCCTGGGCCGGGCTGCCCCGGCGCCGCTGCTGTAATACCGGGACCGGCCTCGAGTGAGGGACTCCGCGGCCACGAACCCCAACGCCAACCCGACCAGCGCCAACGACAAGGCCGCGCCCAGGGTCCGGTCGAGGGCGGACTCGTACTGAACGAAGATGGCCCAAGTGAAGGTCTCGTACCGGAGCAGTGACACCGCTCCGAAGTCGCTGAGGGTATACAACCCCACCAGGAGGGCCCCGGCGGCCAGAGCGGGCCTCAGTTGAAACAGGGTGACCCGAAAGAACGTCGACCAGGGGCCGAATCCCAGACCGCGGGAGGTCTCCTCCAGCGACGGGTCCATGCGCTGCAAGGCGGCCCGCACGGTCAGTAGGACGTAGGGGTAGCTGAGGAAGGTGATGGTCAGGAAGGCCCCGGAGAAGCCGTGGATATCCGGCAGCCGTTCGACCCCAAGGAGTCTGTCCAGCAAACCTTGCAGCATCCCCCGGGGCCCCAGGGCGACGACGACGACGAACCCACCCACGTAGCTGGGAATCACCAGGGGCAGCGCCGTCAGCACCACCCACATGTTCCGCAGGGGAAGGTCGGTGCGCATGGTGAGCCAGGCTAGAGGTACGGCCAGGGCTATTGAGGCCGCGCTGACGGAGACGACCAGCAACAGGGTGCGCCCAAGGATTTCCAGGATCCGAGGGCGGACCAGCAGTTCCCACGCTTCCGTGCCGGCGCCCAGGGTGCGCAACACCAGATAGACCACCGGCAGCAGCAGGAGCGCCGTGACCCCGGCGGCCGGAATCCAAATGACGGCCGGAGGCCAACCGGGCCGATGGAACAGGTCCCGGTGGGCTTGATGGTCTCTCGTTGCCGGTCTAAAGGCCGTAACTCTGCTGCCTGTATGTGTTTACGGGAGTATCCCGGCGTCCCGAAGGAGCGCTTGCGTACCCGCAAGGTCGGTCAGGTCCTTCAAGGGAATACTGGATCGGTTGATGTCAGCCAGAGGTACCAAGACCCGGGGCGTCTTCACACCTTCCACCAGCGGGTACTCGAAGGTCTGCCCGGCGAAATACTGCTGGGCCACCGTGGAGAGCAGGAACTCCAGGAACTTCTCTCCCACGTCCTTGTTCTCCGAGGTTTCCAGGATTCCGGCTCCGGCAACCATGATGGTGGCGCCCGGGCCGCCGGCCCTGGGGTGGTAGTTGCGGGCCGGGAAGGACTCGCCTTCCTCCGCCAGGAACCGGAACAGATAGTAGTGATTGACCAGCCCCACGTCTATCTCTCCGGCGGCCACCGCGGCAACCTGGGGGGTATTCTTGGGGTAAACCTTCGGGTCGTTGGCCTGGATTCCCTCCAGCCACCGGCGAGTCTTTTCCTCACCCCATACAGCGCGCATGGCGGTGACCATGGTCTGGAAAGAAGCGTTGGTGGGCGCCCATCCGATGCGGTCCTCCCACTTGGGGTCGATGAAATCGAAGATGTCGTCCGGCAGGTCGGCTTCGGTCAGAGTCTCGGTATTGTACACGACCGTCCTGGCCCGCCCGGAAAGCCCAATCCACTTGCCTGCGGGGGATCGGGCCCAGTCGGGGACTCGCTGGAGGATCTCCTCGGGCAAAGGGTCCAGCAGGTGCTCCACGGCGCCCAGGCCACCCGGGTCTTGGGCGAAGAACACGTCGGCGGGGGACCGGTCTCCCTCCTCCAGCAGCGTCGCCGCCAACTGAGAAGTCCCGGCGTATTTCGCCGACACTTTGATGCCCGTGGCCTCTCCAAACTGCTCGATGATCGGGCCGACCAGCGCCTCGCTGCGCCCCGAATAGATGGTCAGCGAGCCGGCTGAGTCATCGTCGGAGCCGTTGCCGCAGGCTGAAAGAAGCGCCACCAATAGTAGTGTGACTGCCAGTGGTGGCGCGAGGATTCCCCTGAGTCGCTTTAATCTAACCATGGATCCCCCTGCTAACGATCATATATATCCATGGCCCGCGCCCTATCGGGGCCAGGCCTTCCTGCATATGGAATGTGACGTAGTCTGATCGCCAACGGGTCCATCTCAGCGGCGGCACCAGCGCAATGGCTGCCCCGGGCCGGGTGACAATTCGACGACTCGAAAGAGATCCGACTGACTCGGTATAGTGTGCGCACTTCCTAAAAAGTTATGCTATACTGAATAATAATAACATGTACGCACTAACAACCGGTCAAAAGAATATCTGGTTAGAGGCCAACTGTCAACTCTCAAAGGCCCTTGAAAACGGATGCGGCAGCCCCGAAAAACCTCGCCATGGACTCAGCGGGCAGGCGTGAGCCGCACCGCCAAATCACGGAGCGCAACGGTTCAAATCGCACGCCTGCCAGATACGCGAACTGCCTCACTGATAAGAATCAATACGTGGTAAGAACAAATATTAATAAAGGCTGACACACTAACAATAGTGATGGCACTGTTCAGGAAAATATGTCTGCACATATAATGATGTTAAACAACAGGAAAACAAACTCCAGTTCTGCCGCCGTGGATGGCGCCGCGGGTAACCGGACGTTCTGGCCGGGCCGCCGCCGGATGGCAAACCGGGAGTGTCTATGTTAGGCCTCGGTACGCGATCGCCCGGAAAGGCTAAACCGATGGCTCTGGAGCCGGACCGGGACCAACGGGGGCTTCCTCCGGACGGTGATGACCGGGCCGCCCTGGAATGCCGCGGCTTGGTCAAATATTTCGGGAACGTGCCGGCAGTGGAAGGGTTGGACCTGACGGTGCGGCCGGGCCAGGTGTTGGCCCTGCTCGGTCCCAGCGGATGCGGTAAGACTACCGCGCTGCGCCTCATCGCCGGGTTCGAACAAGCCGACGCCGGCACCATCACCCTGGGAGGCCGGCTGGTTTGCGGTCCGGGTAAGGAGGTCCCACCCGAGAAACGGCAGATCGGCATGGTATTCCAGGAAGGGGCCCTCTTCCCCCACCTGACGGTGGAGCAGAACATCTCCTATGGGCTTCCCCGGGCCCACCGGCGCAACGGCAAGACCGAAGAGATGCTGGCCCTGGTGGGCCTCCGCGGCCTGGGCCGCCGGCTGCCCCACGAGCTTTCCGGGGGTCAGCAGCAGCGGGTGGCCTTGGGTAGGGCCTTAGCGCCTGAACCGGACGTGCTGCTGCTGGATGAACCGTTCTCCAACCTGGACCCCAAGCTGCGGGAGCAGGTGCGCCACGACGTGATGCAGATTGTCCGGGCCAGCGGCGCAACCGCCATCTTCGTCACCCATGACCAGGAAGAGGCCCTGTTTGTGGGCGACATCGTCGCGGTGATGAACCAGGGCCGCGTCCTGCAGGTGGGCTCCCCCGAAGATATCTTTCATAGTCCGGCATCGAGATTCGTGGCCCAATTCATCGGCACGGTGGACTTTCTTCCGGCGTGGCGCGCCGGAGACAAGCTGATGACCGAGGTGGGCTCGGCGGATTGGCCGTTCCCCCCTGACCCGGCTCAAGCCCCGGAGACCTCCGGGGAGGTCGCGCTTCCAGGACTGGAGGTGATGGTCCGCCCCGACTGTCTGGACTGCTACCCCAGCGAGCAAGGCGGGGGTGTCATCACCGAGCGGGAGTTCCGGGGCGCCTTCTATCTCTACCGGGTAACTCTTCAGTCCGGCCGTTCGGTGCGCTGTTTGGCCTCCCACACCGCGGGATACCCGGTGGGCCAGTTGGTGGAAGTGGCGCTACGACCGGGACACGCCTTGAGACCGTTCATCGACCAACGGGCTGTCGGTGCCTGACGCGACCCAGTCTTGGGCCGGCCCGAATCGGCGCTCCAGAAGGCGCCACACTACGCGGGTGTGCTTTTTACCGCCCCCACTGCCCCAGCCGGCCGCCCCATTAAACCCGATCTTGATGTAAGATGCGGTAAACCCGTGTTTGTGAGGGCTGCCGATGCCGCGACGAAAAAAAGACACCGGACCGGCCAACGCTGGGGAGACTGCCGCGCCTGCCGAGCGCTTGACCCCGGTAACCGAAAACTATCTGCTGTGTCTTTACAAGCTCTGGGAGGACTCGCTGATCCCCACTCTCACTCAGCTGACCGATACCATCAGGCAGTTGCCGGCTTCGGAGGGTCTGGGCACCTCCGTGCCCTCGGTGGCCGGCATGATCCGGCGGATGCGGCGGCAGGCCCTGGTCGACGTCGGGCCGGACAAGCGCATCCGGCTGACGAAGAAAGGCCACGAAGGCGCTGAGAACATCGCCCGGCGGCACCGGCTGGCCGAGTGGCTGGTGGTACGCCTGCTGGGCATGGACTTGCACAAGGCCCACACCGAGGCCCACCGGTTGGAGCACGTCATGTCCCGGGAGTTCGAGGAGAAGCTGGCCGAACGGCTGGGCTACCCGAAACGGTGCCCCTTCGGCAGGCCCATCCCGGGTTCCGGTGAACCCAGGATTCCCGTCGATTCCTTGACCCTGGACAGCGCATCAGTCGGCGTGACCTATATGGTGGAAAGGGTCCCCGAAGAGGACTCGGAGCTGCTGTATTTTCTGATCCGGTCATCGATCATACCAGACCATGAAATAACCGTCGTGGAGGCGGCCCAATTCCTTGGCGTGCTGATGGTGGCCACCCAGGAGGAGAAGGTGTCAATCGGCTACAACGTGGCGCGGCAGATCCTGGTCCGGGCTCCGGAGACGGCCTGACTACCCTTGGCCCAGGAGGGTCTGGCGCATCGTGGCCCACCCCTCGGCCATGCTGCGGTGGGGCATTGCCGGAAGCTCGGCATCGCGGAACACCTTGACCAGGACGAACACCGGACCGGGCTGAGCCATCACGTCCTCCAGCCCGATGAAGAACTCCTCCAGCTTGTCGAACTGGTAGGTCTTTACATAACCTGCGCCGCGGGCCATGCCGACGAAATCAACGGCATCGACACCTTTGACCGGCAGCCCGCCGGTAGACTGGTGGGACGCATCGTCGAATACGAAATGCACCAGGTTTTCCGGCTTGGATTCGCCGATGGTCGCCAGGCTGCCGAGGTCGGTGCGCAAAGTTGCGTCGCAGTCCAGCACCATGACCTTGCTGCCGGGCTGGGCCAGGGCCAACCCCAATCCCACGGCGGGCGCCCGGTCCATGCAGTCCGTCAGGTCCAGGTCCAGGTCGCGGCGCTCCGAGACGGCGTTCCAGTCCCGTAGCGCCGCGGAGGTAGCCACAACCAAGGCGTCCTTACGGTGGTAGTTGACCGCCCTGGCCGCTTCCATCGAGGGAATCACCAGACTCGTCCTCCTCTTCTCCAGCCGGCTCGGCTGTCCTTGGCGCCAGGCTGGACTTCTTGGCGGCCACCATCAGATACATGGAGCCCAGCACCATGCCGCCGCCCAGGATGCCCAATCCAACGCTGGGGCGTGAGATCCCCTGGAACAGCAACCAGAAGCCCAGGGCGAATGTGGCGTACCCCAGCAACCGGCCGAACAGGCCCCTCAGTAGTAATGTCAACATGGAAAAACCCGCATGGTGGGGCCTTGCCTCAAAAGTACCCTGGAACATGTCACCCCTGGCGAAGCGAGGGGATTAGGGAGGCGGGTCCAGGCTCCGATGCAGGCTTCGATGAAGGAGCCTCGCACCAGATTCCTCGTCGCCTCGCTCCTCGGAATGACAGTTTTGTCGGAATACCGCATGACGCCAAGAGGATGAGCCCGGTGTCGATTGTCACGGCTGTCGCTATTCACGGCCCGCGAGTCGATGGTCTGACCATCGGCCCGGTAGCCGCCGCGCCGAGGGCAAGCTACTTGCTGTTCAGCGCCTCGGGCATCTCTCGCAGGGCGGTCTGAACATTGCGCCGGGGCCGGACCCGCTGAGGCAGGGGGATGTTCTCGACATAGGGTACGACCGCGAGGTGCACGAACACGGGCCCCTGGGAAGCCATTACCTCGTCGATCCCGGTGGTGAGGTCCTCCAGGTTGTCGAAGGAGAAGGTGGCCGCATAGCCGGCCGCCTTGGCCATCCCCTGCCAGTCCACCGTCTCCGAGCTGGGAGTTGGCTGGCCGCCGGTGATCGCATAAATATTGTTCGCGAACAGGAAATGGTACAGGTTCTTGGGCGCCTTGTTGGACAGGGTTACCAGGGTGCCCAGGTTCATCAGCAGGCTGCCGTCCCCGTCCAGCACCATCACCTTCCGCTCGGGACGGGCGAGAGCCAGGCCCAGGGCAACGGAAGATGCCTTGCTCATGCAGCCCGACAGCGGGAAGTCCAGCTTTTCGTTGGAGGTCACGCTGGGCAGGCCGAGATGTGCATTGTTGGCGGTCATGGTGGAAACAATCGCGGCGTTATCGCGCTTGCTGTTAAGCACTCGAACGACATCGGCGTTCTCGATCATAGTTTGTTGTCCTCTCTCCGGGTTGGTCTAGGCCCTGAACTCGCTGCCCATCAGCACTGCAACGGGTTTCTGGGTGCGCTCGGCTTCCTCCAGGGCGATGCTGATCCGGTCGGCGTCCTCGTCGGCCTCGACCAGGTAGTAGCTGATGCCCCAGGCGTGAAGAATGTGCTCGATAAAGCGGGCTGCCGAATCAGCGGTTAGGCCGTGGCGAGCCCAGCCGCGGTAGCCGACCAGCATCACCAGAGGCTGGTTGATGTCCAGGCCCAGTCCTCGGATGGAGTCACCGGACTCGAAGATTCCCGTGTTCTGGATGAGGACCACGGGCTTCTTGCCGCCTACCCACAGGCCGGCTGCGATGGCCATGGTTTCCCCTTCCCGGCACACCGGAACCAGGTCTAGCGTCGTGTCGTTGATCAGCATCTCGTACATGAAGTTGGTCTCGCTATCGGGAAGCCAAACAACGTGGGTGACGTCGTTCTTCTTCAGCTCGGCGATGATTGCGGGTGGATGTAGCGCTGCCTCTGGGGTAGTCATATTGGCTCCTTCCTCAGGCTGTTCATATTCAGTCAAGCCGCCATATTATATTCAGGTAGTGGTTTCGGCGTCAATACAGGCGGATTCGTCGCCGGTTGCCACGCCCCCCAACAGCAACCGGAAATGGTCCAGGGCGCCATCCGGTTAGCCCTAGAACTCCGCGTTCTTTGGGGTCCTGGGGAAGGGTATCACGTCTCTGATGTTGGTGACGCCGGTGACGAACTGGACGGTCCGCTCGAAGCCCAGGCCAAACCCGGCGTGGGGCACCGTCCCGTAGCTGCGCAGGTCCAGGTACCAGGAGTAGTCTTTCTCGGAGAGCCCGGCTTCCAGCAACCGGCGGAGCAGCACGTCTCGCCGCTCTTCCCGCTGGCTGCCGCCGATGATCTCACCGATCCGGGGGACCAGAGTGTCCAGGGCCCGGACCGTCTTGCCATCGTCGCTCAGCCGCATGTAGAACGCCTTGATCTCCTTCGGGTAATCGGTAACGATGACCGGCCGGCCAATCTTTTTCTCGGTGAGGTAGCGCTCGTGCTCCGACTGGAGGTCCAGCCCCCATTCGACGGGAAACTCGAAGGTCTCCCCGGATCTCTGCAACAGCGCTACCGCCTCGGTGTAGGATAGCCTCTCGAAGCTGGAGTCGACGATGCCCTCCAGGGTGGAGATGGCGGTCTTGTCGTACCACTGGTTGAAGAACGCCATATCTTCGCCGCAGTGGTCCAACACGTATCTGAAGATGGATTTGAGGAAATCCTCGGCCAGCTCTGCCAGGCCGTCTAGGTCGCAGAACGCTACCTCCGGCTCCACCATCCAGAACTCGGCCAGGTGCCGGGAGGTGTTGGAGTTCTCGGCGCGAAACGTCGGTCCGAAGGTGTAGACGTCGCACAGGGCCAGGGCGAAGATCTCCGCCTCGAGCTGGCCGCTCACCGTCAAGAAGGCCGGTTTGCCGAAGAAGTCCTCCTGGTGGTCGATGAGCCCGTCCTTCCTGGGCAGGTTTTCCAGGTCCAGGGTGGTGACGCGGAACATGGACCCGGCGCCCTCGGCGTCGCTGGCGGTGATAATGGGGGTCTGGATGAAGTTAAAGCCCCGGTCCTGGAAGAAGCCGTGGACGGCGACGGACATGGCGTTCCTGACCCGGGCCATGGCCCCGAAGGTGTTCGTCCTGGGGCGCAGGTGAGCGATCTCCCGGAGAAACTCAGGAGTGTGCCGCTTCTTCTGCAGTGGGTAGGTTTCGGAGTCAGCCGTACCTACGAGTTCAATCTCTTTCGCATGAATCTCGTACTTCTGGCCCTTTCCCGGCGAGTCGACCAGGGCGCCCGATACGCTGACGCTGCATCCGGTGGTGAGTGATTCCACCAGCGCAGGGCTGGGGAAGTTCTCGTCGGCCACTACCTGGATGTCCGTCAGCGTGGACCCGTCGCTGATCTGAATAAAGGATACGGTCTTCGAGGAGCGCCTGGTTTTCACCCAGCCTTGGACCAGGACCTCGCCCCCCGCTTGCTCACGTTCGAGGATGTCTTTGATTTTGCTGCGGCGCATCGGTTTCCTCCCGTTGCCTCCCATTCTAGCAGCGGAGGTAGCCCCGTCCAACCCTCGCGGGTTCACCAGACTCAACATGAGCTGCAGCCCGAGCAATAATGCAACATGAATCGGAAATTGAGGGGGTGACCCCCACTCTAATCTTCCCATTTGCAAGGGGAAGAGGGCTGTTCCTTCCCCTTACGAAGAGGGAGGCCGGGATGGGGTTCCACGCCGGGGGTCGAAACACCTTGGGAACGGTGCTCGCTGGCCGGGAGAGGGCGCCGGCAGGCCGCCGGTGTTGCGGGACAGCTACCTCTATCGGCCCGGGGCTGGAGGTGGGGAGACGACTAGCCGGTCAAGGCCGGCTGGGTCTCCACGCTGTCCCACTCATCGGCCCAGCGTTGAATGGCTTCCACCACCTTTCTCAACGCCGCGCCTTTGGCGGTCAGGGTGTACTCCACGGCCACCGGGCGCTGGGCGTACACCCTTCTCCTTACTATTCCCGCCTCTTCCAGCTCCTGTAGCCGCAGTGAGAGCAGGCGGTCGCTGAGCCCGCCGATGTAGCAGGATATATCGGTGAAGCGGCGGGCATCTCCCAGTAGACAGCGCAGGATCAGGCAGGTCCACTTCTTGCCAAGGATCTCCATGGCGCGGCCATAGCGAGGGCACGGGTCCCAAGGGTTCATCGAAGTCCCCTCCGTGGTCGGCTCGTTTGGAATATTCTAACTAAAAATTAGTAGCTTGACAACCTATAGCGATAGTGCTAATCTTTAGTAAGTTAATTGACAAATATTGGCGGCAAGCATTTAGGAAGCCTGGCGCTCAAGCAAGGGACCCGGAAACGGAATATTTTCTACCACCGAGTTCAATGTACCGGATAGTCCGGCAACGGGTGCGAGCCCCCTGCCTCTCAGACGGAGTCTCAGGTCTAATTGAATTCGATGGCAAATTTGGCGGGAGTAAACAGGATTATGGCGACACGAGCAATACAAAGAACAGCACCGGCAGCTGGGAATATAGAGCGCTCAAGAATCGAAACGCTGCGGACGGCCGGAGCGTCGGAAACTCGCGACCCAGGCCGCATTGGCAACTTGGGGCACCGGATCTGGGCGATGTCTTTTCAGTTGGGTCTCACCGGGCCTTCGCGCCCGGCATACCAAGATTCCACGGCGCTTTCCGTGAGAGACAAAGCGCTCATGGATTCTCTGAGAAAGGGATACACTCTCTAGTCCGCCACTTCTGAGGGCGTTACCGGAAGTCTAAAGCTTCGGGGTGGCCTGGTGCCACTCCGAGGCCTGCTCGTAGGCGTGAGCCACCCGCAGCAGGGTTTCCTCTGACAGGTGCGGCCCGATGAGTTGCATCCCCACCGGGAGTCCCTCGTCGAAGCCGCACGGCACGGATATTGCGGGCAGGCCGGCGATGTTGGCCGGCATAGTACACACGTCGATCAGGTACATCTGAACCGGGTCGTCGGTCCGTTCCCCCAGTTGAAAAGCCACCACGGGCGACGTGGGAGTTACCAACGCGTCTACCTGTTGGAAGACCCGTTGGAAGTCCTGCCGGATCAGCGTCCGTACCTGTTGGGCCTTCAAATAATAGGCGTCGTAGTAACCGGCGGAGAGGGCGTAGGTGCCCAGCATGATCCGGCGCCGGACTTCGGGGCCGAAGCCGTGCTGGCGGGTCCCCTCCATGTCCGCCCACATGCTCTCCCCGCCCCGGTACGCGTAACCGTACTTGACCCCGTCGTAGCGGGCCAAGTTGGCCGAGCACTCGGATGGGGCGATGATGTAGTAGCAGGCCAGGGCGTATTTTGTGGTGGGCAGAGAAACCGGCTCGACGGTTGCCCCCAAACCCTCCAGGGTTTTGATGGCGTTCTGCACCGCTTTTCGAGTCCCCTCTTCCATCCCATCAACGAAGTACTCTTCCGGGACCCCCAGGCGTAGCTTCCCCTTTTGCCCTTCCCGGGGGAGGGAGGATGAAGGCAGATCTCCGGTCAGCCTGGCGGCGTAATCCTTCGTCGCCACGGGTAGCGAGGTGGAGTCTCTGGAGTCGTGGCCCACGATGGCGTTCAACACCAAGGCGCAGTCGGTAACGTCCCGGGTCAGAGGCCCGATCTGGTCTAGCGATGAAGCGAAGGCGATCAGCCCATAGCGGCTGACCAGTCCGTAGGTGGGCTTCAACCCGACCACCCCGCAGAGGGATGCGGGCTGGCGGACGCTCCCGCCGGTGTCCGAGCCGAGGGCCAAGATTGACTCCCCCGCCGCCACCGCCGCCGCGCCGCCGCCGCTGCTGCCCCCGGGCACCCGGCCCAGGTCCCACGGGTTGTGGGTGGCGAAGAAGGCCGAGTTCTCTGTCGAAGACCCCATGGCAAACTCGTCCATGTTGCCCTTGCCCAGCAACACGGCGCCCTGGCCGAACAGCCTGCTAACCGCGGTGGCGTTGTAGACCGGAACGTAGTTCTGAAGCATTCGGGACGCGCAGGTGGTCCGGACCCCTTTGGTGCACATCACGTCTTTGATTTGCACCGGTATCCCGGTCAGCGGGCCGGATTCGCCGGCCGCAATGCGCCGGTCGGCCTCCTCGGCCTGTTGCAGCGCCACCTCCGGCGTGACCGTAACGAAGGCCTTGACCCGGTCTTCCACATTTTCAATCCGGTCCAGGCAGGCGCGGGTCAACTCCACGGAGCTGATCTCTTTTCGGTCCAGCCGCAGGCGGGCCTCGTGAGCGCTAAGGTACTCCCAATCGGCCAACGGTCTCACTCCTCCAGCACCGCTTTTACCCGGAAAAACTCCCCTTCCCGCTGGGGCGCGTTGCTCAGTACCTCTTCCGGGTCCAGGGAGTCGCCGGGGATGTCGTCCCGCATCACCGCCCGGAGCTGAACCGCGTGGCCGGTGGGGTCTACGCCGGCGGTGTCCAGGTCGCGGAGCACTTCAAACTGCTCCAGTATGTGGGAGAGCTGCTCCCGAAACGTCTCGACCTCGGCTTCGGTGAGCCCGATTCGGGCCAGGATGGCGATGTGCTCCACATCAGAGCGGTCTAGGGCCACGGCAAGGCCTCCAATACTCTTCCCGGCCGGACTTTTGCACTCAGTCAACCCGATCCTTGCGTCATGTCACTCTGAGCAGCCGAGCGACGAAGGGTCTCAGCGCGGCGACGAGATTCTTCGCGGAGTTGATCCTGAGTGAAGCCGAAGGGCTCAGAATGACAATCAATGGTATTTAGCTGACCAGGTACTGGTTCTTCCCGGGAAGGGGGTCCCTCGCTCCGCCTTCGGCGGATGGGCGTCCTGAGCCCTTTGCCGCCCGGGTTCAGGGTGCGCTCGCCAGTATAGCTTCGCGCGGCCGGGAATGCCACCCCTCGGCCGTTGCCAGCAGCGTCCGAGCGCGTCGAGGCGGGCTGGAGGTCTGCTGGCTCGTGAATTGCGAATGCTGTATTATGAGGCTCTGAATAAGTGCGGCCGGCGGAACCCGGCCGTTGAATAACGATACCGGGTAAACGATAATCCTCGATTCAGGGTGAATCCTCTGCTCAAAGCTGCGCTCGAATGGCGGCTCAAGACGCCCTTCTTCTATGGGTGGTTGATCCTGGGCATCTGCTTCCTGGCTACCTTCGCCGCCACCGGGGTATCGCAGGTGGTGCTGGGCGGGATCCAGATCTTCGTCACCGAGGACACGGGCTGGAAAAAGAGCACCATATCATTGGCGGTGACCGCCGGCACCTGGAGTTCCGGGCTGCTGTCACCGTTAATCGGGCGGCTCGCTGACCGCCACGGCCCCCGCTGGCTGATGCCGGTGGGGATCATCGTTGCCGCGGTGGCTTTTTTCTCCCTGGCCGGCGTCGACGCCCTGTGGCAATTCTTCGCGGCCTACATTTTGGGACGCGCCGTTAGCAACCCGGTGCTCATCGGCCTGGTGCCCCGCACGGTGGCCGTCAACTTTTTCCGCCGCCGGCGCAACATAGTCCTGGCCCTGGTCACCTCTTACCGGCCTATCACCGGCGCGTTCAACATCCAGATATTCTCGTTTATCGCCATTCGGTACGGTTGGCGGGCCGCCTATCGCTACATGGGGATCCTCTCCCTAGTGCTGGTGACTCCCATTGTCCTGTTCATGCGGCGGCGGCCCGAAGATATTGGACTGCTCCCCGATGGAGACAAGCCGAACGAGTCTACGCGGGCCGGGCCGGGGGCCCTGCGCCGGGCCGGGGGCGGGCGTCGTAGCCCTGCCGGCGAGGCCGAATTCAGCTGGACTGCTCCCGAAGCATTGCGCAGCAAGGCATTCTGGATGGTTGTCATGACCGCGGTCACCGGCACCCTGGCTTCCGGTTCGGTGGGGTTCAGCCTGGTCCCCTATCTTTACGAAGACGCGGGGCTTTCCAAGGGAATGGCTGCCGGAGTCCTTAGCATTGGAACCTTCCTGGCCATTGGGAACCTGGGTTGGGGTTACCTGGCCGACATCTACACTCCCCGCCGTTGCCTGATGGTGACGATGACCGGCGCCGGAGTTTCCGTTCTCTATCTGATTACAGTAGGTTCGTTGCCCATGGCCCTGGTCTTTGCCCTGGCTTTCGGGATTTCTTCGGGACCGGCCACGCCATTGGAGAACATGATGCTGGCCCAATACTTCGGCCGGAACTCCTACGGCACTATCTCGGGCATCTATACTCCCTTCCAGACCATAATGCTGGGTCTTGGGCCTTCCTTCGCCTCGGTGCTCCGAGAGATAACGGGTGGCTACGAGACCCTGTACGTGATCGCAGCCGTCCTCTATTTCCTCTCCGCGATTTTCGTTATCCTAGCCAGGCCGCCGGCCTTGCCGGCCCGGGCGCTCGCCGAATCGACCGTCCAAGCAGAGTGAACTTCGAAGTTCCCCCGAGGCAGTACGGTCAGCTCATTTCGGTGCCGCCGGAGACGCTGATGGACAACCCGGTGAGGTAGTCCGCCTCGCTGGAAGCCAGAAAGGCCGCCATCTTGGCGATGTCGCCTCCGACGGCTACCCTGCCCATGGGCGTGGTCCCCGCCCGCTCCGCGACCATGCTGACCCGGTACTCTTCGGCCGACTCGCCCTCGGGCGCCAGGGCGGCCGCGATGCCGTCGGCCCGCTCGGTATCCACCAGGCCCGGGCAAATGGCGTTCACGTTGATGCGATGGGAACCCAGTTCATGGGCCAGCGATTGGGTGAAGCCGATGAGGGCGAACTTGGAGGCGCAGTAGGCGGCGAAGCGGGCCCGTCCCCGTTTGCCCGCACCGGAAGAGATAACGATGATCTTGCCGCCGCCACCCCGCTGGATCATGTGACGGGCCACCGCCTTGCAGCACAGGTAGGTGCCCCGGACGTTAACCCGCATCACCTCGTCGAAGGCGTCGTCCTCCAGGTCGACCACCAATACCCGGTCCCGGTGCGGAGGCGCCCCCGCGTTGTTCACCAGACTATCGATGTGGCCGAACCGGTCCAGGGTGCGGCTGACCATGTCGGCCACCTGGGCCGAGTCGGAGACATCGGAAACCAGCCCCAGAGCTTGGCGTCCCAAGGCCTCGATCTCCCCCTCGAGGGTGGGCAAGCCCTCCCACCCGGCCTGGCGGTCTTCAGCCCGGATTGAGTCTGGTCCTCGCTGAATGTCGGTCACCACCACGTCGGCCCCTTCCCGGGCCAGCCGGAGGGCGATGGCCCGGCCGATTCCGTGCCGTCCCCCGGCGCCGGTTACAATCGCTACCTTGCCGCTCAGATCGTACATATTTTCTCTCACCCCTTTGCGCTGGCGTTTCGTGCATCACGTTCGCTCTCCCCGGCCTTTGGACAACATTGGCCTCCCGGGTCCGTCACGCCACGATGCCATCTCCCACGACGCCGTTTCAATAAGTAGGTTCCCATCATCCAGCGCCATGCCGGCCGGCGCCGGACCGGGGCCTAGCCTGACGCCTGCCCCGCTGCTTCTTCGCTGGGCGTGAGGGAAGGGCGCCTCCGCCAGACCAAGCCCATGCTGGGGGAGAACAGCAGGGTCAGCAAGAACAACCCGGTGGCCACCACGACGATGCTGGGCCCGGAGGGAAGGTCTAAATGGAAAGACAGGTACAGGCCGAGGATGGTGGCCAGGATGCCGGCGGCGACGCTCAAGGCGATGATGCCGGGGAGCCGCCGGGCCAGCAGCATGGCGGTGGCCGGAGGCGTGACCAGGAGGGCCAGGACCAGGATGATGCCCACCGCCTTGAGGGAGGCCACCGTGGTGACGCCCACCAGGACCGGCAGCAGGTATTGCACGAAGCGCACCGGCACCCCCGAGGCCGCCGACATGGTGGCGTCGTAAGAGGTGAACAGCAGCTCTTTGTAGAAGGCCAGCACCAGGAGCAGGACACCGCCGGTGATGCCGCCGATCAGGGCCACCTCGTTCCAAGAAACCCCCAAGACGTTGCCGAAGAGCAGGCCGAACAGGTCGGCCGTGTAATTGTTGACCCGGCTCATCAGGATGATTCCCACGGCGAACCCGCCGGCGAAGATAATCCCAATGGAAGCGTCGAGGCGCAGGTTGGTCCGCCGGCTGATCCCGGTCATGGCCAGCGAAGCCGGCACGGCCCAGGCCAGCGCGCCCCAAAAGACGTTTCCGCCGAACAGATAGGCCACCGACATGCCGGCCAGAGACGAGTGGGCCACCGCGTCACCCATGAAGGTCATCCCCTTCAGCACCACGAAGGTGCCCACCACGGCACATACCACCGCGGCGAACCCGGCGGCCAAAAAGGCGCGCTGCATGAACGCGAACTCCAGGGGATCAGTCAACCCATCGATCATCGCTTGCTATTCCCAAATCTATTCCTCGTGCTGGTGGTGGTCGTAGGCGTAGGCCTTGCCGTCCATGTGGACCAGTAAGAGGTGGGTGCCAAAGGTCTCGCTCAGCACCTTTTCGTTCAGAATGTCCGCCGGGGCGCCAAAGGCAATCAGCCTTTGGTTGAGGCAGACCGCCTTGGCGCACCGGCTCGACACGCAGGAAAGGTCGTGGGTGCTAAAGACGACGGTCGTCCCTTCGCCGCGCAACTCGTCGACTATGTCCAGGAACCGGTGTTGCGCGGTGGCGTCCAAGCCCGCCACCGGCTCGTCCAGCAGCAGCAGGGCCGGGGCGTTTGCCAGCGCCCGGGCCAGGAGCACCCGCCGGCGCTGCCCGCCGGAAAGCTCCCCGATTAGCCGCTGCCGCAAATCGTGCATTCCCACCTTTTCCAGGGCCCTTTCGGCCGCGTCCCGGTCTTCACCCGTGGTGCGGCGCAAGAGGCCCCGGCGGCCGTACCGGCCCATCAGCGCTACATCGCCCACGGTCACCGGAAAGTCCCAGTCCACCAACTCCACCTGGGGCATGTACCCCATCCGGCGCCGTTGGACGATGGACGACTGGCCCAGCACCAGCACCTGGCCGCGCCAGGGCTTGACCAGGCCGAGGACCGCTTTCAGCAGCGTGGACTTTCCGGAACCGTTGGGTCCGATTATTCCCACGGCGTCGCCCTGGGCAACTTCGAAAGAGATATCCTCCAGGGCCGGGTGATGGTTATATCCGGCCCAGAGCCCCCGGATCTCCAGGGCCATGGCGGATTCCACTGGCCGTTCCGAACAGGCGGTCACGGCCGCGCTACGCTCGCCGCCCGGCACCGTGGCCGGGCTCTGATCTCTTGTTTGGCTCATTGGATGGCCCATCTCCTGTACCGGCGGGTGCCGCCCTTACTTCAAGTACTCCGCCAAGGTCCGGGCATTCGCCCGCATCATCTCGATGTAGGTGCTTACATCCTCGTCCAAAACGTCGGAGTAGATCGTCCCAACGGCCACCCCGGCGTCTTGGGCGGCCCGCTCGATGACTTCCGACCGGAACTGGGGCTCGACGAAGACCGCGGGGAGTCCCCCGTCGGCCACCTGGTCCAGGACGGCGACGATGGCTGCCGGAATCACGTCACCGGCGTCGCTGGAGACGAATGATGACACCTGCCATCCGTAGCGCCAGCCGAAATGGCGAAAGGCGTCGTGGAAGGTCACCAGGTGCCGGCGGTCCGGTCCCACCTGGCTCAAGGTTTGGGAGATATCGAGGTCCAGGTCACGTAACTCCTGGATGTAGGCTTCGGCGTTCGCCCGGTATTCCGAGGCGTGGTCCGGGTCGGCGCCGGCCAGGCTGTCCCGAACTCGCTCCACGGAGTGGATGGTGAGCAGAGGGTTCTGCCAGTAGTGGGGGTCCCCTGCCAGGTACTGAGGTTCGTCCGCGGGCCGGCCCTCGATGCTGCCCTCCAATCCCTCCGACGCGACCACGTGGACCGCGCCGGCCCCGCTGGCGGCCCGCAGCACCGGCTCCAGAAAGGCGTCCAACTCCAAGCCGTTGGACACGATGACCGCGGCCTGACTGATGTTGATGCTGTCAGTGGGGGTTGTTTGGAATGAATGCACGTCTGCCCCCGGCGGCACGATCGAGCGAACCTCGACCCGGCTGCCACCCACGTTCTTGACCAGGTCGGCCAGGAGCACGGTGGTGGTGATCACCTGAAGCCGTGAATCATCGCCGGCAGGGCCGATGGTTTTCGCTTCATCCCCGCCGCAGGCCGCCAGCAGCCAAAATGCCGCCACGAGGGCCCAGGCGAGCGCAGGTTGGACTGGCGCCCGCCCCAGGAGTCCCGGTACGCTCCCGGCTCCAAAGAAAGCCAATTTGATTTTGGTATCCATACGCCTGATCTCCTTTCCGTGCCCCGCCACGCTGAGTGGGATCAACACCGAGGCAGCGGCTGCTTTTTAATACCTGGTCTCACTAGCATTAACGAGTGAGACATTGTATCAATATTCCATAAAAAAGAGACTAAGCCGTAGCGGGCTGGGCGCGGACGCAGCCGCGGCAGCGCCCGTACACCTCCAACCAGTGGCCGCTGATCTGGAAGTCATGGGCCGACGATAGCCCCTGGAGGAGTTCCTCGATGTCACACCCCAGCAGGTCCTCGGAGGCCCCGCAATCCACGCATAGAAGGTGGTGGTGGTGCCCTCGGTGGCTTAGCTGATAGTGGAGCGTGCCATCTTCAAGAAGGACCCGGCAGAGGACCCCGGCCTCCACCAGCAGTTTCAAAGAGCGGTAGACGGTGGCCCGGCCCACTGCGGGCAACAGCCCCCGCAGCTCCTCGGCGGTAAAGTGACGCTGCTGGGCGGCGATGGCCTGGGCCACGGCCCGGCGAGGCGACGTCGACCGGTAGCCCTGCTCTTCCAGGGTATCCAGCAACTGTTCTCCCAGCGAGAATCCCCGTTTACGTGCGATACCGGTTCCTTATTGATACCTTGTCCCGATTATGATTTGACTGTAGCACAATGGGGGCGGCAAGTCTAGGGTTGGTTGGTCCGGAGTGCCGCGGGCCGGATCGACGAAATGCTCCTTGGTCCCCCTTTATAAAGGGGGACCAAGGAGCATTTCACCACAATATCAAC
>JASMCQ010000095.1 GCA_030753265.1 Dehalococcoidia bacterium
AAGTGGCCGCTATTGGCGAGGATCGCCCCATCGGACATGACCTCCAGGTGCTCCCTTCCGATGGCGTGAAGACCGCCTGTCACGGTGATAAACACCTCTCCGACCCTGGCGGCATCAATGCCTTTCATCACGGTGAAGCCGTCCATCACCGCCTCGAGGGCCCGGACCGGGTTAATCTCGGTGACGATCACGTGAGCGCCCATGCCCCGGGCCCGGGAAGCCACACCCCGGCCGCACCAGCCGTACCCCACAACCACCACTCGGCGTCCCGCCCAGAGGAGGTTGGTTGCCCGGGTGATCCCGTCCAGGGTGCTTTGGCCGGTGCCGTACCGGTTATCGAAAAAGTGCTTGGTCTCCGCCTCGTTCACCGCGATGACGGGGTACCTGAGCTGATTTGCCTTGGCCATCGCGGTGAGGCGGATGACCCCGGTGGTTGTCTCTTCGGTCCCCCCAATCATGTCCGCCAGCAGATGGGAGCGTTGGCGGTGCACGGCGGTCACCAAGTCGGCGCCGTCGTCCATGGTGATCTGGGGTTTGAGGTCCAGGGCGGAGCCAATGTGCCCGTAATAGGTCTCGTCATCCTCGCCCTTGATGGAGAAGGTAGGAATTCCATACTCCTGCACCAGCGCGGCAGCCACATCGTCCTGGGTGCTCAGAGGGTTGCTGGCGCAGAGGACCAGTTCGGCCCCTCCCGCTACGAGGGTCCTCGCCAGGCTCGCCGTCTCCGTGGTGACGTGCAGGCACGCCGCCATCCGGACACCGGCAAGCGGCTTCTCCCGGCTGAAACGCTCGCGGATAATCTCCAGCACAGGCATCTCCCGCGCGGCCCACTCGATGCGTTTGATCCCGGCGTCCGCCAGGGAGAGGTCTTTAACGTGCCCGTCAACTCGTTGTGATACCAATAGTTTCTCCTTTTTTCTCTCGCCCTCCGGCTTTCCGCCGGCTTGAGGGTCGTTGCCGCCTAAGGGTTGTCGCCATAGGACGTGGGGTGATTACCCTCGATCCACGCCGGCGTGCCGTCTTCGATGTTGTAGAGGTTCTCGGTATCGTACCCCATGGAGGCGGCGAACTCGCAGCCAAGGCCACTGCGCACACCGATGGCGCAGATGAAAAGCAGCTTCTTGTCCTTGGGCAACTCCTCGATGCGGTCGGTGATCTCGTCGATGAAGAGATGGAGAGCGCCGGTCACATGGCCGCTCGCCCATTCGTCATCGTTACGCACGTCCACCACGACGATGTTGTCTGGGTCCGAGTCCAGCATCGCCATGGCCTCGTTGGAATCGATCCGGTAATAAGGTTCAAGAGCTTCTCGCCTTGCCATTCCCTCTCCTTCTGGGACCTTCAGCTCATATACTTGCCCACGATGGGGGCCAGCTTCCGTTTGATCTCCTCCGGGACACTATCCGGGGGGGTGATGATGGCGGTACTCAACGCCGACACACAGGGGCAGTCCCGCTCACCGGCTAGGACCGGCACGACCTTACGCAGCAGATCCTTCGAGGTGGCCACGTTCTGTAACAGGGTCTCTATGATCATCTCCGCCGTGACCGCTTCCTCGCTCTCCCGCCAGCAGTCGTAATCGGTGACCCAGGCCATGGTGGCGTAGCAAATCTCCGCCTCCCGGGCCAGCTTGGCCTCGGGGAGCGCCGTCATCCCGATAAGGCCGGCGCCCCAGGATCGATACATGAAAGACTCGGCTTTGGTGGAGAACGCGGGGCCTTCCATCACCACCATGGTCCCGCCGGAGTGGGCTTGGATCCCCATCTCCTGGGCGCTGTCGTGTATCACCTGCCTGGTGGCGGAGCAATACGGCTCGGCAACGGAGATGTGGACCACTATTCCCTGGTCGAAAAAAGTGCTTTCCCGCAACCGGGTGCGGTCGATCAACTGATCGGGCACCACCAGGTCCAGGGGAGCAAACTCTTCCTTGAGGCTGCCCACCGCGCTGACCGAGATGATCCGCTCCACACCCAGGCTCTTCAGGGCGTAGATGTTGGCCCGCACCGGTATCTGGGTAGGGTTCAACCGGTGTCCACGGGCGTGCCGGGGGAGAAACGCCACCGGCACTCCCTCCAGCGATCCCAAGACGATGGCATCGCTGGGCTTCCCGAAGGGCGTGTCCAGTTCGACAGACACGACACCGGTCAGCCCCTCCATCTGGTAGAGGCCGCTGCCGCCGATGACGCCTATACTTGCTTCTTTCTTGGTCATTACATATTACTCGGTCGATGCGCTGGGCCGGCGCGGGTTACCCCGCATGACCACCGCCCGCCGCCTCCAAAAGGCTCTCCAGGAAGGGGGGCCGGGCCACACCAAACTCGGTGATTATCGCGCTCACGTAGCCGTGGGGCGTTACGTCGAAAGCCGGGTTGATGACCGCGACCCCCGGAGGAGTGGTAGCCACGCCCTGCACGTGAGTGACCTCCTCGCTGGGCCGCTCCTCGATCTGAATCTCCTTGCCGGTTGCGAGGCTCAGGTCGACGGTGCTCGTTGGGGCCGCAACGTAGAACGGGATGCCGTTCTCCTTGGCCAACACGGCCAGGGAGTAGGTGCCGATCTTGTTGGCCGTGTCCCCATTGGCGGCGATCCGGTCGGCGCCGGTGATAACGCAGCCGATCCGGCCTTGATTCATCAGCATTCCGGCGGCCGAGTCCACGATCAGGGTCGCCGGAATTCCCAGCTGCTGGAACTCCCAGGCCGTCAGCCGTGCCCCCTGGAGAAAGGGACGGGTCTCGGTGTTGAACACCTGAAACCGCTTGCCCGCTTCCCAGCCGGCCCGGATCACCCCAAGGGCGGTGCCGAACCCCGCGGTAGCCAGAGCGCCGGCGTTGCAGTGGGTCAGGACGGAGCCCCCGTCCGGGATCAACTCTTTGCCGTGGCAGCCCATCCGGCGGTTGATGGCCTCGTCCTCCTCCTGCATCCGCTGAGCTTCGGCCAGCAGGCGGGCACTCGGATCGCCGGATTCGGACTCGGCCACCCGCAGCATCCGGTGGACCGCCCATTGCAGGTTGACGGCGGTGGGGCGAGCGGAAATGATTTCGTCGGCCGCCTCCCGGAGTTTCTCCAGGAAGTCTTGCTCCCCGGCGGCGGCGATCTGGCGAGCTGCCAAGGCGACGGCATAAGCCGCCGTCACTCCGATGGCCGGCGCGCCGCGCACCTGCATCTGCCGGATGGCTTCGACAGCCTCCTGGTAACGGCGCACCTCCAGGGTGATCCGTTCCAATGGGAGTCTTGTCTGGTCCAAGAGGGCCAGGTTACCGCCGATCCACTGGACCGGCCTGATTTCCATCAACGGTCTCTCCCCCAGGCCGGCCAGTTCCGCCCACCAAAAAAAGCTTCTCATAGGAGAGAAGCTCAAGTTTATCCCAAGCCCCCTCATCTCTCGTCCTTCCAGCACTCGCTGGAAGGACGCCGGAATTAGCACCGTATCTTGCCCGGGATCGTGTCTCGGGCAAGGACCGGTTGCCAGGCTTCTTCGGGCCGTCCCCTCTGCCGTTCTGGATAAAGGGTTTTATTGCGCTATTCGATTGTTAACAGGAATTATGGTACTAAGGGCGGGCTATCATGTCAAGGATTTGCGGTTGCGCCACGAGCCCGTGGGAGGGGCGATGGCATTAGCCAAGGGCTTGAGCCGCCTGCCTCCGGTTGACAGGGCTTCGCGGGTCACAACATAATAGGCCTTGCCTGCCGCAAGGACCGTTGAACTGCCCCCGCATACGACCCGCAATGAGAAGTTCAGAGTTAGCATATTCCATGCCCTGTTCAGTGGTATTCGGCATTACGGCCGGGCTGCTGGTTAGCGGGTGATGGATATCTCCGAACCCTCTCTCCCGGGGCAAGAATTGGGCCTGTTTACCGACCTGTATGAGCTGACCATGGCCCAGGCCTACTTCAGCCAGGGCATGTTCGCCCCGGCCACCTTCAGCTTGTCCATCCGCAGATACCCTCACCGCCGGGCCTATTTCGTTGCCGCGGGCCTGCAAGACGTGCTGGACTACCTGTCCGGCCTACATTTCAGCGGCGCCGGCCTGGACTACCTTCGCTCGACAGGCATCTTCACGGAAGAGTTCCTGGATTATCTCGGCGGCCTCCGCTTCACCGGCAGCGTCCGGGCCATCCCCGAAGGCCGGCTCTTTTTCACCGACGAGCCGCCCATCGAAGTGACAGCGCCTATAATAGAAGCCCAACTGGCCGAGACTTTCATCCTCAACCAGATCAACCTTCAAACGCTGCTGGCAACCAAGGCCTCCCGATGCGTCTGGGCGGCCCAGGGCCGCATTCTGAGCGATTTCGCCACCCGCCGCACGCAAGGAACGGACGCGGCCATGAAGATGGCGCGCTCTAGCTACATCGCAGGGTTCCAATCCACCAGCAATGTCCTGGCGGCCCAACGGTACGGCATACCCCCGGCCGGGACCATGGCTCACTCCTTCATATCCTGCTTCACTTTGGAGACCGACGCATTCCGCGCTTATGCCTCCACATTCCCCGACCGCAGCATTTTCTTGCTGGATACCTACGACACTATCGAGGGGGCACACAGAGCTGTGGAGGTGGCCAAGGAAATGGAGGCGGCGGGCCACCGGCTTCTGGCGGTCCGGTTGGACTCGGGGGACTTCGACTCGCTGAGCCGGAGCGTGCGGCGGATTCTGGACGACGCCGGGCTGGACTACGTCAGAATCCTGGCCAGCGGGGGCCTGGACGAATATGAGCTGGACGCTCTGGTGCGGGCCGGGGCGCCGATCGACACGTTCGGGGTGGGTACCAAGGCGGGGGTTTCGGCGGATGCCCCCTGGACGGACATAGCCTACAAACTGGTGTCCTACGACCAGCGGCCGGTGATGAAGCTCAGCACGGACAAGGTCTCGTTGCCCGGCGCCAAACAGGTCTTCCGGTTCCGGGATGGCGCCGGGCAGCTCGATCGGGACATCATCGGGTTGCACGACGAGAGTATCCCCGGCGGGACCCCTCTGCTGACCCAAGTAATGGCAGAGGGCCGCCGCACCGGCCCCGACCCGGCGTTGGCGGAGATTCGGGAGCGGTTCTCCAAAGACTTTCGCGGCCTTGGCGATCGGTTCAAAGAGCTTGTCGAGCCGCCCCGTTACCCGGTGTCCATCAGTCCTCGGCTGGAGCAGCTCGCCGCCCGGGTGCGGGAGGAGATTATTGCCGCCCACCCGCTGGCGAGGTAGGGACGCTGGGGAACCTTTCAGAAAAAACCAGAGCTTGAGGTGCAGACTTTGGGAGGTGTTATGTCAATTACCGAAGAGCTGGCGCACCTGATCTCCGTGGCGGAGTTCAGTTCACTTCCCCCGGAGGCCGTGGAAGCCGCCAAGGTCGTTATCCTGGACGGCCTGGCGGTGACCCTGGCCGGCTCTACCGAGCCGGCGGCCCGGATAGTGGCTGAATACACCCGGGAGATGGGCGGGGCTCCCCACTGCACGGTCTTCGGCCAAGGCCTCAAAACCTCGCCGGTGATGGCGGCTTTCGCCAACGGCGTGGCGGGGCACGTATTGGACTACGAGGTCATGTGGTACCCGCCGACCCATGCCACTTCCCCCACCCTTCCCGGCATCCTGGCCCTGGCCGAGAAACACCAGGCATCCGGCCGGGATATCATCACGGCCCTGGTAACGGGATTCGAGGTGCAAGGGCGCATCCGGGTAGCGTCCGCCGGTGTCGAGCCCCGGGGATTCCATCCGCCGGGACTGGTGGGGGTGATGGGCAGCGCCGCCGCCGGGGCGGTCATGTTGCGTCTAACCCCGGAACAGACCCGCATGGCCCTCGGTCTCGCCGCCTCCCGGGCCGGGACCGTATCCGCCAACACCGGCACCATGACCAAGTCCACCCACTGCGGCAACGCCGGCAGGATGGGGCTGGAGGCGGCCTTGTTGGCCGCCAAGGGGTTCACCGCCAACCCGGACGTGTTCGAGCACCGCAACGGCTACGTCGCCGTGCTGTTCGGAGAGGGCTTCGATTTGCCGGCGGTGACCCGAGACTTCGGCAACCCCTATCGCATGGTGGACCCCGGAATCGCCATCAAAAAGCACCCCAGCCAGTACGGCACCCACCGGGGCATAGACGCCGCCCTGGAGCTTCGCCAAACCCACGGCATCGACCCGGCCAAGATTCGGTCGGTGCATATCGAGACCCCGGTGATGCAGTACGTCGACCGTCCATCGCCCAGCACCGGGCTGGACGGGAAGTTCAGCTTCCAATACACGGTGGCGTCGGCTCTATGGGACGGCCAGATTACCATGGATACTTTCACCGAGCGAATGCTGCACCGGCCCGGGCCGCAATCTTTGCTCGCCAAAACCCGTCTTACGATGGACCCAAACATCCCGACGGATTTCGACCAGATGTGGATTATCGTCACGGTCGTGACCGAAGACGGCGCCGAGTACTCCGTGAGGTGTGACCGGCCCCGGGGAATCTGGGGTAACCCGCTCAGCCGGGAGGAACGGCTGGCCAAGGTGCGCCAGTGCGCCGCGCGGGTCCTCAGCGAAGACGGGATCGAGGAGATGATAGACAGCGTGGAAGACCTGGACGACGCCATCGGCCAGGATGTTTTGGAACTGGCGGGGCTGCTGAGCCGCGCCCCATCCTCCTCCACTTGACACCAGGCATCCGGCGAAGCAAAATGGCAGGTGCGGGAGCCACTGCGGTACCGAGGGGCTGCCTGGGTCCAAAATATCCACCGCTCCTCCTCCGGCGCCTGCCAATCGAAAGGCTCACCAGCAAGACATCACCCTCATTCATCCGCCGCGGGCGAATCCATCCCACGGAGCACGGGTTTCAGAGGGGGCGTTGGGCTTGCCGCCAGGCCGGGACGCCCTGCCGTTCCGCAGACAAGCGAAGCTATAAGAGGTACGCCATGGACTTTGGATTCGCAACAAAACAGGAAGACCTTCGCCAGGATGTGCGCCAGTTCATCAAGGAGAACGTTACCCCGGAAGTGCTGTCGGAAATAGAAGACACCCTGGAAGGGGGCCGAGGGCCCAACCTCCGGGCGCTGCAGAAGAAGGCCGCGGACCGGGGTTGGATGGGCATCAGCTGGCCCAAGGAGTACGGCGGCCAGGGTGGCAGCCGTTTGGACCAGTACATCGTCGAAGAGGAGTTCGCCCGGGTCGGGGTAACCATGGGCAGCGCCGGTAGCGGTGCTCCGGCGATCCTGGCGGCGGGCACCGAGGAGCAGAAGAAATACTTCCTTCCCGGCCTCATCAACGGGGAGATCACCTTTGCCCTGGGGTTTACCGAGCCTCAGGCGGGCGCCGACCTGGCGGGCCTTCAATGCCGGGCGGTGAAGGATGGCGACGATTACGTAATCAACGGCCAGAAGATGTACACTTCCTCGGCTCACTATGCCACCCACGTCTATCTGATGTGCCGCACCGACCCGGACGCCCCCAGGCACCGGGGCATCTCCATCTTCCTGGTGCCCATGGATACCCCGGGCATCACCGTGCGTCCGCTCTGGACCATTCAGAGCGATCCCCCCGCACCCACCGGCACAACCTACGGCAACAAGCGGACCAACGAGACCTTCTACGAAGACGTGCGGGTCCCCGCGTCGGCTTTGCTGGGCGAGGAGAACCGGGGATGGTACGTTGGCGCCATGGGTTTGAACCTGGACCGAGTGGGCGCCAACCGGTATCTGATTTCGGTGCGCCGAGACGAGGACATCATCAACTGGGTCAAGGAGAACAAGATGGACGGCCATTCCTTGACCGAAGACCCGGCGGTCAGGGACAAGCTGGCGGAGCTGTGGATCGAAGCCCAGGTCTGCCGCCTGATGACCATGCGCAGCATGTCCATCGTGGAGCATGGCGGGCACTTCACCTACGAGGGCTCGGCGGAAAAGGTGTGGGCGCCGGAGCACGGAGTCAAGACCACCGAGGCCATCAGCCAGATTCTTGGGCCCTACGCCCAGCTTTTGAGCAGCTCCGAGGACAACATCGAGGACGGACTGTTCGCCCACAACCTCATGGGCGCCTTCGAGTCGGGGATAAACCACGGCAGCGTCCAGGTCATGCGCGACCAGGTGGCACGCCGGGGCCTCGGCATGCCTCGGGGATAACAAACCGGCTGATTCCCTTCCCAACAAAACGCGGCCAATCCCCCCCCTCGCCACCTTCAGGAAATGGAGACGAGGGGGGATTCTAAGGGGAACACCATGGACTTGGTGCTAAACGAAGAAGAACAGATGGTGAAAAACCTGGCCAGGGAATTCCTGGAGGGAGAGTGTTCGCCCAACCTGGCCCGGGAAATGGAGAAGGATGACCTGGGCTACCCTCCCGAGCTGATGAAGAAGATGACCGACTTGGGCTGGTTTGGCATGGCCCTCCCGGAGAGTTACGGCGGCCAGGGGCTGCCCCTAACCTACTTGGGTCTCATCCTGGAGGAAATCGGCCGGTCCCTCGCTCCCATCCCATTGCACAGCACCAGCGTCCCCGCTCTGACCATCGCCAGGGAAGGAACCGAAGAGCAGCGGCAGGCGACCCTCCCGGCGGTGTGCCGGGGAGAGATGGTCATGACCTGGGCGTTCCAGGAGCGGGACCCCCGCTTGACACCCGAGGCCGTCAAGGCTGAAGCGGCCGTCGATGGGGACAGCTTCGTCCTCAGCGGGACCAAGATGTTCGTGGACAACTTCAATGCCGCCGAGAAGTGTCTGGTGGCGTGCCGTACCGCCAAGGGATCCTCCGGCAGCAAGGGCATCTCATTGCTCCTAGTGGATACCAACAGCCCCGGTATATGTCACACCCTGTTCACCACCCTGGCGAAGGATAAGCAAAGCCGGGTCACCTTTGACAAAGTGAGGGTGCCCAAGGCGAACCTGGTGGGCGAGCTAAACCAGGGCTGGCCCATCGCCGAGCGGATGCTGGAAGAGGCCACGGTTTTGCTCTGCTGCCAGATCGTGGGCGCCACCAGAAAAGACGCCGAAATGGCCATCGAGTACGCCAAGGGCCGCGTGGCCTTCGGCCGGCCCATCGGCTCCTTCCAGTCCATCCAACATCTGTGTGCCGACATGATCATCTGGGTCGATGGAGGCCACCTCCTGACCTATGAGGCCCTCTGGAAGATGGACCAGGGGATGCCGGCCGGTGTCGAGGTATCCCAGGCCAAGGCCTTCTGTAACGAAAAGTGCCTGGCCGTGGTGCGGTCCTCCCAGTCGATCCACGGGGGCATCGGATTCATGATGGAGTTCGACCTCCACCTGTGGTACCGGCGGGTCACGGCCTGGACCATGCGGCTGGGCACCACCTTCGAGCATCGGGCCAAGGTAGCCCGGGCGCTTTTGGACCAGCCGGGCCGAGTCCGGCTAGGGGTGCCCGTGGCCCCGGTACCCTGAGCACCCTCCTCAGGGCGAATTTCACCATTGGAGAATGATCGATGGCCAAAGACCCAGTTTGCGGAAAAGAGATTGACGAGGCCCAGGCGCGGGCCCAGACGGGCCAAACCCAGTTTGGCGCGGCCGAGGTGGACCCAAACCAAGGCACTCGAAGGTTCCACGACGGGAAGTGGTACTACTTCTGCGGCCTGGAGTGCCGTAGCAAGTTCATGGCCGACCCCTCGACCTACCTGGAGTAGCCGGGAGTCGGTGTAGGGGCGAAATATATTGCGCCCCTACCTCACGGTACCCGCCCAAGTTGGTTCAAGAGAGATGTCTGGCAAATTAGCATCAGGATGAACGTCGGTGTAGGGGCGAAATATATTGCGCCCCTGCGTCACGGTACCCACCCAAGCTGGTTCAAGAGAGGTGTTCGGCGATCTAGCGTCAGGATGAATGTCGGTGTAGGGGCGCAATATATTGCGCCCCTACGTCACGGTATCCGCCCGGCCTCGCGCCTTCGCAACAGGCCCTAATCGGTCTCCCCTGCTCTCATCTTTGCCCGAAGCTCTTCGGTTGCTTCCTGGTCCAATTCCAGCTTGTCCGGGCTGACAACCACACCATACTCACGGCGCACGTGGTCCACGGTCAGCTTCTCCTGCCGGACATCCTCCAGCACTGCGGCGGCATCCCGGTCCAGGGGATCTCCATACCCTCCCGCTCCGGCCTGGATGAGCCGGTAGACATCCCCCTTCTTCAGGGTCATCAGGTGTTTGCCGGGCAGCTCCCGGTTCTCGGTATCCGGGTTCAAGTAGTTCTTGGTGGGCGTGCCGGGTTTGCCGCCTTCCGCACCCCAGGGCAGAAAGTCGGTACGGTCGGAACGGAGCTGAAAGGTGGCTTCCTCGGCCAGGACCCGGAACTGCCGGACGATGCCCAAGCCGCCACGGTACTTGCCAGCGCCCCCGGTGTCGGCGACCAGCCCAAACTGTTCCACGAGAAGCGGCTGGTCCGCCTCGATGCTCTCAATGGGAGTGTTGGCCATATTGTGAATGGGCGCGGCCAGTCCGTCGGCGCCGTCGATGTAGGGGCCGCCCCCGCGGGGACCGTCGTTGTTGAACTCCAGGTACACCCACGCCTTGCGGTCGGGGTGGTAGCCTCCAAAGCTGAGGCCGACCTCACCGCCACCCCAAGCGCCGGGGACCTTGCCCGGCAACGCCTGGGCCATGGCGCCGAACAGGGCGTGGCAGATGCGGAAACCGGCCAGGCCCCTGGCGGCCACCGGCGCCGGGTGCTGGGGGTTGACGAAGCACCCTTCCGGGGCGGTTATGTGGAAGGGCCTGAAGAAGCCGCTGTTCGACTGGATGGCCGGGTCTATCAGGCACTTCATCACGGCGTAGACCTGGGACTTGGTGTAGGCGAAGTTGGGGTTGATGGACCCCTTGGCTTGCGGCGAGGTGCCGGCGAAATCAACGAACACCTCGTCGCCCTCGATCTTCACCTTGGCATGAATGGCGATGGGCCTGAGGTCGATGCCGTCGTTGTCGATGTAGTCGGTGAACTCCCACTCTCCATGGGGCAGGGCGGCGAACTCGGCCCGGGTGAGTTGCTCCGTAGTGTCCAGAATGTCGGCCATGTAGCCTTTCAGCTCCTCCAGGCCGTACTCGTCCACCAGGCGCAGCAGGTCCCGTTCGCCGAACCGGACGGCGGCCAGCAGCGCTTGAACGTCCCCCAGCACCTTCTCCGGCACCCGCACGTTCTTCTCCAGGATTCGCCACACCGCCCGGTTCAAGACCCCGGCCTCGTAGAGCTTGATCGGGGGTATCAGCAGCCCCTCCTGATAGATCTCCGTGTTGTCGCAGGCGTTGCCCCCGGCGACTCTGCCTCCGATATCCGTCTGGTGCCCAATGCAGCAGCTCCAGCCGATGTGGGTGTCATGAACGAATATGGGCTTGAAGAGAAAGATGTCAGGAAGGTGGCTGCCACCTTCGTAGGGGTCGTTGTTGGCGAACACGTCACCGGGGTGGACATCGTCCCCGAAGGCGTTGCGGACCCCCTCCAGGGCCGGGGCCATGGAGCCCAGATGAGCCGGGAGAGTCAGCCCCTGGGCGACCTGCTGTCCACCGGCGGTAAAGAGGGCGGTGGAAAAGTCCATGCCGTCCTTGATAACCGCGGACCGGGCGGTGCGCACCACCGTCAAGGCCATGGTATCGGCGGCGCCCATGAGGGCGTTCTTGATGATCTCTCTGGTAACTGGGTCGGTACCCTGCCGCATGGCGGCCTCCTTTCCCACACTCTTTCGAGACACCTGCCGGTTGCTTCGATCTCTCCTGCCCCTCACTCAGCCCCGGCTGCGCCGGGGCATCCCTCTCCCGGTGGGAGAGGGAACGAGGGTGAGGGCATCTGGCCCAGGCTACATTTTCTCGAGGTGGATATTCTTCCACTGGTCCACCGACGCTTTCCAGCCGGGCGGCACCACGCTGGTGGAATCGTACTCCTCAATGATCAAAGGCCCTTCCGTGACGGCGCCGTCCAGGTCGCTCCGGTCGATCACGGGGGCGTCGGTCCAGCCGTGGCGACGCCCAAAGTAGACCCGGCGCTGTGACTCCGCCGCAGGCCGCGCCGCCGCGGACAGCTGCATCCGCTCCGGCATTCGGGACTCCTGGGACAGGCCGCGGGCGATGACCCTCAGATTTACCATCTGATAGGAGGCATCGGCACGGTAGCCAAAACTCTTCTCGTGCTCGGCCTCGAAATCCTGCCCCAACCTGGTCAAGGTTTCCCGGGTGACCTCCCCCGGGGGCATCAACACGGTCAGCTCTGAGGCCTGCCCCTGGTACTTCATGTCAACCTGGGTGAGGACCTGATGGCTGGCGTCTTCGAACCCTTCGGCGCGCAACTCCCGGTGGCCCTGCTCCCAGAGCCCTTCCAAGATCGTTCGAAGTGCGCTTATGTCAAGCTCGTCAAACGTTTTGAAGTACGTTTGAACGAAGTGGTACTCCACGTCGGCAACCAGGAGGCCGAAGGAGCTGAAGACTCCGGGGAAGGGAGGGACGACGATGCTGGTGATGTCCAGCATCTCGGCCAAGCCCGCGGCGTGCACCGGACCGCCGCCGCCGAAGGCGAAGAGGACGAAGCGTCGAGGGTCTCGCCCGCGCTCGCTGGATACCGCCCGGAGCGCCCGTCCCATGTTTGAATTAACCAGGGTATGAATCCCGTGAGCGGCCTCAATTTCGGTGAAACCCAGGGGTTGGGCCACGCTCCGGATGACGGCCTGGCGGGCCAACTCCACATCCAGGGTAAACGCTCCTCCGAGCAGGTGGCCGGGGTTCAGATACCCCAGGAGGACATCGGCATCGGTGACGGTGGCTTCCTGGCCGCCCTGGCCGTAGCAGGCCGGCCCCGGCACCGCGCCGGAGCTTTGCGGCCCAACTCGCAGGGAGCCGCTTTTGTCCACGGTGGCGATGCTGCCTCCGCCGGCCCCCACCTCGGCCAGGTCGATGGACGGCACCCTCAGGATGTGGCCCGAACCCCGCAGCAGCCGGTGGCCGACGCTCACGCCTCCGCCTACCTCGTACTCCGGCGCCTGAAGCATCTCCCCGTTCTCGATGATCGACGCTTTGGCGGTGGTCCCACCCATATCCAGGGTCATCAGGTTGCCCAGCCCCAGACGCTTGCCCAGGTGGTAGGCCCCCACCACCCCGGCGGCGGGGCCCGACTCGATACAGTAAACCGGCCTCTCCTTCGCTATCCCGGAGGTAGCCAGGCCGCCATTTGACTGCATCACCGTGAGGGGCACCTTGATCCCCATGCCATCCAGGCCGTCGGTCAGGCGAGTCAGGTAGCGCTCCACCACGGGACGGACGTAGCCGTTGATTACCGTGGTGCTGGTGCGTTCATACTCCTTCATCTCGGGCAGGAGTTCGCTGGACAAGGTCAGGATCACATGGGGCGCCCGCTCCCGCAGCACCTTGGCGATATACCGCTCGTGGTCGGGGTTGGCATATGAGTGCAGGAGGCAGATGGCCACCGATTCCACGCCTTCCTCGATGATCCGGTCGACGGCCTTTTCCACGTCGGCGGTCTCCAGGGGCCGGAGGACCTCGCCGCGAAAGTTCAAGCGTTCCCCCACCTCCAGCCGGAGCTGGCGCGTCACCAGGGCCGGCGGCTTTTCGTAGTACAGGTCGTACAACCGGGGAATGCGATTCCGGCGCAATTCGAGGATATCCCGGAACCCTTCGGTGGTGACCAGAGCCATCCGGGCGCCCTTCTGCTCGATGATGGCGTTGGTGGCGACGGTAAATCCGTGGCTGATCTCGGAGACGGCTCCAGCGCCGATGGCGAGTTCGGCGATGCCGCCCTTGACGCCGTCGAGCACCGCCCTGCTGTAGTCATCGGGGGTGCTGGCTATCTTCTGCGCCAGCACGGTGCCGTCGCTGCCCAGGAAGACAACGTCGGTGAAGGTGCCGCCGATATCCACGCCCACTCGGAAATGAGGCATGTCCCGCTCCCTCGCGGCGGCCGGTGACCGGAGGCCATACCGCAGCTTAAGGCATGATACTTCCGGGGCGGCGGGGTGGCAAGTCACGGCGGAGGCCCGTCGAGCCGCTCCCGACGGTTCAGGGGCGGCTTCTCTCAGCTGAAAACTGCTGCTTTCTCAGGTGGAGTTCCTCGGGAAGGACCGGATACAGCCTGCGGCTTTCAAAACGCTGGAAGGGCTACCACTCGGGTAGCCCTTCCGGCTGACAAGGCTTCGCCGGGGGCCGGGCCGCCCTGTCCGGCTTAGCCCGCCCCCTGGTAGATCATGGTGTCCGGCTTGAACGCGCCCCAGGCGAACCAGAAGTGGTTGGCATGGGTGATCGGCGTGAGCTTCGACCCGGCCAGCTGGCCGTCGGTGGCCGTGCCAAGGATACTCCAGGTGCTGCCTGTCTCGTTGTCCATGTAGGCGCCGCCTTCGGCCCGGAAAGTCAGCTTCCGGCCGTCAAGGTTGGCGTCGAACACGCCGGTGGCGCCTACTTCGGCTGCACTATCGATGGACGGTCCGCCGAGAGCGGTGCGGGTCCCCGGCTTGAAGAAGATCGCCAGGTCCTGGCCGCCGACGTTATGGTTGACCACCTTTTCATCTTCCAGAACGGAGAAAGGGAAGGCCACGTCCGCGTCACCGATGGTGACCGCGGCGATGCGCTCCTTGGGCTGCAACCGCCCGTCCAGATCTCCACTGAACAGGAAGGGAGGGTTGTCGACACGGTCGTAGCCGACGTAGGGGTTCTGACCGTAGCGACGGCTGAACCCGGTTTCCCGCGACAGCACCTTGCCGTCCGGGTGGGCGTCCCGAAAGTCCGACCAGGCGACGATGGGCGCGGGGAGGAAGGTCAATTGCCTTCCGGCCAACTCTCCGACAATCCCAACTCCGAGGAGCTGCTGCCACCAGCTCTCGGTCTGGCGGTCCCACATGATTAGGTCACTGTTGCGCAGGTTACCTGAGACCCCAAAGTCCAAGACCACCCTGTCCAGGGTCCGCTCGAAGACGATGGCCGAGTTACACAGCGGGCAGAAGATCACCAGCACCGGCTCGCCGCCCACCACGTCGTTCACCACCTCATGCCACATCAAGATTTGCAGAGGGTAGGCCCTGGCGTCTCCGTCAAGCTCGAAGGCAATGACCGGTTCCAGGTCACCGAGCCACTCATTGGCCAGGTCCGGGGTGGTGAATTTGGGATTGTCTATGGGCGGAATGCCGTCCCGGCCGGGCCCACCCGAGAAGATCTCGTCGAAGGCCACGGTGTGCCGGCTGAAGTCGGTCTTCCACACGGAGGTTGAGAGACGGGAGCTGTTCAGCTTTGCCTGGAAATCCGGGTCCGGCTCTACGCCCGGCGCGGCGGAAGGCCGGGCTTCCGATGAAGAGCTTGGTGCAGCGACGGGAGCAGGCGTCGGGGTGGGTACCGCTCCGGGAGTTGCCGGGGGGGTTGGCCGAGAGAACGGCCTTGAGCGTGCCCCTGGCGTACTTCACGGCGCCCTTCACACCGGGACTGCTCTTGCTGGAGACATCGGCGAAGGTCAGATGGAGCCCGCCGCGGATGTCCCGGGCCAGCGAAACCTGCTGTCCAAAGGGCGAATCCCCGGCGGTGGCAACCGTTTCCAGGTTCCAACCGGCGCCGTCCCACCGGGCCAGTTTGACGACCTTTTCGTCAGAGTAGGCCACGACTGGGTTGCCGCCGCCGTCCAGCACTAGGGAGCTGGTCTTCGTGGCGCCAAGGAATCCCGGGAAGACATTCTCGAGTTGGTCCAACCGTTGCAGGCTCCACTTGCCGCCATCCCAACGGGCCAGCTTGATATATCCGGTTTTGCTGCTCGTGGTCTCAAAATAGCTGACGACCGGGTTGTCTTGCCCGTCGAGGGCCAGAGACGGGTAGCGGCCCACATCTCCCTCGCTGTCGACGGTGGAGATGGTCCATGAGCCGCCTTCCTTGACGGCGTACTTCAAGGACTTGTCGCCGGAGTCGAACCACACCACGTGGGGCCGGTCCTGGGAGTCCAGCGCGATGCCGGTGCCGAACTCATAGGGTGTGGGGCCGCTGCCGACCTCTTCCACCGACCAGGACTCGCCGTCGAAGCTGGCGTACTCGACACCGGAGTCGCTCCCGAACTGGGACGGATCGATGGATATAGTGTGGGGCAGACCCTGGGAGTCCAGGGCCACGTTGTTGTCCCACCCGTCGTGACCCGGATGATCGACATCGTGGACCACCCACTCGCCGTCGGTGAAGACGGCGTAGGCCTCATTTTCTTCGTCGTGGTTGTGCCGGGAAATGTGAGGCGCACCATCCCGGTCCACCTCGATGTCCAGAGGCCCGTAGAAGTACCCGGTGGCCACGGTGGAGATATCCCAGCCGTCCCCCTGGATCACCGCGTGCTTGACGAAGCCGGGCATGTCTTCCAGCAGGTAGGCGATATGCGGCACGCCGTCCGCGTCCACGGCCAGCGAAGGCTTGGCCCCGTTGTCGTCCACGGTGGAGACCTGCCAGACGTAGCCGTTGGCGGTTTCGGCGGAGGCCTGGGTCGACTCGGCGTCACCCAAAGACGCCGCGGGGCTGGGTGTGGCAACGCCGGTTTGCCCCGAGCCGGGGGCCGCCGTTGCCGCGGGAGCCGGGGTCGGCACAGGCGTTGGGACCAGGGTAGAAGTCGCGCTGGCGCCGCAGGCAACGAATAGGAATATCCCGACCACGGACCCGATTCCCAGGGTCCAGATGCGCTTAACGTTCACCGGGTATCCTCCTTGGATGATTCGCGGGATGATTCATGTGTGGAGAGATGGTGGCACTTCACGCCCGGTCTCCCGGGCGAGGAGGCGAGGGCAAGCCATTACCCGGGTCTACCCCGCGGACTCCTCGCTCAGCATCTCTTCGGTAACCTTTGCCAGCACGTCCCCGTTCAATGCGCCGCTCCACTTCTTGAATATCTCCCCCTTGGAGTTGATGAAAAGGGTGGTGGGCATCGACAGCACCTGATAGCGGGAGACCACGCCGGCGTCGTTGGTGAAACCGGCAGGATAGGTAACTTCCAGAGAGGTCAAGAGGTCCTGGGCGTCCTGCTTGCTGCCCAAGCCGGTGAACTGTCCAAGATCAACGCCGACCAGGATTACCCGATCCTTGAAGGCTTCGTGAAATTCCTGCAAGTCGGGCATCTCAGCCCGGCACGGCGGGCACAGGCCGGCCCAGAAATTAACGACCACCGGCGTGCCCTGGAGATCCGAGAGATTCAGAGCATCGGCGCCCAATTGGCCCTGGCCCTGATACAACGTGAAGGAGAAGTCGGGGGCCGTATCCGCCGTCGAGCCGACGCCGGGCGCCGAGCTTCCGTCACCGCTCAGCAGGGCAACGGCCAGCAGCACACCCCACCAGGATTGTTCCGGCAATGGCGCCGAACCACAGGAGGTTCCTTCGCGGCTTACCGCCGGCCTCTTTTGCCGGCGCCGCCATGTCTCCGTTTGCCGCCTCTTTCGCCATGGTTTCCCCTCTATTGTTGAAATTCCCGTGGTTTCAGCTCTGCCAACGGGAGAGCGGGCCGGGCTTCCGGACAGCCAGAAGGTTCTGGCGCCGGGCACCCGGTCCCGGTTAACGCCCCTCTGTGTTGCGTCTTCATAAGATGAGATGCTCGGTAGCGCCCATCGATTTAATTGAATTCCGGTGGTACCGGACCCATCGCGGGCCAGTTCCCGTTCCAGCCACGCAGGCCCTTCAAACCGTCCACCCAACTTGATCGTGAGCTGCATTTCGACGTAAAGGCACCGCCAGGGGTAGGGCATCCGGACCTTGGTTAATTACACAGGTGTAGGGGCACAGCACGCTGTGCCCCTACGTGTCATGGTCCAGGGCAGGCGGGTGTAGGAGCACGATCAGGGACAGGACCCCCGTGTCATGGTCCAGGGCAGGCGGGTGTAGGAGCACGATCAGGGACAGGACCCCCGTGTCATGGTCCGGGGCGGGCAGGGTAGGGGCACGATCAGGGACAGGACCCCCGTCTCGATGAGATGCTCGGTAGCGCCCATCGGTTTAATTGAATTCCGCTGGTACCGGACCCATTGCGGGTCAGTTCTCGTTCCAGCCACGCAGGCTCCTCAAACCGTCCACCAATCTTGATCGTGAGCTGTATTTCGATGTAAAGGCACCGCTAAGGGTAGGGCATCCGGACCTTGGTTAATTACACAGGGTAGGGGCACAGCATGCTGTGCCCCTACGTCTGGAACTCGAGTCCCCGTGTTCTACCGGGGTGCGCTGTCTCGTGCTTCCCGGACAGGGCTGCTATTCCAGGGGCTGGTTTGGGCTCTTCGGGCCTCCCGCCTCACCGTGCAAGACCACGCCCTGCTTTACCAGCTCCCCCTTCACCTGCTTCACATCAACGTCGCGCACCGGCACGCCTGAATTCACGGCTACCGCCGCGGCCACGCCGGCGGCTTGACCCATGGTCCAGCACTGGGGAACCAGCCGCAGGAAGGTGTGCGTCGTGGGGTCGCAGGAGAGGTTCCTACCGGCGGCCAGGATGTTGTTCAAGCTCGGAGGGATCAGACACCCCAGAGGAATGGACACATTGGGGTTGCGGGTATTGGGCGGCGGCGAGATGGCGATCTCGTCCTCGTGCAGGGTACCACTGGTCCACATTTCCCGGGTTACTGTCTTCATGCCCGTCAGCCTGCGGCTGTGCCGGGTGCCCATCTGTGGCGCTGAGACCATGAGCCAAGCACCATCGAAGCCGGGTGCGTTACCCCTGTAGAACTCCAGCACCTGCAACATGTCCTTGCGTGACTGGATCTCTACCTGAGTCAGGTCTTCCACGTCGATGGCGCTGTACCCCTTCAGTCTTGGCCCCATGAACAGGACCGTGTCGTTGCGCGGCAACGCGTGGGGCGTGGCGTCGGCGGCAATACCGGCCGCCTTCATCTTGGCCATCATCGACCGGAATTCTTCCGGCTGATCGCCGCGGAACGCATAGAATTTCTCCATGTCGACTCCGCCCAAGTGGAACGCCACGTTGATCGTATGATGGATGTCGTCGTCCTGAATATCCGACTCCCAGGGAGAGCCGGCCATGTGAAAGATATCGCCGTCGCCCGTGGCGTCAACCACCACATCGGCGAGGATGGCCTGGCGTCCCGACTTGCTCTCGAAGACGATTCCCTTGATGTCGTTCCCCTCCTGAATCGGGGCCACTGCCCAGGAGTGAAGCAGCAGCTTTACGCCCTGCTCCAGTACCATGTCGTTGGACACGATCTTGAGCATCTCGGGGTCCACGGTGGGCGACCAGGTGATTATGCCGTGTTTGGCGTTGTGGCGGTCGCCCCAGTACCGGACTAAATCCGGGTCTCTTGAACCCCATAGCTCATCGGGCGGCCCAACCACCGCGCTCTTTGGCAGCCGGTCGAAGATCTCGTTGGCGAAGCCGGCAATTACCTGGCGGCCGGTCCAGTCGGTCATCGGCACGATGTAGCTGACAAAGCCCCCGGTGGACATTCCACCTAAGTGGCCGTATCGCTCGACCAGGATGGTGTCGGCGCCCAGTTTTGCCGCGGAAACCGCAGCGGCGCTGCCGGCGGGGCCGCCTCCGACCACCAAAACGTTGCAACGGCGAAAAACTGGAATATCTTTCGCCGGTTCGCGGATTGTCTCTCTAGTTGACATGAATTGACCTCCTGCTTCGAAAGCGTAATTTTACGGGCGGCGGAAGGTGCGCGCTAGACTGCCGCCGTTCCGTAGGGGTTGCCGGCCGCGATGTAGCCCATATCGATGAGGCGCACGGCATAGTAGCAGTCGCGCATGCTGATGGGCGCCGGCCGGCCCGCTGCCGCGCAGCTGATGGCATCGCGCAACGCGAGGGCTGCCGGAGCATCGGCCATCTCCGACGGCAAAATCTCTTCTCCGTCGCCGGTGTTCAGCTTGAGCACGTTATCTTTGAAGGTGAGGATGGCATCCCGGAAAGCCGCTTTCCACTCGCCATCGGTCCCGTCCCTGGGATACCCGTTTCCGGCCTCGATAGTACCCAGCACACCGCTCTTGGACCGGATCAAGACCGACGCGTAGTCTTCTATCTTCATCGCCCGGCCGGCCCAACTGAGTTGAGCGCCGGTGACTTCAATGTCCTCGCCTTCACCGGTGAGATTCGCGAAGGCGTCCAGGCCGTGGGCGCCGAGGTTGCGCAGGCACCCGCCGTTGGCGATCTTCGGGTCGAGCATCCACGGCGCACCCCAGGGAGAATACCGTGACGAACTCGGCCGGTTGATCCGCATGTAGAAGTGGGTCAACGGGCCGTAGGTGTCCGCCGTGATCAACTCCTTGGCTTTCCCGAGAAAGGGCTGGTACCGGAAGTTCAGCGGCACCGATGCGAATCCGTTGGCCGCCTCCACCTTCTCCAACACGCCACGTAACTGCCGCGCGCTGTGGCTCATTGGTTTTTCCATGGTGAACGGGATGCGGCTATCCAGCAGAAAGAGCGCCACCTCGGCCATCATATCGTGACGGCCCAGAGCCAATACATAATCGGGTTTGACCTCGGACACCATCTTCCGGTAGTCGGTGTAGGTAGCGATGTTGCCGCCAAGCTCCTTCACCCGGTGGTCCACGATCCCCTGATCATCGTCTTGGAGAGCGACGATCTGAATATCGTCCATCTTGGACAGGTGGACAAGGTAGGAGGCGTCATACAGCGAGTGCCAATGGTTGACGCCAATAGCTGCTACGCGAGTGGCCATGCTCGGAAACTCCTTTCAGTTTTCTAAAGTGGTCTGGGGCGGTACCGTACCCTGGGACGCGCCGTCCGCGACGCCAGAAGCGGGCCGGGCAGGCCGCTACGGTGGCCCGCTCGGACCAGCGTCACCGGGGCATCACGTTCCCGCTGCCGCAACCTTCCAAGATCGGCGCCGGCCCGGCATGCGAAATAGTGCCGGCGTCAACCGATTACTCTACCAGGATTTTCTCTACCTGCGGGAAGGCCTCCTTGGCCATTCGTATCGCATCGTCCATGGAGTCCAGGTTGGTCATCAGCCCGGTATGGAACTCGACGGTGGCGATGGGGAAGTCCGGCGCCCTCTGCGCTCGGGCCATTGCCCGGCCGGTGGTCCTGGCCAGCTTCTCGGTGGCGACGACCGCGCTGGGAACCCCGCGCCGCTCAAGAGTAATCGCGTCGAGCACACTGCCCGACGTGCAGGACCCTCAATCACCCACCCCGGTGATTGCGACCCCCACAGACTTGGCCATTTCCTCGAATATCTCTTCCGGAGCGGAGACCCAGGCGTGGGGTTTGGTCCGGAATACAACCCCTTCGAGGCTGTACTTCGCTTCCAGCATGTTCAACAGTTCCTTGAGCACTACCTCTCCCCCGGCCCGGCCGTTGTACAAGATGCCAAGGACCTTCCCGTTGAGGGTCGCTACTCTGGCAGCCTCCTGAAACCCCATGTCGCCTTCCAAGCTCGGGTTCAGAAATCGCACTCCCATCACACCCTCCTTCAGCTTAAAGATTCTGGCTCGAATCTGCCGGTGCCCAAAACGGACCCGCGCTGGCCCGGGTCTCGCTGTCTTTCCAACACGCACGTACAACACGCACGTACAACGCCCCAGTCCAACGACCGGGGCGCTTACCGTGTCCTTATCTCCCTGGTGATGAACGGCCAATCATCGGTGCCCGGCACCACGTACACCATCAGGCCAGCGTCGCCGCCTGCCACGATTGGGATGATGTCCGGCTGGCGTACACTCACCGCCTCCTGGGGCCCCAGACCGCCGAGCTGTTGGGCGTCCTTGCCCTTCCCGCTGAACGGGTACACTAGTTTGTTCTCGTCTCCCGGCTTCACCTCAGGCATGACACCGCTAAGCTCCCCGCTGTCCAGGTCGTGGTAAGCTCCGCGGCGCTTGAGTTCCGCTACCGAATGGCAGATGTTCTCCCGGAGGTAGTGGCGGACGTCCTCGCGGCTCACCCCGGCCTTCTTGAATACATCTACATATTGGGGAGGAAGGAAGAGGAGGTCCTTGCCCCCCACGTGGGGCCAAAAGCCCGCCATGGTCTTCAGCAGCCCGTCGGCGGTGGTGAAGTTGCACCTTATCTGAGTGCGCCCCTCCACCACTTCCTTGATCGTCACGGTACTCGTCGACGAGTCAAATCCCTGCATCTCGGCCATGGTCGGTCCCCACCCCACATCCTCGTTCTCACCCACACAGCAGTTGAACCTCCCGGAATACCCCCACTCTCCCCGCTGAATTCCGCCCATCTTGGCCTCGGCGCAGTTGGCCAGCAGCAGGCTTACGGCTCTGGAAATAGTGGTGTTGGCCCTGGTCCCGGCGCCAAAACAGTACATTCCAGAATTCAGACCGATCTGTTTCACGATGGGGCCGTTGACCACCATCATTATCCACAAGCTGCCGGTGCTGGCGATGTGGTTGATCTTGAACTCGTCGGTCCCCAGGCATTCGACCGCGGCGAGCACCACCGGAAAGTATTCGGGCAGGCACCCGGCCATGACGGAGTTGATCGCGACCTTCTCGGCGGTGATGACCCGGTTTCGGTCCGCGATGCGGCACACCACCTCATCGGGCTCCATTCCCACGTAGTCCAAGAACTCCGCCACCCGCTGCTCCGTGGGCGGCACCACCGGCAGCCCGTCGGTCCAGCCTTTTTCCCAGAAGATGTCCATGGCGGCGGACAGGTCGTCAGCGTCAATTAGCTCGGAACTCCAGTTCTTCAATGCCATGGTGTTCCTCCTGTCCACCCTAATCGCTAGTACGCATCCGGACCGGCAGGGTGAGGGAGCCGCGCCAAATCCTCTCTAATCGTTGTCCGTCCTCAAGCCAATGGCCGCACTCACAGCCACGGATACCGGCACGGCCAGACCCCTGCTATCATAGTCGATGCGCCACCGTCAGGCAAGCGCCGGCACCCGCCCGGCAGGCGCGCGACAGTGATACCAAGTGCCGGCTATCATCACGAATGATGATGGCGCACCACAACGGTTTGCCTGCCGGATCGCCCTTCCACGCCGTTCGCCGCCGGCGGGTGGCTTGGGTTCGAACCGCCGAGGTCAGGCTATGTTGCAGATCTCCCTGGTGTCGGTGGGCGCTCCGATATTGCGGACCATATCGCTCTTCCCGGTGGGTCCACCCACCACCAGGAGGTGGACAAGGTGGGGTTGCGGGTAGGTCGATACCAGGGTTTCCGGGTCAAGGTTCAGGATCCACCGATGGTCATTGGGTAACGAGTCCAGAGAGGTCCGGCCGGTGGCCAGCACGTACTTGATCGGACTCTTGGAGTTCTCTGCGATATACTCCCGGATTGACGCCTTGCTGTGGCCGTCCTGGGCCAGGTTCCGGGCATGGTCCGGGCACATCAGCATCGTCAGGTGGTTCTCGTCCCGCTCGACCCGGCTGGGAATTACCGGCGGGTAGGCGCCGGCCGCGGAGGCCCGCGCCGCCCAGGCCAGAAGGAGCTGGCTGGTATCGCGCTGGTAGTTGGCGTTGTGGAGGATATCCAGGGTACCGAACACGGTAACGGTGCTCTGTTCCTTCTGAAAGCCTCGCTCCACGTGGAAAGGCTCCCAGGGGCTCTCTCCCTCGTTCTCCGCCAGGCACATGCTGTACTTCAGCGGGCTGCCGATGGTATCCATGTCTCCGCTGCCCGCGTAACAATGCCCCACGTTCATCAGGATGAGACGCAGGGCCCTCCCCAGCGCGGTGTTGACCCGGCCGGGCTTGCCCGGACCCAGGGTGCAGCGGCCGCTGTTGATGCCCAGCTGTTGGACGACAGGCCCGTTGACCAGCATCATCATGGCGTGGGGACCCGTGGACATGGCGATGGTGCGGGTCGGGAAGATGTTCTGGGGCGTCTGGGTGACGGCCTCCACCGCGGCGATCAGAACGGGAAGGTGCTCCGGCTCGCAGCCGGCCATCGCCGCGTTGATGGCCACCTTCTCCACGGTAGCGGCGCCTTCACCGGGCGCCAGATAACCCACGACCTCAAGCGGGTCTTGGGTGACGTTCTTCAGGAAGGCCTCCACAAGTTGCGGCGTGGGAGCGACGAGGGGAAACCCGTCGCCCAGGCCCCGGTCCATGAAATCCCGGTTGAACTTCTCCCAGCCCTCCAGGCGGTCGATACCGGCGAACTGCTCCAGGTCGGCGGGCAGAACGTTGGCCTTTTTTGCCGGGGGCGGCTTGGGCGGGTCGGTGACCAGCGCGGTTGCAATGCCGTCGAAAACCGCATCCAGGTCCCCTTCCGTCTCCTCGCGGCTGCGGCTGGTCAGCGTGTAGGGGATAACGATGAAAGGAAGCTGGGGGACTCCAAACACCCGGGCCGAGGTTTGAAAATCTGCCTCGAAGCCTCGGGCGGCGATGGACACGGTGGGAAGTCCGGTCTTCTCCAGTTCAGCCATGTCGTGCGCAAGGTACGACGTGCAGGACCCTCAATCGGCGGAGGCGCCGACCACCACGTCACACTCGGCGCCGATGTCGCGGATCATATCCTCGGGGATGGGCCTCCGGGCGTTGTAGAAATGGGTCTCCATGCCGGGGAACCGCTCCTTGAGCCGCTCCGCCACCCGCTCCAGGGCGTAATTGCCCCCCGGTTTACGGTTCCAGTACAGGCCCAAGCGGAGCCCTTGCAGAGACTTCGGCCGGTCCGGTACGGGCGGGGGCACGCCAAGATCCGAGGCTAGCTGCGCCACCGGGTCCAGAATTTCCAAATCTGCTGCCATATCAGGTCTCCTTCCTTCTGTCTGGGAAAGTTTTTCAGAATCGGCCTCGGCCGTCAGGGTCCCATCCTTTTCCAAGCAATGGCCTTTGAGTAGGCGGACGTGCTCGATCGATGCGCCAAATCCCCCTGTATCCCCCTTTACCAAAGGGGGACTGAGGGGCACTCCCTCGTCGCCGGGAATTGCAACTTGTTCAAGGCCCGGTAACCACTTCCGATCATCAACTCGCCATTGACCGTTCAAGAGGCCGTACAGTTCCCACGGGCGGCGTTGCCTGCCGTGGCTAGATTACCGCCACGCAGTTCTGGGTGTCAAGAACCGAATTGGCGCCCGGGCAGCGGGCCGGCGGCCTCGTTTCCCGCCGTTCCGCCGCCCGTTGATTAGGCGGTGCCGCAGATCTCTTTGGTGATGGTGGGCGCCCCAATGTTCCGTACCAGATCACTCTTCCCGGTCGGTCCGCCGACCACCAGCAGATTGACGGTTTCCGGGTCCGGCGCGGTGGACACCAGAGTGTCGGGGTCGAGCTGCAGGATCCACTGGAGATCCGCGGACAACGAGTCCAGGGACACCAGCGTGCTGGCCAGCACGTACTTGAGCGGGCTCTTGGCGTTCTGGGAGATGTACTCCCGGATGGACGCCTTGGTGTGGCCGTCCTGGGCCAGGACCCGAGCATGGTCAGGGCACATCAGCATGGTGAAGTGGGAATCGTCAAACTCCGACCGGCTGGGGATCAGCGGCGGGTAGGCGCCGGACGATGAGACCCGGGCCGCCCAGGCCATGAGGAGCTGGTCGGATTCCCGCTTGTAGTTGGAGTTGTGGATGACGTCGATAGTGCCGAAGACGGTGACGGTGCTCTGCTCCCTCTCGAAGCCCTTTTCCACGTGGAAGGGCTCCCAGGGGTTCTGGTCCTCGTTCTCCGCGACGCACATGCTGTACTTCAGCGGGCTGCCGATGGTGTCCATGTCTCCGCTGCCCGGATAGCAGTGGCCCACGTTCATCAGAATGAGCCGCAGCGCCCTTCCCAGCGCGGTGTTGACCTGGCCGAGCTTGCCCGGACCCAGGGTGCAGCGGCCCGAGTTGATGCCGAGCTGTTTGATGATGGGCCCGTTGAGCAGCAGCATCATCGCGTGGGGCCCCGTGGAGATGGCGATGGTGCGGGATGGGAAGATGTTCTGAGGCGTTTGGGTAATCGCCTCGACGGCGGCGATCAGAATGGGGAGGTGCTCCGGCTTGCATCCGGCCATGGCGGCGTTGATCGCCACCTTCTCCACGGTGGCGGCGCCGTCGCCGGGCGCCAGATGCCCCAGCACCTCCAACGGGTCTCGTTTGACCGACTTCAGGAAGGCATCCACCAACCCCGGTGTGGGAGCGATGAGTGGAAAGCCATCGCCCAGCTCCCGGTCCAAGAAGTCGGCGTTGAACTTCTCCCAGCCTTCATGGCGGTCGGCGCCGCTGAACCGCTCCAGCGCCGCCGCGACCACTGTGCCCTTCTTGGTGCGGGCCGGAGGGGGAGGCTCGGTGACCAGGATCCGGGCCAACTCGTCGAACACTCCGTCCAGATCGGTGGCCGCTTCTTCGCGGCTGCGGCTGGTCATGGTGTACGGAATCACCACGAAGGGAAGCTGGGGGAACCCGAATACGCGGGCGGAAGCCTTGAAGTCGGACTCAAAACCCCGGGCGGTGACGGCCACGGTGGGGAGGCCGGCTTGCTCCATCTCAATCATGTCGTGCACAAGGTACGACGTGCAGGAGCCTCAATCCGCAGTGGCGCCCACCACAACGTCGCAGGACTCTTTGATGTCGTTCATGAGGTCCGCGGAGATCGGCCTTCGGCCGTGAAAGAAGTTGGTCACCATGCCGGGAAAACGCTCTTTGAGCCGCTGCTCCACCCGTTCCAGGGCGTAGTTGCCTCCCGGCTTGCGGTTCCAGTACAGGCCCACCCGGGCGCCTTCGAGGGTGCGCGGCCGCTGTGGAGCGGGCGGCGGCACACCCAGCTCCGAGGCCAGCTGGGCCACCGGGTTCAAAACTTCAAAATCTCCGGGCATGTTGGGTCTCCTTCACTAATGGATGCTGATCAGGCTACGGGTGGCGATGCCTGGCGCGCTCAGGTTACCGCCACCTCAGTCAGAGTGTCAAGATCAACTTCTCAGTGACCGGAGCTTGCCGGCCACCACCCTCACCCAGCCCAGGCTGCGCCAGGGCATCCCTCTCCCGCGGGAGAGGGACCGAGGGTGAGGGCATCGGAGCTTGACTGGGCCGCCGCCAAAGAATATACAGAGGGCTACAAGAGCGCCCAGCGCACCGAAGCGAGGTGGCAAACGATGACCAGGATTGCCGTGATCCCCGGCGACGGTATCGGGAACGAGGTGGTCCCGGAAGCGGTGAAGGTCCTCAAGGCCGTCGACAGACTCTTCCACCTTGGGCTTGAGTTCGAGTTCTTCGATTTCGGCGCCGAACGGTACCTGAAGACCGGCCAAGCCATCCCCGACGACATCGACCAGATCATCGACGGCCTGCCCGATCGCTTCGACACCGCCCTGTTCGGCGCCGCAGGCACCGACCCCCGGGTCCCTCCGGATCAAGTGGCCAGCCCGGTCTTGCGGGGGCTGCGCCGGCGCCTCGACCTATACGCCAACCTGCGGCCCTGCCGGCTCCTGGACGCCAGCCTGACTCCCCTGAAAGGAAAGACGGAACAGGATATCGACTTCGTGGTCTTCCGGGAGAACACCGAAGGCTATGAGTCGGGCAGTGCCGGCACCCTCAAGGTTGGCACACCCGACGAGGTGGAGATCCGGCCGGAGATCAACACGGCCAAAGGGGTGCGCCGCATCATCGAATACGCCTTCGACTACGCCCATCAGCACGGCCACAGCCGCATTGACATGGCCGAGAAGGGGCTGCCGAACGGCCTGTGGGGCCGGACGTTCCAGGAGGTGGGGGAGGGGTACCCGAAGATCGAGCAGCACCATACCCACGTAGACACCCTGGCCTACGCGATGTTGATCTCGCCGGAACAGCTCCAGGTCATCGTGGCTGAGAACCGGGCGGGGGACATTCTTAGCGACATCGCCGGGGCCATCCAGGGTGGCCGGGGCCTGTCCCCCACGGGCTGCTTCAACCCCAACCGTCATTTCTGCTACTTCGAGCCGATTCACGGCACCGGGCCCGACATCATTGGAAAGAAGGTGGCCAATCCCATGGCCGCCATCCTCGCCGGGAGTATGCTCCTGGAGCACGCCGGGCACGCGGAAGCGGCCATGATGGTCGAGTCGGCCGTGGCGGAGGCCGTGAAGACCGGCTACACCACGCCCGATCTCGGGGGCAATCTCTCCACCACCCAGGTGGGGAACTTCATCCGCCGCGAGCTTCGGCGAATGGCCGGCTGAAGCCCGGCAACGGTTTCCCGAGCACGTCATCATTGGGAGGCGAAAGGTGTTGGATTTCGAGCTGACCGAGGAACAAAAGGCATTGCAAAGCCTGGCCCACGACTTCGCTGAGAATGAGATCCGCCCCATTGCCGTGGAACTGGACCGGATGGATGTCCGGGAGAGCTTTCCCTGGGACATGGTAAAGAAGGGGTCCAAGCTGGGTTTTCGCACCATGGCGTTGCCTCCCGAGTGGGGGGGCGTGGGGGCCAACCTCCTCACCCAGGTGGTGATGATCGACGAACTGGCCTACGCCGACATGAGCTGCTGCAAGATCTTCAGCCAATGCTGGAAGGCCTCGCGGCATCTCTACCTGGGAGGCACCGAGGACCAGAAGAAGCGGTACATTCCCCAATTCGTGGAGGACGACACCTTCGTCCTGGCCCAAGCCAACACCGAGCCCAATTCGGGCTCAGATAACGTGGGCTACTACGATCCTCCGCCGGGCCAGGGCATCATGCTCCGCGCGGAGCGAAAGGGGGACCACTACGTCCTGAACGGCATGAAGCACCTGATCGCCCATGGCCCGGTGGCCAAGCTGTATATCATCAAGGCCCGGACGGACCCCACGGTGAACCAGTCCCTGGGACTGAGCCACTTCATCGTGCCCCGCGACACGCCGGGGTTCAGCATCGGCCGCACCCACGACAAGGTTGGCTTCAGGGCCTATCCCCAGGCCGAACTGATCTTCGAGAACGTGAAAATCCCGGCGGAAGACCTGCTCGGCGGGAAGGCGGGAGGCGCCTCCGCGGAGACCTATATGAGCACCACAAGTAATGTTGAGCTTTCAGCCCATACAATGGCCGTCGCGCGGGCCGCGTTCGACGCCGCCGTGAAATTCGCCAACGATCGGTTCCAGGGCGGCAAGTTCATTATCCAGCACCAGGCGGTGCAAACTATCCTGGCGGACCTCTACATCACCCTTCAGGCAGCGAGGACCCTGGTATGGCGGACGGCTTGGACCTCCTCTTACAAGGAACCAGACGGGGTTTTGGCCAGTGCCTGCAAGGCCTTCTGCGCCGACGCGAGTCTGAAGATCACCCTATCGGCCATGGAACTGTTCGGGGGCGTGGGCGTAATGCGGGACCTGCCCATGGAGAAGTACGTGCGGGATGCGATGGTGATGCTGCACCACGCCGGCGGGACCCAATCCATTGCCCGGCTGAAGATCGGGAAAGCCATGGAGTCGCGGTTCAAGCAGGGGATTGCCCTATTGTGACCGGCGCGACAAGCGGCCCATCGGAGAAGCAGCCAGGTTTGAGGTTGAGCCCTTCGACAGGCTCAGGGCGAACGGATTTCACCCGTTCGTGGTGAGCCTGTCGAACCACCCGCTACACCGCGAGAAGCTCCAACACATCTCCGAGGTCATCGACCTGCTCCAAGTTCCACAGCCGTTCCAACACCAGCTGAACCTGCCGCTCGCTGAGCAGCACCCGGGCCATGGACCGGAACTTCGCTTCCATCTCCTCGTCGGTCATGGGGTTCTTGGGGTGCCCCCGGTGGTAGGCCTCCCGCTCTTTGTAGCGCTCCCCTGATTTGGTGACCACCTCCACCACATTCAGGCTTCCGTCCGGCCGAGAGCGGCGTCCCTCCTCCGTCACCTCCACCGTGACCTTCTGCATCAACTCCAGGTTCTTGGGGTCTCGGAAGTACTCGGGGAGGTAGTGGTGGACCTGAACCGGACCGTAACGTAGGGCCGCCACCACGCTGTACGGCATGCTGTGGTCGGCCGCCTCTCGCGTCTGAGGGTCCCACTTTTCCGGGTCTCCGGACATGATCGGGCCGGAAGTCTCGACGTGGATCTCCTGGATGTCATCGAGACTCGCCAGCTTCGGACGTATTCTGATGGCCGCCTCCACCGCCGTCTGGGCCACGGAGCCCAGTGGAAAGTGCTTGAGTGTGGCCCCCAGGATTGCGAAGGGCCGGCCGTCGCCGCCGAACGGGTCCAGACCGAAGGGACCGGTGGCTGCGTTGAAGAGCCCGCCGGGGCCTTCGAATATGGGGTCCGGCCCGGTCATCCCCTTGGCGGCGAGGAGGGCGGCGAAGACCCCGTTGCGGGCGGCGTTGGCCATGGCCACTCCCTTCCAATGGGAGACCGCGCCGATGCGGGCCTGGAAGAGGCCCATATTGGGCACCACGCTCAGGTTGACGGTATGGGCAATCTCATCCTTGCTCAGGCCAAAGCCCTTGGCCGCCGCCACCCCACAGGCGATCACACCGAATACCGAAGCGTCCCAACCCCCGGCCCGAATGTCGATCTGCTCGGTAAAAGCGCAGTTGACCTCGTAGGCGAGGACCGTAGCGGTGATCGCGTCCCGGCCGCTTCCGTGGACCACCTCGACAGGAGACAGAACGGCGGCGATATCGTCGCTGTGGTGGCCGGCGCCGCGCTTGGAGAGGACGATGTCGTTGAAGTCCAGGTAGCGGATCATCACCCCGTTGGCGAAGGTAGCCAGGTCGGGGGTGGTCTTCTGCCCGCTGCCGATGACGGTGGCCGGACGAGCGCAGGTGACCTCCGCCATCGACCGGGCGATCTTGCTGGGCTCGCTGGTGTAGCCCCCCAGGGCACACCCGAGGGTGTCCAGCATAACCCGCTTCGTCTTCTCGACGACATGCGGGGGTAGATCGGAGAACTTCAGGGATGCTGCGTAGGAACTCAGGTATTCGGTGATCTTGTCCATTTTATCCTCCGGTGTCAGATGCTGGGACGGTCTTTATCTGGGGGAACTTCTTTTCCAAAAGAAGTTCCCCCAGACCCCTTCAAGAAACCTCTCCTGGGGTTGCTCTGGCGAGGGTCACCAATGCATTGACCGGGCAGTCAGTAGCCAATTTGGAGATCGTTGATTAGCGGGGCAACGTCGGCGACCGTCTCGACCTCTTTCAGTTTCCGCTCCAGGGCGGAGACCTGGTCGCCGCCGAGCCGCATTCCCACCAGGCCTCGGAACTTCTGTTGTATCTCTTCAGCGGTCATCAGGGGGTAGCGGAGGTCTTGCCGCAGCGTCTCCCCGGCTTGGGTCCGCACCGTGATACCCATCTCCAACCGGTCTCCGAAGGTGGCCGGTTGCGGGCGGGGGATGATAAGGATGCGGGCCCTCTCCCGGAAGGCCTTGAACCGAGGGTCCTGGCGATAGATGGGGTCGTGTATGTGCTTGAAAGCTACCTCTCCGTACACCGCGGCCAGAGAGAGGACCGTCTCCATGTGCACGGATGGGTGTTGGTTGGTCATGACGATATGGAAGGCGTGACGGGATACCGATACCTGGATTTCCATGATGTCATCGGCGCCCAGGTTGTGGGCCTTCATCAACTCCAGGAGGGCGTACACCGGAGTCTGGTCGGGGCCGCCCACCGGGTGACGCTTGTAGGCGATCTGCCGCATCAGGTACTCCTCTCCCAGCCCCTGGGCCACATCGTTGCCGGCCCACGGCAGCCCCAGGAAAGCGTCGAAGAACCCGTTTTCCACGGTCAGGACTTCTGGCGGGCCGTGGAAGCCCTGCTGGGCCAACAGCGCGGAGAGGACACCCGCTTGCGCGGCCCGGCCGTGGTTCAGCGACTTGATCTGGTGCAACTCCTCAAGATGATGGCAGGAAATACCGCAGGCTCCGGAGGCGGCCAACCCCAAGGCGTGCTCCATGCCGTCGGCGTCCAGCCCGAGCAACAGCCCTGCGACAACCGCGGCGCCGAGAGTGCCGCCCACACTGGCGACAAACTGCTCTCTCGTTCCGTAGTGCGCCAGGACGCTCTGACAACGGGCGGCCACCTCAGACCCCAGGGCCAGGGCCCGGACAAACTCCTCACCCGATGCCCCCACGTACTGCCCGACGCTGAGGGCCGTCGGCACCGTGGTGGCGGCGTAGTGCCCGGTGCCCCGTTGGCCCGTGGGGTCCACCTCGTCGCCGTGTCCGATGGCGCCGTTGGCCAGGGCGGCGTTCAACACCGAGGTCCGCACCGGGTGACCCACGATCGTGCATTCCTCGGGGCCGCCCAGTTTGACCACCAGGTCCACCACGGGTTGGCACGATGGCAGGGTGGCGCTGGCGATCATGCAGCCCACCTGATCGTACAGGAGGGTCAACGTCTCTTCCCGCACCTCGGCGGGCAGGTCCTGGTGCCGGGTGGAACACACCCAGCGACATAGCTTCGAGGTGGGACCGCTGCCGCTTGTGATAGTCGTAACCTCCAGTGTCAGTTGGGGACCCAGTCTTCAATTGCCAGGCATCTTGGGCGCCCCGGCCGCGAACCCGTTGCGCGGTTGGGATGCCGGAGATTTCCCTATGAAGGATACCAACCGGTTTCGCCCGTGGGAACCCCGCGGATTAAGTCTCCCGTCAATGATCGCGTCCACGCCCGGCGCGTCTCTGGCGCCCCGCTGCGTCCCTTCAGCTTGGCGCCGTAGATAATGTACACCCTAGCGGCCGGCCGCTGTCTCGGCGTCCACCTGGCATCACTTTTAGAACGGCAGGGAACCGGACCGGCTCCGATCCGGTCAGGACTGGCGAAGCTTCTGAATCACCTCTTCTCCAAAGCCTTGGAGGAACTCCAGCCGCGCCGGGAAGCTGCCGGGCAGGTTGTAGAAAGAGCAAGTCGCGTGGGTCAACCCTGCCTCATCCTGCACTTTGGCAAACTGCTCGGCCATGTCCTGGTAGGCGCCGCAAAAAGCGAAGCCCGTGGCGTCATCTTCCACTTTGGCCAGGTGCAGATCGACCGTCGTCGACTCTTGCAGCCCGCCAATTATGTACCGGTGGCCGGGACCGAATTGAAAGTACGGCTCGTTGCGTCCCGCCTGAACCGAGGCTTCCCTCGGGTCCGGACCCAATATAAAGTCGCGCCTGGCGTTCACGTAGGTGGGCTGCTCGTGATGGACCGCCGCGTACGCCTCCCTGAAGGTCTTGGCCAGCGCCGCCACCTCGGTGTGGCCCACCGCGGGGCGATGCAGATGCCGTCGGCAATGCGGCCGGCGCGCTCGGCCGACCGGTGGGCTTGGCTGGGGACAATGATCGGAGGATTTTGATCCATTCATCGAAGGGGCGGGAAGGGTCCACGTCTCCGGGATTTCCCATCAAACGACGTGGCACGAATCCGAACTGCATGTCCGACCTCCGCTTGCGGTTGCATAGGCCCGGTCCTCGACCGGGCGAGAGGCTCCGGAGCGGGCCTATTAATTCTGAAACCCGCCCGAAACCGGCTGGCCCGAGCCGCTTCCCGAGTATTGTACACGGGCCACGAACCAAACTGTCACGCTAGGCGAAGCGAGGCATCTCAGACGTGGTGCGCCGCTACCTTTCGCCGGCGCTCCGGGTGACAATTAGAAGGCCCTGCGTCACTCCCTAACGCCACTTGACAGGGCTGACCACGCCCCCTACGCTACTTCTGCCGGGCCCGGCGCCCGTCCCGACCGGCTCCCTTCGCCTAGAAAAGCTGGGAAGCTCGCCCCATCTGCTTCAGGAGACAAACTACGATGGCTGGCCGTTACTCTTCGCCCGCCGCGGACATCGCCGACTACTGGGAGTTCTTCGAGCTGGCCCTGAGCCAGGGCTGGACCGACGGCCTGCCCCTCTGCCCGCCCACGGAGGACCGGGTCGGCGCCGTCATCGACTACCTGGGCCGCGACCCCCAGGAATCCCTCGGCGTCATCGAGCCCCAAAAGGGGGTGGCCACCATCGAGCAGGTGGCCATCAACTGCGTCATGGCCGGATGCACCCCCCAAATGGTGCCGGTGGTCATCGCGGCCATCGAGGCAATGCTGGAGCCGGAGTTCAACCTCCACGGCGTCCAGTCGACCACCAACCCCTGCTCCCCCCTGGTTATCGTCAACGGCCCCATCGCCCGGGACCTGGGCTTCAACGTCCGGGAGGGGGCCTTCGGGGGCGGGTCCCGCGCCAACGCCGCCATCGGCCGGGCGGTCCGGCTGGTGCTTTGGAACATCGGCGGCGGTATCCCCGGCGTCACCGACATGTCCACCCTGGGCAGCCCCGCCAAGTTCTCCTTCTGCGTGGCGGAGAACGAAGAATCCAGCCCCTGGACCCTGCTGCACGAAGAGCGGGCCGGCATGGACCGGGACCAGAACGCGGTGACGGTCTTCGCCTGCCAGTCACCAAACCCCCTGTTCGCGCCGGGCAAGGCGGAGCGCATTCTGAAGGTGCTTGCTTGCTCCCTGCCCACGGTGGCCATCAACATGTTCCACTCGGCGGGGCAGTGTCTCATTTCCTTCAGCGGTAAGGTGGCCCAAGAGCTGGACCGGGGCGGCTACTCCAAGGAAGCCCTGAAGGAGTGGCTCTGGAAGAACGCCGGGTACAACGTGGGGTGGCTGAAGCAGAGCGGCATCCTGGTCGGGCAGGTCGGAGACCAGCACTATTGGGGTCACGCGGTTGACGACCCGCCGAACCCATTTAACCTCCCCGACGACGCCATACTCCCGATGGTGGAGACGCCGGATGACATCCATGTCGCCGTGGTGGGCGGCGAGTCCCAGTGGTGGGTCGGCTTCTCCGCCGGTTGGGGCGCCTACGGGGGGTATGCCGTCACCAAGGCAATCACGTTACCAGGGAGCAATTGATCGTCGCATCGACAGCTAGACTCAATCCAGAGCGTCGATAGCGGACGAAATCCCCCTTTACTAAAGGGGGATTAGGGGGATTTAGTCGTCGCTCTCCACGACCAGGCCTTGCCTCGACATGCCTGATGCAGGCCCCGGAGGAAGAGATATCGGGGCCAGGACAACTCTCACCCTAGCCCTCTTTCGAAAGAACAGGGCCGGCGAAAGAACAGGGCCGGCGTGCGGGGCCTATTTGCAGGAGGAATGACATGCCTCAAAACATGCGGGCGAAATTCGGCGTCAGCCTATCGACCCGGGCTGTGCTCTTCGACTGGGGCACCATGGACGACGTTATCGACGCCGCGCGGACCGCGGAGGATTCGGGTCTTTTCGATGGCATCTGGGTTGGAGACAACCTGCTCTCGAAACCCAGGGTCGAGGCCATCGTAACCCTATCCGCCATCGCTGCCCGGACCGAGCGGGTCAAGCTGGGCACAATCTGCCTGGCCAGCTTTCCGCTGCGCCACCCGATCCTGTTCGCGCTGCAATGGGCCAGCCTGGACGTTCTATCCCACGGCCGCACTATCCTGTCCGTCTGCAGCGGCGCCCCGGCAAGCTTCGGCCCCCAGTTCGCCAACGAACTCGATGCGATGGGGGTGGTCTCGGCCGAGCGGGTCGGTCGCCTGGTCGAAGGGGTCAAGATCCTGCGCCGCCTCTGGGGCGAGGACCGGGTCAGCTACGACGGGCGGTACTACCAGTTCAAAGACGTGGAAATGCTTCCCAAGCCCGTTCAGCAGCCGATGCCGATCCTGATTGCCGCCAACCCCAAACCTGGGATTGTCGCCGAGCCCATCGTGGACCGCATTCTGCGCCGCGTCGCAACCCACGCCGACGGCTGGCAGACCGATGCCACGCCGGTGGAGACCTTCCGCGACCGTTTCGCCAAGATCCAAGACTACGCGGAAAAGCGGGGACGCGACCCGTCCAAGTTCGAGTCCTGCCTCCACCTCATGGTCAACATCAATGAGGACCGGGAGCAGGCGTTCAAAGAGGCGACAACCTTTCTATCGTCCTACTACGGGGCCGGCGCGGTCTCCCAGGAGCGGGCCGAACTGTGGCTGGCCTATGGCCCACCCGAGGCGGTAATAGAGAAGATTCAGGCGTACATCGACGCCGGCTGCACCACGCCGGTGCTCCGCTTCGTGTCTCCCGACCTGAAGGGCCAGCTACAGCGTTGCATCGAAGAGGTACTGCCGGCGTTCCGCACCGGCTAAGCCGGGCCGGAGCCGGAGGGAGAACGGCACAATGCGAGAATCCATTACCGTCCGTCCGTGGGGCCTCATAGACGTTCTCGATGAGGCTAGGCACGTTATGTCAACTCGGCCAGTGAAATTCAGGCATTCTGGCGAGGCCGGGCGGGTAGTGCCGGAACCTCGTCCGGCCCCGGCGGCGTTTCGCGCCGAGAGAGCCGCCGAGGAGAAAAGGTAATGGGTGGGGTGATCCAAGCCGACAATCTCACCAAGTATTACGGCAAGTCCCGGGGGATTGAAGGCCTCAACCTGGAAGTTCAAGAAGGCGAGATCTTTGGTTTCCTGGGTCCGAACGGAGCCGGCAAGTCCACCACCATTCGCCTGGCCATGGACTTCATCCGCCCTACTGGGGGCTCCATCCACGTGTTGGGGCTGGACGCCCGCCGGGATGTCTGCGAGGTCCACCGGCGGACCGGGTACCTACCCGGCGAGTTGACAATGTACGACAGGCTTACCGGCGAAGAGATGCTTAGTTACCTTGGGCATCTGCGGGGCGGCGTGGACTGGCGCTACGTTGAAGAGTTGGCGGAGCGGCTGGATGCGAGCTTGTCAGTACCGTTCCGCTCCCTCTCCTCCGGCAACAAGCACAAGATCGGCCTGATCCAGGCGCTGATGCGCCGGCCGGAGCTGCTGATCCTGGACGAGCCCACCAGCCGCCTGGACCCTCTGACGCGACAGGAATTCCACCGGTTACTCGTCGAAGTCAGGGCGGAGGGCCGGACGGTATTTCTCTCCTCCCATATCCTGCCTGAGGTGGAACGGGTCTGCGACCGCGTGGGCATCATCCGCCAGGGGCGGCTGGTAGCCGTGGAGAGCGTCAGCGCCCTGAAGGCCCGGTCCCTGCGGCGGCTGGAACTCCATTTCGCGGCCCCGGTGCCCCAGGACGCCTTCGCCGGCCTGGCGGGGGTCCGCCACGTGACGGTCCAGGATTCGGTCGTGCGTTGCGAGATCACGGGTTCAGTGGACGCGGTAGTAAAGGCCGCCGCCGGCTATGAGGTCCTGGACATCATCAGCCACGAGCCTGATCTGGAAGAGGTCTTCCTGGCCTACTACAGCGGAGAAAACGACGTTGCTGACTAGCGTTCTATTGAAGACGGTGCGGGACCTGCGCCGGCCTCTCACGTGGTGGGTGATCGGCATGGTGGCGCTGATCGCGGTCACGGTGCTGTTCTATCCGAGCATCAGCGACGCGCCGGAATTCGATGATCTGGCTGAGCAAATGCCCGAGGCGCTCCTGAGAGCGTTCGCGGGAGGGGTCGCCGATTTCACATCGCCCGTGGGGTTTCTCAACAGCCAACTGTTTATCTTGATGGTGCCGCTGCTGTTTCTGGTATACGCCCTGAACGTCGGCAGCGGCGCCATCGCCGGCGAAGAGGAAAAGGGGACCCTGGACCTGCTGCTTGCCAACCCGGTGAAGCGCTGGCGGGTGGTGGCAGAGAAGTTCATCGCGATGACCGTCGGGATAACGGTGCTGGGCCTGGCCCTATGGCTGGGAACGGCCGTAAGCGCCAGGGCCGTGGGCATGGACATCAGCGTCGTACGGGTCGCGGAGGCTTCCCTGAGCGCCACCCTATTGGGGCTGGCCTTCGGCTCGATCGCCCTGGCGGTTGGTTGCGCCTTCGGCAAGCGGGCCATGAGCATCTGGGTGACGGCCGCCCTCGGTATTGCGGCCTACTTCATCAACGCCATGGGGCCCATAGTGGCCGGGCTGGAAGAGAAGCTGTCGCCCTTCTACTACTACCTCGGCTCCGACCCCCTGACCAATGGGCTGGACCTCCTTCATGTGGGCGTCTTGATCGGAATGTCGCTCGTGGCGCTGGCCGCAGCCCTGATAACCTTCGAGCGTAGAGACTTGGCGATCTGACCGGGATCGACCGGCCCTTGACGTGGCAACGATGGGCGATTACCTTTATCCCTGGCAGGAGGGGGAGGTAGCGCCCGACTTTTTTCGGCTCTGGTTCCCTTGCGGCCCGGCGCTACGGCTTCCATCCCCTCCAGCCTAAGGGCCGCGTTTTTGCGTGGGCATCTCCTATCCTCCGGCAATCTCCGGCGTCATGGAGCTGCTCAATCACTTCGAGGAGGAACCTGATGGATTTCGGCCTTTCAGAAGCCCACTTAATGTTAGGACGGACCCTGCGCCAATTCGTGGATCGCGAGATCATCCCCCTGGAAAGGGAATACCCGGGGATGGTCGAGCTACCTGACGAGGCGCTACGTCCCATTGAAGAGAAAGTGAAGGCCGCCGGACTATGGCAGCCGGCCGTGTCGGTGGAGCTGGGCGGCGGAGGCATCGATAAGATCGGGCTGGCCGTCGTGACCGAAGAGACCTGGCGCAGCGTCCTGGCCCGGAACATGACGGGGCCGCGGGTGAACGAGTACCTGTACCACGATTCCGATGTGATCCGGGAAAAGTATCTGATGCCCACGATACGCTCGGAGAAGCGCGGGGCTACCGGGTTCAGCGAGCCCGACGCCGCGGGCGACGTGGCCGGGATAACGACTACTGCCGAGAAGGTGGAAGGCGGCTACGTCATCAACGGCGGCAAGATTTGGTCCAGCAACGCGGAACGCGCCGACTACGTCGCGGTGCTGGCCCGCATGAAGGGGACCGAGCGGCGCGAGGGCCATACCCTGTTCCTGGTGGACCGGGGTGCCCCTGGGTGTACCTACGTTCGCACGATTCCGACGCTGGGCTTCGCATTGTTCGGCGAATGGCACTTCCAGGACTGCTTCGTCCCGGACTCCCAGCGTACCACCCCCGAAGGGGGCGCCTGGAGCGTGGCCCAAGCCCGCTGGACCACGGCCCGGTACTTGTTCGGGGCCCAGAGCCTGGGGTTGGCCGGGCGCTGTCAGGATATGGCGCTCAGGTACGTCAAAACCCGCTCCACCTTTGGGCAGCCCCTGGCGAACCGCCAGGCGATCCAGTTCATGCTCGCCGAATCGGAAATAGGCCTGCAAGCCATTCGAGCCCTGACCTTCCAGGCGGCCTGGAAGGCGGAGCAAGAGATGGACGTTCGCCATGACGCGTCGATCGTAAAAGTATTCGCCACTGAGACCGCCACCCAGATCATCGACCGGTCGTTGCAGATACATGGCGCCGCCGGCTACAGCACCGACCTGCCCATAGAAGTCCACTACCGCACCATCAGGGGCCTGCGCATCGCCGATGGTCCCAGTGAGGTCCACCGGATGGTCGTGGCGCGCAACATTCTGCGGGACGTGTAGATTAGGCCAGAGCTTTCCCGGCGGCACATCCCGCCGTACCGAGCCCGCTTGGATACTTGGAATCACGCTTCCGGAGGGGTTCTTCGGGGGGTCCCAAACCAGGGATTCGGCCCAATGCCGACCTGTGTTATTATGGCAGCGCCACCCCGGCGACGGTGTGGCTCACCGGCAAGGAAAAAGCTGGAACCGGGGGCCGATCCGGCCCGGGCCGGGCGCCAGTTCGATACAAACACCGTGATAGCAGTCAAGGAGGGGAAGGATGGTAACAGCACAGAATATAGCCGATTTGGATGGCCTCGAGATGCGGGAGATCATCTACCAGAAACACCATCGGGTGGAGGGCGCGGCCTGGATCACCATCAACCGCCCCGATCGTCGTAATGCCACCACCCGACGCACCTGGCGCGAGATAGAAGCCGCCATTGAAGATGCCGATAAGGACGTAACCATCGGCGTCGTCGTCCTCACCGGCCAGGGGGACAAGGCCTTCTGCGCCGGCGGCGATATCGGGGAGCACCCGGACGAGGAGGCGCAACCCTCCAAGAACGTTCGCATCCGGGCCCACGGCGGCATAGAAGACATCTTGAAGCCCGTAATTGCCCGGGTGTGCGGCTTCGCCGTCGGCGGAGGCAATCACCTGGCCTACCATTGCGACCTCACCATCGCCTGCGAGGAACACGCCCAGTTTGGACAGAACGGGGCCCGCGTGGCCAGCCCCGCCTCGGGGCACATGGTCCAGGACCTGGCCGCCATCGTGGGCATGAAGAAGGCCAAGGAACTCTGGTACCTGTGCCGGAGGTACTCTGCCAAGCAAGCCGTAGATATGGGCCTGGCTAACGTGGCTATACCCCATGACAAGCTGGACGAAGAGGTGGACCAGTGGTGCCGGGAGATAGTCGTGAAGAGCCCAACCTGCTTGGCCGTCTTCAAGTACACCTTCCGGGACACCTATCTCTGGCTCCGGGACCACACCGACATGGGGGCCGTGGTGGGAGACGTTAACCCCGATTTCTACGGAGAGGGCGGTGAGGCCGTGGAAGGAAAGTACGCCTTCCTGGAGAGGCGGGAGCCCAACTTCGTCAAGTTCCGGAAGAACATCATCGGTAAGGGACTGCGTGACGAGGATATTATCCAGGACAGCTAGCCGGCAAACCTAGCCGCAGGACCGAAGGCGAGGGCCGGCCCCTCGGTACCGGCGCACCGTCCTTCCTAGTGCCTCGCCAATCGGCGGGCTTGGCCTTCGAGCTTCGCGAAGCCAGCAAATGTACGTGGCGCGACGCGTTTTGGCGCCATAAGGAGGAAGCCATGGATTTGGATTTCAAAGGCCGCACAATCGTAGTGACCGGCGGTGGCCGCGGCATCTGCCGTGTCATGTGCGCCACCTTCGCCAGAGAGGGGGCCAACGTGGTGGCCGCGGACATTCTGCCCGACGACGCCCGGGTGGGGGACGACGGCACGACCACCGAGCAGGAGTGCATGAGCCACGGCGTCCGGGCCAGCTACATCCACACCGACGTGACCCAACTCGACAGCGTGATGAAGATGCGGGACGAGGTGATGGAGACCTACGGGCAGATCGACGTGCTGGTCAACGGCGCAGCCTGGTGGGAGAACGGCTACTTCTGGGAATCGAACCCCGCCAGCTGGGCCAAGGAAATGAACGTCATCATGCTGGGCTCCATGAATTGCTGCAAGGCCATAGCGGAGCCCATGATGAAGGCGAAGAGCGGCGCAATCGTGAACATAGCATCCGACGCCGGCCGCGGCGGCGAGAGCCGGCAGGTAACCTACGGGGCCAGCAAGGCCGGCATAATCGGCCTTACCAGGGGTCTGGCCCTGGAGCTAGGCTACCACAAGATCAGGGTCAACTGCGTGGCGCCGGGCCGGACCCAGACTCCTCGCGGCATCGCGGACCGAGAGGCCGCGCTGGCCGTTGGCGAGAAAGAGGCGGAGGCCTATTTGGAGCGCGAAAAACGGGCGCTTCGAGTGTACGCGCTGCGGAAGTTCGGAAAGATGCAGGACGTTGCCAACATGGTGGTCTTTCTCTCGTCGCCCTCCGGCGCCGGGCATGTCACCGGCCAGACCATCAGCGTTAGCGGCGGATACACGATGGTCTAGCCGGGCTGGCCAAGTCCGGCCCCGGTTACCCAGTACTCTTCTCGCGCTCCCCGGAGGCCTCGGTCTGGCCTTCGGGGCTGCGCCTGCCGGTGATGTGACCCTGGAACAGTAAAGGAGGTGCGTGCCATGGCGTATGAATGCATTACTTACGAAGACGTCGGGGATAACGTGGCGCTGGTCACCCTCAATCGTCCCAACCGCCTCAACGCCCTGAACCGTCAACTCGTCAGCGAACTGGAACAGGTGGTGGACCATGTGGAGGAAGCCGGCGACGTGCGGGTGCTGGTGTTCACCGGGGCCCCCCGCGCCGATGGGCGCCCCTGCTTCTCGGCCGGGGCGGACCTCTACGAGCAGGCGGACCGGGAAGAGAGCGAGGAAGCGCTGCTGGGAACCATCCGGGCGTTGGTGGACCGGAGCTTCGGCCCCTGGCTTGCCGGGTTCTGCGACCGGCTGGAGACCCTGGGCACGCCCTCCATCGCCGCCATCGACGGCATTTGCACCGCCGGGGGCCTGGAGCTTGCTCTCTCCTGCGACATCCGGGTGGCCTCGGAGACCGCCCAGATAAGCGACCTGCACATCAAGAACCTGGGCGCCATCGGCGGCGGCGGCGTCACCGTCCGGCTGGCGCGCGCCGTGGGACCGGCTTGGGCGAAAGAGATTATGTTTACCGGTCAGCCCATGGGCGGCCAAGCAGCCGTGGACATCGGCCTGGCTAACCATGTGTTTGCGCCCGACAAGCTGGTGGAGGGCGCCGTCGCGCTGGCGAAACGGTTTTCCGCCATGCGTCCCCAAGCCTTGGCCATGGCCAAGGCCGCCATGGCCGCATCCATGGACATGGACCTGGGCCAGGCGCTACGCTTCTCCTACATCGGCCGGGAGGTCCTCTCCTCCAAGGAGGGTGCGAAGTCCTTCACCCAGAAGCAGCCCCCTCCTCACACCAGGAACTAGTACTTCCTTTCGGTATTGGGCGTTACCAACGCCGTTCGTGTCGATAATGGCCGTTACCAACGCCGTTTAATGGTGGGCATCACCAACGCCGTTCGTGGTGAGCTTGTCGAACCACCGGCCTCAGGGCCCTTCGACAAGCTCAGGGCGAGCGGATGATCCTAGCGGCTATTTCCGAAACCAGGAACCAGTCGATCCAGTCCCCATCCGGCCCGGTCCGCCGCATTCCCGACGGAGCCGGAGCTTTCCTGTTACCATGGCAATGCCTCCCGCCCTCGGTACGAGAATGCGGCTGGCAAATTTGCGCCACGGGGAGCTGATTAGTCATCCTCAATGGCCAACTTGAGTAGACGTGTCTCCCGTGTCTACTATGGCTGGTTCGTGGCCGCCGCGGCCGCCGGAACGGAATTCGCCAACGCGGCCTCAGCCATAGGCATCCTGACCATTTTCGTCACCCCCATGACCGATGAGTTTGGCTGGAGCCGGACTCAGATCTCGGGGGCCACCAGCGTGGGAGCCATAATCGGAGCCTCTCTGGCCCCGTTCACGGGCCGGTTGGTCGACCGGATTGGCTCCCGGCTTCTCCTCGCGGGGGGCGGCATAGTTGTCGCCCTGGCCTGCTTCTACCTGGCAGAGGCGCAAACCCTCCTGGGATTCTACATTGCCTTCACTTTTGCCCGGACCGCCGACCAGGGCCTGATCAAGGCCGGCGCCTCGCCGGCGGTGGGCAAATGGTTCCGCCGCTACCGGGGCCGGGCCGTCTCCCTGGTCTTTTTCGCCGGTTCGGCGGGCATCCTGGTCATGGCCCCGATCGTGCAGATGGTGATCAGCGCGTGGGGCTGGCGCGCCGCCTGGTGGGTGTTGGGAAGTGTGATGCTCGTGGTTGGAGTGGTGCCCAGCGCCCTGGTGGTCCGGCGTCAGCCCGAAGACATGGGCCTTGCGGTGGACGGCGCAACGACGGAAAAGCCACCCCCAATCCGGACCCAAGCCCTCTCCGCGAACGACCAGGTTTCCCCGCAGGTTTCCCCGGAAGAAGAGGCCCAGTGGGCGTTGGGTCAAGTGGTCCGGACGCCGGCTTTCTGGCTGCTGATGGTTTCTTTGCTCATCAGCAGCACCGCTAGTTCCGGGGTCGGCCTGCACCTGATACCCCACTTGAACCAGCAAGGGCTCGTTGGGGGACCGGCGGTGGCCGTCATCAGCGTAATGTCCGCCTCCGGCGCGGCGAGCACTCTGGCTTTGGGGTTCATCTCGGAGCGAATACCACCACGGCGGCTCATGGTTTTGGTGACACTGATGCCCGCCATCAGCATGACGGTCTTGATTCTGGCTGACAGCCCTGCCGAGGCTTACCTGTTCGCCCTGATCCAGGGGGTGGCAACCACCGGGGTCAACATCCTGTCTCCGCTGGTGTGGGCCAACTTCTACGGGAGATCCTCATTGGGCTCCATCTACGGAGTCAGCAGGGCCTCCCAGGTAGTTGGCTTCGCTGCGGGGGCGCTGATATCAGGCGTAATCTTCGACGCCACGGGGAGCTACCAGGACGCCTTTGTTCTGTTCGGCTTCATCGCGGTGGCCAGTTCCCTGCTGGTCCTCATGGCCCGCCAGCCGGCCGCTCCGGCTGGCCCCCAGGCTTGACCGGCGGGCCAGGGGCCGGGCGAAGCGGCGGCGGCGGCGGGAGCTTACCGGAAGCAGATGTGGTGTTAGACCACCGGGTCGGACGCGTCGATTACAGGCTCAGCCGGGCCTCCAGCAGATCTTTGCGGACACCGCTCTCTTGCAGTACCAACACGAACATCTGATGAAGCTTGGCCGCCACGTCCCCGTGGGCCGCGATGACATCGTCTTGCTGGGCCGGGTCCTTCACCAAGTTGTACAACTCTGCCCGCGCTCCCGCGATGCTGTACATGAGGCTCCACTCCGAGGTGGTGATCGTGCTGACCACTGGTTCGAGAACGGGGCGCGCAAAGCCATCGATCTGCCGGACAATGTCGCCAACGTTGGAAAGAGGGGCGGAACTCACCAAGAACTCTGGTCCTACCGCGGATTCGGCTCGAAGAAGCGGCGCCAGGGACCTGCCGCGGACCGCATCCGGGACCGGGAGCCCGGCCAGGTCCAGGACCGTCGGCATCAAGTCCACCGCAGAGGTCAAGGAGGACACGGTTCCGGGTTTGACGCCGGGAGCGTAGAGCAGCAGCGGGATATGGGTGATCTCCTCCCATAGCGGAGACTGCGCCTCCAGCCTTCACGTTTATCCCCCAGCTCACTCACGGGGATGGCGCTGCCGTCTTCCCGCCTGGCCCCCAGGCCCTTCCCGAACAGGCCCCCATGCTCGCCGAAGCAGAAGCCATGGTCGGAGGTGAAGATCACGCAGGTGTTGTCCATCAGGTCCATGACCTCGAGTTTGCTAAGCAGATGGCCCACCCACCGGTCCACCATGCTGATCTCACCGCAATAGGTGGCATAGGCCTTCCTCACTTTCTCTTCGGTAAGCCACGGTATCTCTTGCCAGTAAGCATAGGGCGGGTTGATTATTTCCCCGTCGTAGCCGGGGTAGTAAAGCTCCGTGTAATATGCCGGAGCATCCCATGGCTCATGGGGGTCCCAGGTGTCCACGTACAGGAAGAAGTCCTCCTTGTGGTGCTCCTCCAACCACCGCTCGGCGGCGGTTATCGTTTGAGGGGCACACCGGTCCGCCTCGCACCGCCAGGCGGCGCGGACGTCGAAAGCCTCGTGGTGCGGATAGCCCGGGCCTTTCGCGTGCTGTCCGAGAATGTTGACAAAGGTCTGGAAACCCTGAT
>JASMCQ010000096.1 GCA_030753265.1 Dehalococcoidia bacterium
CGATTTCGTGGAGTTTTGCCGGGAGACTCGCCTCAGCGGAAAACTTCTAGCGGCCAACCCCGTGGTCAAGCACAAGCTGGCCGAACTCAGGCTGGGCATGGACATCTGGGGGCTGCTGTGCTGGAAGGTCGCCTGGATGCAGAGCAGCGGGATCATCCCCAACGCCGATGCCTCCGTGGCCTTCCTTCACGGGAGCGAGGAGCGGCTGCGCTTCGCCCAAGCGGCCATGCAAATCCTCGGCCCCTACGCCACGCTGCGCCACGAGTCGAAGTGGGCGCCCCTGCGGGGGACCATCGAGGGCATTCACCGGGAAAGCATGCACCTCCACGGGGCCGGCACCAACGAGGTCCACCGGAACATCATCGCCCAGCGAGGCCTCGAGATGCCTCGCTAGCCCAGCCTTCGGTTTCGAAGGGTCTGGCCGCCTCCACCGGCATCCGCCGATGCGGGCCACGAAAACCAGCATCACGGCTCTCGTCCATCCTTCTCCCGCTGGGGGAGGGGTTGGGGGTGAGGGCCCTATTTTCGGAGCAAAAACATGGACTTGGGGCTGAGCGAGCAGCAGGAAATTCTAAAGCGGACGGCCCGGGAGTTCCTGGAAGCTGAGTGTCCCACCTCCCTGGTCAGGGAGCTGGAGTACAGCGAGCAGGGGTATTCACCGGAGCTGTGGAAGAAGATGGCGCACCTGGGGTGGCTGGGGCAGGCTTTCCCTCCGGAGTACGGCGGCGAGGGCGCAAGCCTGATCGACCAGGTGGTTCTCTTCGAGGAGATGGGGCGGGCCTTGCTGCCCGGTCCCCTGCTGCCCTCCGCCGTGCTATCCGGCCAGGCCCTGGTGCGTGCCGGCAGCGAAAACCAGAAGGCAGGCCTGCTTACAGGAACGGCCCGTGGCGAGACAATCGTTACGGCCCCCTTGCCCGAGCCGGAGACCGGCCCCGGCGAGGGCGGCCTGGGCCTCGCCGCCGCCGATGGCGGCTACCTGCTCAATGGCGCTCTGCTCTTCGTTCCCTACGCCCACGTGGCCAACTACGTGCTCTGCGCCGCAAGCTCCAACGGAGACGGCCGTGCGACGGAGGACTCCCGAGCACCCGGAGTCACCCTGCTTCTGGTGGACACCGGGAGCCCCGGGGTGACGGTCAACCTCATGGAGTCGGTGGCCGGTTACAAGCAGCACGAAGTACTGTTCCAAGACGTTAGGGTGCCCGGAGATCGCGTCCTGGGCCAGGCGGGCCGGGGAGAGTCCCCCCTGGCGTCAGCCCGGGAGTGGGCCACGGTGGTCCAATGCGCCGAGATGGTGGGCCGCGCTCAGAAAATCCTGGAGATGGTGGTGGAGTATTCGAAAAACCGGGTCCAGTTCGGCCGTCCCATCGGTGCCTTCCAGGCGGTGCAACACCGATGCGCCGACCTGAAGTTGGCGGTGGACGGCGCCCAACTGGTGACTCACCGGGCGGCGTCGAAGGTGGCGCAGGGGTTTCCTTGCCCCGAGGACATCGCCATGGCCAAAGCCGCCGCCGGGGCCCTCAGCCGCCTGGCCGTAACCGCCGGGCACACCATCTTCGCCGGGATCGCCTTCACTCTGGACCACGATATGCAGCTATACACCCAAAGGTCCAAGCTGGCCGAGGCAAACCTGGGCGACACGGACTTTCACCTGGACCGGCTGGGAGACCAAATGGGGCTCTAAGGGAGCTTGTTCAGCCCTATCAAACCCTCTAAGCGGACTACCGGGCAACGGCGCTAACCCCGTGGACCGGACGAAGGGGCACTATGAATCAAGGTGCGTTAGACGACATCAAGGTCCTGGAATTGGGCACCCAGGTCTCCGCCCCGTACTGCGCCAAGCTGTTGGCCGATTATGGGGCCGAAGTCATCAAGGTAGAACCCCCAGGCGAGGGGGACCCGGCCCGGCGGGCGGGCCCCTTCCCCGCAGACGTTCCCCACCGGGAGAAAAGCGGCCTCTTCCTGCACTTGAACGCGAACAAGAAGGGTATCACCCTCAACCTCCAGTGCCGCGATGGGGCCGGTCTACTCAAGGAACTGGTCCGCGAGGCCGACATCCTGGTGGAGAATTTCCACCCCTCCTTTTTGCCGTCGCTGGGCCTTGGCTACCAGGACCTGGAGGCGGTGAATCCTCGGCTGGTGATGACCTCCATCACTCCTTTTGGGCTCACCGGCCCGTACCGGGACCACCTGGCGACGGAGATAGGCGTCTTCGCCATGAGCGGGAGGATGCACATTCACGGCCAGGCGGATCGGGAGCCCCTGCGGTATGCGCCGGACTCGGCATGGTATCAGGCCGGGGCCACCGCCGCCATCTCGACCATGGGGGCCTTCCTGGCCAGCCGGGCCTCGGGCGTCGGCCAGCAGGTGGATGTGTCCGCCATGGAAACCCTGGTGGGCAACGTGGACAACCGGCCCCTCTTTTACGCCTACTCCGGGATCAAGTCGGAGAGGGGCAACTGGCCCGGCGGATATCCCCAGGGGGCCTACCCCTGCGAAGACGGCTACGTTGCGTTCGGGATTGGCACCAGCATGTTTTTTGGCCGCCTCTGCAGGGCCATGGGCCGCCCCGACATCTTGGAAGACCCGAGGTTCGCCACCCCGGACGCGCGGTCCGAGCACCAGGGGGAGTTCGAGGAGGTCCTTCTGGGCTGGACCATGACCCTCACCAAGCGAGAACTCTTTCGGATCTGCCAGGATGCCGGGGTGCTTTGCGCGCCGCTTCTGGGCCCTGATGAGCTGCTGAGCGACCCGCAGCTAACGGAGCGGCAGTACTTCGTGGAGGTGGAACATCCCCAGGCCGGCAGGCTAACCCAAACCGGGCCCGCTTTCAAGATGACGAAGACACCTCCGGAGATGCGGAGCGCCGCACCAATGTTGGGAGAGCACAATGTTGAGGTCTACCGCGACACATTGGGTTACTCTCCGCAAGACTTGGTCCAGCTCCGGTCCGCCGGAGTGATTTAGGGCCTTCGCTCGAAAGGGCGGCAGGTTATCGGACGTTATCCAGTCCAGTATCTCGTAAATGGCTTGATGTTCGTCCGTATTCCCGGCGAGGGCCGGGACCCAGCCAACACTTTTCTGGATTCCGGCCCTCGCCGGAAAGACGAGCGTGGGGGGAGGGGGAAGGTCGCAAGATTTCGCCGATGTACAGCTATCTACAAGATAGTACACTAGGGCGTGATCCAGGACGTGATCCAAAATGAAGCTGCCGTTGGAAGGAATAACGGTCATTGACGTTGCCGAGGTGTGGGCCGGCCCCATGGGCGCTTCACTTCTGGGGGACCTGGGCGCCACGGTAATCAAGGTCGAGTCGTTCCCCCGCACCGCCCACACCAGGCGGCCCGGCTCCGCCATGGCCAAGGGCTACACCAACAACGACCCGTGGGCTCCTCGTCCTTGGGAGCGCTCGGCCACCCACAACATGGCGAACCGCAACAAGTACGGCGTCACCCTCAACCTGACCCATCCGGCGGGACTGAAGACGTTCAAACGCCTGGCGGAGCTGGCCGATGTCCTCGTCGAGGCCTTCTCGGCGGGAACAGCGGAAAAGCTAGGAATCCACTACGAGGCGATGAAGGAAATCAAGCCGGACCTCATCATGGCATCCATGCCCGGCTGGGGGGTGCAAGGACCGTACCAGGGCTACGTGAGCCTGGGAAGCGGCCTGGACGGGTTCAGCGGCCACTACGCCCTCAGGGGCTACCCCGACAACGACCCCAGCATGACACCGGTGGTGAACCATTGCGACGCCATCGGAGCAATCACCCTGTCTTTCGCGGTCCTGGTTGCCATCCACCACCGGAACCGGACCGGTGAAGGACAGTGGATCGACATCTCCCAGGTGGAGGGCTTCTTGCCCCACCTGGGCCGGCCGCTGATGGACTACGTGATGAACGGCCGGCAACCGGGGCCCATTGGCAACCGGGACCATTATATGGCGCCCCACGGTTGCTACCGCTGCCGGGGAGAAGATAACTGGGTGGTTATCACCGTGTCGTCCGACCAGGAATGGGGGGCCCTCCGCGGGGCGATGGGCGACCCGGAGTGGGCCGGGGAGGCGGATTTCGCCGGCTCGCTGGATCGGCACGAGAATCAGGACCGGCTGGATGCCTTGATCCAGGAGTGGACCCAGGGGCTGAACAAGAAAGAGATCATGGAGCTGTTGCAGAGGGTAGGAGTGCCCGCTCAGGCGGTGCTGAACGACGAGGACCTGTACGCCGACCCCCACCTGGGGGCCAGGGGTTTCTTCCAACGGGCGGGGCATCCAACCATCGGCGAGTACAGTTACCCCGGCTATCTCTGGAAGCTCGGCAAATCGCCCCAGCCTGCGTACCGGCCAGCCAACGGCCTGGGTGAGCACAACGCGTTCGTGTACGGCCACCTGCTCGGGATGAGCGACGATGAGATTCGGCGCCTGGAAGAGCAGAGCATCATCGGCGACCAGCTCCTTTAGGCGGCCCGGCGGCCACCGGTTAACGGTCACCAGAACCGGAAATGAGGGGCCCTGGTCCACGGGCGCCCGGCAGCGGGAGACGGGGTCATACGCGTCGCTTCCGGGAAGATGGACCAGGGAACCGGGGATTCTGAGCGGATCCGGCAACTCCAATGAAGGCCACTTAGGTCCTTCGACAAGCTCAGGACGAACGGCTTTTCTCCATTAGGGCGGCTTTAGGGCGGCTTTTTTCGTTTCAGCGCAGCTTTTCCCGTTCCAGTGGGCCTATCCCGTTCTAGTGCGGCTTCTCCCCGTTCGTGGTGAGCCTGTCGAACCACTGCGGCCGGTGGTTCAGTACGGTGCCCGCAGCCCAGAATCGATGCTGCAGTCAGGCAATGAAGGGCGCCCCTGGTTGCCGGGGACGCCCCATTGTACAAGCGGGGGCAACCCAATATAATTATCCCGGCAGCAGCATTCCAGGCACGAGGAGCCCCGATGACCAGCTTGCCCCCCATCTCACCCGAAACTCTGATATCCCTTGGCCGGATTCCAACCCAGACCCTGATCGACGCGCTGTGGGTCAAGGGCTGGCCGATGAGCTTCATCCACGGAGCAAAGCCTTTGCAACTGGGCCAACAAATGGCCGGGCGGGCCGTGACCCTCCGGTTCGTCCCCCACCGTCCGGACCTGGCCGAAGACAAACCCAAGGGGGAACTGTCCGCGGAATACGTCGCCTTCGAGCTGTGCGGGCCGGACGAGGTGGTGGTGATCGATGCCATGGGCTGGCAATACAGCTCCATTGGCGGCGACATCAAGTTCATGCGGCTGATGCAGCGGGAGGTCGGGGGCCTGGTGTCCGACGGCGCGGTGCGGGACAGCGTGGCTCTCAAGGAGTACGGTTTCCCCGTCTACTCGGCGGCCACCACCGCCAAGCAGGGACCCGCCGAGTTCTGGCCCTGGCAGGTGAACGACGCCATCCAGTGCGGAGGTGTGCTGGTGCGCCCCGGCGACGCCGTGGTGGGCGACGACGACGGTGCGGTGGTGGTGCCTCGCTCGATGGTGGACCAGGTCATTGAAATCGCCCGGGAGCGGGAAGAGGTCGAGGAGGTGGTCAAGGCCCAGTTGGAGATAGAGCGGTGCTCACCGGGGAAGTACTACCCATTCAACGACCGCACCTGGAAGCTGTTCGAGGAGAAGACCGGCAAGAAGCGCCGGCTCTAGGCCTTCTGCTATCTTTGTGGTAAGCGGGACCTCGCCAGAGCCCGTCCGGCGGTCATCGGCCGCGATTGGCCGCCCGCGAAATCCGTTTGAATGTGAGTTAGCGTAGGTTGTTGTTGCAAGGATTCCCATGGGGAGCAGTAATGGGAAAACGAAAATTCACCGGCTCGGCCCCGATAAGACACTGGCCGGTTGTCGTGGCGGTCGTCGTCCTCAGCCTGATCCTGGCCTCCTGCGGCGGGTCCGGGACGGCAACGCCGGTGGCAGATGCCGTCTTAGCCGATATTTCTTCCACTAGTTCGCCGGACACCCTCGGCCCACTGTCCATCGAGTCGTTGGACGCGGACGCAATCGTGGCGGCCCAAGAAGAGGTGATGGTCCGCATCTATGAAAACGTGCTCCCCTCGATAGTCCGTATTACGGTGAGGCAGCGCGTCGACGGAAGTCCGGACTCCCGCGGGCTCCCGGATGTCCCGGGCTTTCGCTTCCCCGATCTCCCGGAAGATTTCTTCGAACGTGGCGAAGGGTCCGGGTTTGTATGGGATGAAGAAGGCCACATCGTGACCAACAATCACGTTATCCAGGATGCCGACCGGGTAACGGTGATCTTCGCCGACCGCACGGAGATTGAGGCCCGGGTCTTGGGCACCGACCCCGACTCCGACCTGGCGGTACTGGAATTGGATGAATCGAAAGACGACGCCCGCCCGGTGACCCTGGGCGACAGCGATGCCCTCCGGGTCGGCCAGATGGCGGTGGCCATCGGCAATCCCTTCGGCCAAGAGTTCACCATGACCTCCGGCATCATCAGCGCCCTGGGACGCACCATCCGCAGCGGCAGCAGCTCTTTTACAACCCCCGAGGTGGTCCAGACCGATGCCCCCATTAACCCGGGTAACTCGGGGGGACCGTTGCTCGACCGCAAGGGCCGGGTGATCGCGGTAACCACCCAGATCATCAGCCGCAGCGGCGTCAGTGCCGGCATCGGGCTTTCCGTTCCCATCAACGCGGCTAAACAGGTTATCCCAGCGCTCATCGAGGATGGTAGCTACGAATATTCCTGGCTGGGCATCACCGGAATCACTCTTCGTCCCGAGGTGGCCGAGCGGATGGACCTGCCCCGAGAGACCGGGGGCGTTCTGGTGATTCAGGTCGCCGACGACAGCCCGGCAGAACGGGCCGGCCTGAACGGTAGCGACTCCACGGTCTCCATCGAAGGCGTGCCGTATCCGGTGGGCGGGGACATTATCGTGGCAATAGAAGGCACCGCCCTCCCGCTGATGAGTGACCTGATCGCCTTCTTGACCGGCAACACCCGGCCCGGTGACAAAGTGGTCCTGGACATCATCCGTGACGGGGACCAGCGGGAGCAGCTTGACGTGACCCTGGGCAAACGGCCCGACTCCGGTTAGCGGCACGCCGGCGCGCCGTCCGTCGCTACAGCGGCCCGGCCGGCGCGGTGCGAAAGCCGAATCGGCGAATGTCAATCTTCGTCGGGTTCGGCGAGTCCATGGTCGAGCGCCGGCTTGAGGGTGATGGCCCTCGTCAGATTTGTTGCGCGGAACCATTAAAGGATTGTCCGACAACCAGTTGCCGTGGTTCGACAAGCTCACCACGAACGGGAAATATCCGCACGAACGAGGAATTACTCGGACGAATGGGGACATATTCATGCGATCGGGGAGAAATCCGTTCGTCCTGAGCTTGTCGAAGGACCAACAGGGGCCTCTATTAGTATTGTCGGGTCGGTCCCGCGTCAGGACTTGAAGAATCAAGGGGGAAGGTTAGTATGCGAGAGAACCGGGTCAAGAGGGTAATACGTGAGGGGGGGCTGGCCATAGCCAGCCACATCGGATTTTCCGATCCCGCGGTGGTGGAGATCATCGCGCTGGCGGGGTTCGATGCCGCGTTCATCGACATGGAGCACAGCAGTTTCGATCTGCAGCTGGTGGCGGAAATGATACGGGTGGCGGACCTGGCGGGAATTACCTCGGTCGTTCGGGTGCCCGACAACGACGCCAAGCTTATCCTGCGGATCCTGGAGATGGGCGCTCAGGGCATCCAGATTCCCCACGTCGCGGGGGTCGAAGGCGCCAAGCGGGCCGTTCAGGCGGTCCGCTACCCTCCGGTGGGAGACCGGGGAGGAGCGGGCAGCACCAGAGCCGCCGGCTATGGCTCGGTGCCGTGGAAGGACCACATGCGGACCTCCAACGATGAGATACTGTTGGTCGTGATGACCGAGGATCAGCAGGGTTTCGACGAGATCGAAGCCATCGCCGGCGTTGAGGGCGTCGACCTTATCGCCCTGGGCCCCACGGACATTTCGTCGGCGCTGGGATTTACCGATCCCGGTGACCCCAGGCTGCGGCAGGCCGTCGAGGACATGGCCGCCAGGGTCAAGAAGGTCGGCAAGGCGAAGTTGTACATCCCGGTGTACCATTCAGCCCTCTACCTGACGCCCCAAGATCTGATACAGATGGGGGTCAGCTACACGTCCGTGGCGCCGGCGCCGCCCATCATCGTCTTGAAATCCCTTCAGGAATCGGCCAAGCGCATCCGGGAGGCGACACCCCAGAAGGCTGGGGCGTAAACGGGCAGCGGGGACGCTCCCGGCCTTCGCCGGGATGACGGACCGGATATCAAGCCGTTTACGAAACGATAGGCTTAGGCGGCAGCCCGGCCGGCCGCCTCCTCCAGCGCCCGGCCGGCCAGCACGTGGGTGAGATGCTCCCGATACTCCTCCGAGCCGTGCTGGTCACCCAGAAACTCGATGCCGGCAGCCGCCCGCCGCGCCGCCTGACTCAGGTTCCGCGCCGTAGGCGCTTTGCCCGTCAAGTAGCGTTCCAACGCCCGGCCCCGTACTGCCTTGGGACCGGCGCCGGTTACGCCGATCCGGACCCTCCGGCAAAGCCCCCGTTCATCAAGGGTTACTAGAGCCGCAACCCCAACCACGGCGAACCGGGACGCTTTGTTGGCAAACTTCTGGTAGGAAACCCCGGTTTGCGCAGGAAGCTGGGGGACGAAGACCTCGGTAATGATCTCTGTTTCTCGTAGCGCGGTGGTAAAGAGGTCAACGAAAAAACGGCTGGCGGGCAGGCTGCGGGCTCTTCCGCCCCCGGAGGTCCTGATTCGGGCCTCCAGGGCCAGCATGGCCGCTGGAAGGTCGGCGGCGGGGTCGGCGTGGGCGATGGAGCCGCCGATGCTCCCCTTGTTCCTGACCTGCAAATCCGCCACTTGAGCCGCCGTTTCCGCCAGCAGCGGCGCCAATTCTCTTACCAGCTCTGATGCCTCTAGCGTGTAGCAGGTGGTCACGGGACCGATCGCGAGACCCTCGTCCCGCTCCGTTATGTAATCCAGATCTCCGATCCGGCCCAGGTCCACCACGTGGGAAGGCTGGGCGAGCCTCAGCTTCATCATCGGCAGCAGACTGTGGCCGCCCGCCAGCACCCTGGCATCACCGGGGTGCCTCCGGAGGATGGCCAGTGCTTCTCCCAGGGTTGAAGGAGCGTGGTATTCGAAGGCGGCGGGTATCATATCTGGCTCTTACTCATCTAGGTCCGGCTCTCTTGCATCTTGGCGGCGGCGTTTCGGGCCGCCTTCACGATGTTGTAGTAACCGGTGCACCGGCAGATGTTGCCGGCGATGCTGCGCCGGATCTCGTCGTCCGAGATGGCCGGATCTCGCTCCAGGGCCTGGTAGAGGGTCATTATCATGCCCGGCGTGCAGAAACCGCACTGAAGGCCGTGTTCCTCCCAGAACCCCTGCTGCAATGGTTGCAACTCCCCATCTCCGGCCAATCCCTCGATGGTGGTGACGCTGGAGCCGTCGGCCTGGACCGCGAGGACGGTGCAGGACTTGACCGCAAGCCCATCAACCAGGACAGTGCAGGCCCCGCACTGGCTGGTTTCGCAGCCCACGTGGGTGCCGGTGAGCCCCAGCACATCCCGAAGGAAGTGGACCAGGAGAAGCCGCGGCTCCACGGCATGAGTGTAGCTGACACCGTTTACATCAACGGTGATGGAATGGAACATCGCTTCTCCCCCCAGCCAGATAGAAGGCAACCCCGGCAAGGGGCATGTTATCCAGGCCAAGAAAGCGTGTCAACCGCCGTTGGATGCCCGCGTGCGCTACGGTTCTTTAGGAGGGGTTTCAGGGGAACCCTTTCTTGGAAGAAAGGGTCCCCCTGACGCTCCCCCCCCCAGTGAGCCGGCTCGCCTCCATGAATGCCTCCGATTGTAGTAGTATATGCCGTGTAGACCTCTCATAGCGTATTCGTAGCAGCGGACCGCAAACCCCTGCTATCCCCGCGAGTTGCCGCCGGCAACTCGCCGATGAGATTGTTAACCGAGCCTTGGCACCGGCCTTTTCGTCCGATAGGAGAGCCGCCGGGGTGAGGGGTCGCGCTCGTGGGCAAACCGGAGCATGACCCACTGATGAAGGACTTCGTTTGAACCGCCTCGCAATAGATCGCCCCCGCAGAATCTTCTACGGCTGGTGGCTGGCCGGAGTCGCCGCCGCCGTTATGGCCCTGGGCAACGTGCCTTTCTTCCAGGGCACCACGGTCTGGAACCCGGTCCTGGAGGCCCATTTTGGGTGGGGCCGGGGCCAGATGTCCTGGGCCTTCGCCTTGGCCAGGGCCGAGGGTGGTCTGCTGGGTCCGCTGGAAGGGTTCTTGATCGAGCGCCTGGGGCCCCGGCGCATGGTGCTGATCGGCCTGGTAATCCTGGGAAGCGGCTTCGTCTTCCTGGGCAACATTCAGCAGATCTGGCACCTGTACCTGTCCTTCCTTGTCATGAGCCTGGGCGTGGGGCTGGGCACCTGGCTCCCGATGATGACGGCGCTCAATAGCTGGTTCATCCGGCGGCGGGCAACGGCAATGGCCCTGGCCATGGAGGGGTTCTCCCTCGGCGGGGTGTTCCTGATACCGGCCATGGCCTGGGCCATCGGCAGCATCGAGCCGGGGGAACCGGACCGGTTCGGCTGGCGGGCCACTGCCCAGGGCATAGGTTTCTTCTTGATGGCCCTGGCCTTTCCCATCTCCCACCTCGTGCGAAACCGGCCCGAGGAGTACGGTCAGCTTCCCGACGGAGATAGCTCGAAGCGCCCTCCGGTGGCGACCCAACAGGCAGAAGCTCCTCCGCGAAGCAGCGAGGAACAGGACTTTACCTGGCAGCAAGCCGTGAGAACGCGGGCTTTCTGGCTGATTACCATTGGCCACGCTTGCTCCACCACCGTCATTGTGACCGTGGCGGTGCACCTGGGACTAATGCTGGGAGATCGGGGGTTCTCGTTGCAGATGGTCGGCTGGGTGGTTTCGACGTACACCGCCGTCGGCGCCGTGTTCACCCTCGTGGGCGGGTACGTGGGCGACCGAGTGCCCATACGTCTGGCGCTATTCGGGTTCTCCGCGATCCAGTCGGTGGCGATCGCCATTTTGTTCCTGAACGAAAGCACCTATATCGCCTTCGTCTTCGCGTTGCTCATGGGCATCGGCTTCGGAGGCCGGATACCCCTGACCACCGCGATCCGCGGCGTCTACTTCGGCCGCCGGGCTTTCGCCAGCATTACCGGTATCTCCATGCTGCCGATGAACCTGTTCCTGGTCGCCGCCCCGCTGTTCGCCGGCTACATGTTCGACTACACCGGGAGCTATGCGACGCCCTTCGTCACCGTGGCGGTCGTAAGCTTCTTGGGCTCCGTTCTGTTCCTGTTCTTGGGAAAACCGCCGGGGCCGAGACTGGGATCGGATTAGGCGGTCCGGGTCTGGGACGCCGGCTAGCTCACGCTTCCGGCCAGTAACTCTCTCAACTCCTCGACGGTGGCTTCGATCCAATTGCCGGCGCGGGCCGACGTGCGGGCCCGCCGCTCCCGGCTGAACTCTTGATCGTTGATCTCCGGGTTCTCGGCGCGAATCGCCGCCTCAATCTCCCCGGTCTCCCGGCTGGCCATCGCCGGACGCTCGATCCAATGACAGATGTACCGGTGGTCCCGGGTGTAGAATACCGCCACCGGAATGGACATGAACTCGCCCCGGTTCAGGAACTCATTCATGATGTCGCGGTTCAGGTCTCGGGGGAATATGCGCAGCTCCATGCCGCCGGCCTCCGCCACCCGGGCCAGCACCGGCAGACCCCGAACCACGTCGCCGCACCAGTCTTCGCCCAGGACCAGCATCTTGGCCGGTCCGTTGGGGCGATCCGCCAACTCCCGGAACGTGGCGGCATTTTCCGGTTGTATCCGGCACCCGTCGTAGAATCCATCGAACCGGGCCTTGTTCACTTCTATATGGGCCAGGTACGCATCATAGGCGAACCCTTCCGAGAACCGTTGAGGCGTCACGACACTGGTTTCACGCGCCATCTCTCGCTCCTTCGCTCGGCAAGCCGATCGCTCGCCGATTATTCCGCCAATCTCGCTCCAAGATCCGGACTGCCACGGGGAATCACCGGGACAGGGAAAACGGGCAGCCAAGCTCGGGGAAAGGAACCGATGGTCAAGATAAGCCCCGCAATGATTCCGGCTGAACTCGACGGGCTTCCAGCCCATCAGCCGATCTCTCAACCGGTTTTCCCTTCGAAACCGATCTCCACCCGACCGTCGGGGTGAATAATGATGGGTACCGTATCCCCGTACTCCAGCGCCGCGTCCAGCGTCTCCTGGCTCTGGTCGACGCGCCGCTCCTCGTAGGCGATGCCTTGCCGGCACCAGGCGTCGCGCAAGGAGTCGCAGGCGGGGCAAACGGTCAGGGTGTAGACCACTGGAATATCCGCCATGGAAGACCTCCCCTCGGCTGGTGCAGCCATTCTACAGCGTCCAACCCCGGGCGTCACCCGAGCCGGGAGCCATGGGCCGCCCACGGTCGGTTTCCGACGGTCACCGGGGGCCGTGGGACGCCCTTCGTCGTCCCGGCCCGAACCGTCTTGTGCCCGGCCGCCGCCCCGACTATAATGGCGCTGGCTTGACGAGGGGCGAAGCGCTCTCGCCAAACGGCCGCGCGGGTGCAAGCGCGTCTGCCACATCATCTAGGTACCGAGGAGAAAACATGATTGCGCTGATCGTATCCATCAAGATCAAGAAAGGCCACAAGGAAGCCTTCATGGCGTCCATGATGGGCGACGCCCACGGCTCCAACAACGATGAGCCCGGATGCCTTCGCTTTGACGTTTTGCAGGACAACGAGGACCCTAACCGGATCCACCTGTATGAGGTATACAAGGACCAGGCGGCCGTCGACGCCCACCGGGCAGCGCCCCACTACACCAAGTGGCGGGAGACGGTGAAGGACTGGTTCGACGGAGAGATCGGGCGGAGTGTCGCCACTCCCATCCACTACGCGGGGTCCGTGGTATAAGGGCCTGATTGGGCGACGGCGCGACGGGCAGTTTTCGCGGCGGCCCCGCCGCGTTCACCGCTGGCGCGCCAGCACACGCTTGAACGCCGCCACGAAGATGTCCACTTCGGCCTCGGTGATAACCGTGGAGAGGGCGCCCACCAGGTTGGACGCGGTCAGGATACCCTCGTTCAGCAGGCCCAGGAACACCTGCCCGCGGAGCCGCGCATCCTCGGCCGCCACGTCCCGGTAGCCGCGGACCGGGCCCTCGGTGAAGTGGATGCCAAACAGTGAACCCAGGCCGGTGACCTGGACCGGCACCTCCAAATCGGCGCAGACCTGGCTGATTCCACTTCGCAAGCGCTCCGTCAGCTCCGCCAGGCGGCGGTAGACCTCCGGGGTGAGCTGCTCCAGCGTCACCGCCCCGGCCAGCATGGTAACGGGGTTGGCGTTGAAGGTCCCGGCGTGGGACACCTTGGCGCCTTTGGAGGGGTCGTACAGCTCCATGATGTCCCGGCGGCCTCCGAAGGCCCCCACCGCGAAGCCACCCCCGATGATCTTCCCCATCGCTGTCATGTCCGGGGTAATGCCGTAGTACTGCTGCCCGCCGCCGGGCGCCACCCGAAAGCTGATGACCTCGTCGAAGATCAAGATTATGCCGTGTTCCCTGGTAAACTCCCTCAGCATGGCCAGGAACTCGGACGAGGCGGGGACCATGCCCACCGAGCCCATAACCGGCTCCACGATGACCGCCGCCAGTTGGTCTTTGTTCTCTTCCAGGAGCCGAAGCGCCACCGCCGTCTCATTGAAGGGAATGATTACCACCTGGTCCAACACCCCTTCGGGAAGCCCGGCGCTGCTAGGCAATGCCGCCGGACGCAAGGCGTCCCCGGCTTTTTCGGGGTCGACCCGGAGGCTGACGGTCACCGCATCGTGGGTGCCGTGATAGCCACCCTCTACCTTGGCAAAGCGGCTCTTCCCTGTGAAGGCCCGGGCGGCCCGCAGGGTGTTCATCGTCGCCTCGGTGCCGGAGTTGGTGAACCGGACCAGGTCGAAGCTCGGTATCCGTTCGCAGAGGAGCTTGGCCAGCCGGATCTGGTTCTCGCTGGGCGCGTTGTAAACCACGCCCCGGTCCAGTTGCTCCCGGACCGCTTGGACCACCGGCTCGGGCCCGTGGCCCAGTATCAAGGTGGTCATGGTATTGATGAAGTCCAGCCGGTCAACCCCATCGGCATCCACCACGTGGCAGCCAGAACTGGAGTCGACGAAAATGGGATAGGGTTCCCAAAATATCGAGTGACGGCTGTCGCCGCCGGGGAGATATTCCGCCGCCTCCTGCCAGAGGGCCCGAGACTTTGGGGTCAGTTCCAGATAGCGGATCAACTCGGTATTGGCCTGGGTCATGGCGGCTCCTCCGGAGTGGAATGGCACCAGTGTACCAGAGCGGACAGAGCTTGGTGAGCTTTCGCCATCGCCCGCTGTGTTGACATGCACATTGACTTAATATATAATACTCAATACTTGATGCGTTTTACCTATTTGATATAGCGAGGAGGGAGCTAAGTTGCCCAAGTATATGGATGTCCATGCTGACCTGAAGCTTCCACCGGAGATGGTTGACCGGCTACGGAAAGAGACCGCCGAAAAGAAGGCCGACCAGTTCGGGGTCACCCAGTTGGAACTCTACTACAACCAAGATGGCATGGTGTATTGTCTGCTCGACGCGCCAGACCAGCAGGCAGTGCGAGACCACCATCAGGGAGCCGGCGTCGCCTGCGGGGACATACACCTGGTTGAATCATTGCTCTGAGCCAACCGGGGCCCGACGGGTCCAAGCCGAACCGGACGAATCCCCCAACTCCATTGAAAAGAGAAGTTGAGGGATTTATTGCGATCTAGCCGAGCCGCAAATTCAACTTGTGCCGCTTCTTGCCGGCCCGGCTTGCCGGACGGGCCGGAGACTAAGGAAACGCCCCCCCCCGCTGCTAGTCCAGTGTCTCGTAAATGGATTGATAGCCAGCCCGTCATCCCGGCGAAGAGCCTGCCCCGGACTGGATCCGGGGCCGGAATCCAGCCAAACCTTCTCCGGGTTCCGTCCCCGATGCTCTCGGGGACGATTGCGCACAGAGAATATCGCACAATTTCGCCTAGGTAAGGCTATTTATGAAACAGTGCGCTGGCGCAAGACAACCTGGTGAATTATTGGGAGGGACTGAGGTTCGAGAAGGGGCAGAGCCAAGTGACGAGGGCTTTTCCCCCGCCAGTGGCCCTCGTCAAGCCTGCCGCGCCGAGGTACTTACAATCTGTCGGCGGGAAATGTGGTATAGCGGCCCATTCTCAGACCATCGCGCCGGGCCACGGTTTGGACCATGACCTGCGAAGTCCAACCGGCAAATATCTCCAGGTCCCATAGCTGGGAGTGGAGCCACATTTTTGTACCGGTGTCAGGTTGATCCACCACACCTCACAACAGCTTGCCTTGATACCGACCGATTGATCCTCTGAGCCCACGGTGAACCCCCCTGCCCCGGTAGATATTGGGTCAACCTCCTACCGGGTTACCCAGACATTGGGACCTCAGCCTGGGTGAAGCCGGGCACCAACCGCCGCCCCCGGACGCCTTGCCCGCCGGTGTTACAATCTAGGGGCCGTGGGGACACTTACCCTTTTCCAGGCACGAAGACGATAGAGGGCCCAAACGGGCGGGGGCGGTTCGCGAACCTCCCCGGCCAAAACACGGAGGTACCGATGGCAGACTACAGCTCGTACAAAGACCTATTGATTGAGATCGAAGACGGCATCGCGCTCTTGACGATGAACCGCCCCGAAAAGATGAACGCCACAGGCTTCCAACTACACAACGAGTTGAGCCGCATCTGGGTGGACCTGGGCCAGGACCCGGACGTAAGGGTGGCTGTGATCACCGGCGCGGGACGAGCCTTCTCCGCGGGAGGCGATTTTGAGATGCTCGAAGCGGCCATCGGCAACTCAGAGGTGGTCGCCAGCAATATGCAGGAGGCCAGCGACATCGTCCACAACATGATGAACCTGGACAAACCGGTGGTCTCAGCCATCAACGGCGTGGCGGTGGGTGCGGGACTGGCCGTGGCCCTCCTGGCCGACATATCCATCGCGTCGGAGAAGGCCCGGTTCACCGACGGCCATATCCGGCTGGGGGTGGCGGGTGGAGACCATGCCACCCTGATCTGGCCCCTCCTCATGAGCATGGCCAAGGTCAAGTACTATTTGTTGACCTGCGGATTCCTGGACGGGATAGAGGCGGAAAAGCTGGGCCTGGTCAGCTTGGTGGTGCCCCCCGATGAGCTGATGCCCAAAGCGATGGAGGTGGCCCGCAACCTGGCCGCCGGTCCTCAGCCTGCTCTCCGATTTACCAAGCGGGCCCTGAACCAATGGTTGCGGGTTGCCGCCCACACCTCCTTTGACTATTCGCTGGCCGTGGAGATGCTGGGGTTTCTCGGTGAAGATGTGAAGGAGGGCTACGCGGCGCTCAAGGAAAGGCGCGCGCCCAATTTCCCGTCAGCCCAGTAGCCACACCCCGGCGGCCGCACTCTCGCCGCGGCCGCCTGCCGATAAAATACCCCGCGGGTCCTCCCCGAAGAGGCGGGACTCGTTGACCGCGGGGCCACGAGATTCAAATGCCCGGTAAGCCGGGGGCGAAGGGGACATGGAGAGTTTCACCGAACAGTTGCGTGCCGAGGCGGAACCCATCTGGAGCCGTATATTCGCCCAGCCGTTCCTCTGGGAAATCAAGGACGGCACCCTGCCGCTGGAGAAGTTCCGCTACTACCTGGCCCAGGACTACCTGTACCTGGAAGGGTTTGCCCGGACCGTTGCCTTGGCGCTGGCCAAGGCGCCGGACTCGCGAACGTTGGAAGAGCTTTCCCACCGGGTGTTGACCCCGGTGGAGCGTCCCCTCCACCGCAAACTGCTGGTTCAGGCGGGGTTAACTCCGGAGGATATCTACCGGGCCGGGCGCTCGCCCACCAATGTGGCTTATGTCAACCACATGCTGAAGACCGCGGCGCTCCACGGCTTGGGTCCAACCGCCGCCGCCTTGCTGCCCTGCCCCTGGACCTACCATGAACTCAAGAACGCCGTTGGACCGTCGGAGCACCCGCTGTACAGCCAATGGACGGATTTCTACGTCGCCGGCCTGCTTCAAGACAGCGTGGACGCCTGGCGTGGATTCGTCGACGCGGCGGCCCGTGAGGCTGGAGCCCAGGAACTGGACGCCATGCGGGAGGCTTTCCTGACCAGCAGCCGCTACGAGTACCTGTTCTGGGAGATGGCCTACCGGCAGGAACAGTGGCCGGTGTGAGCCACCCCAACCGGCCCCGCCCCCGGCTATCAGCTGGCGGCCATGGGGCCGGGCCAGTGCTGAGTGCTAATCAGCTAATCTAACGGGGCGCACCCCTGCGTCTGCCCGGCTTCACGGAGGACGGCCACTCCCGGTTTGAGTAGTAGCGGACGCCCGGAAAAGGCACCCGATAGGACCAAACGCCCGCCCCAGGCTCCTCCGGCTCAGAGACCCGCTCAGCCTCCCGGACGATCTCCGCCAACTCCCTCGCTATCCAGTCATCCAGGTCTGCCGGCCAGTCTTCTGCCTCTCTAGCGCTTTCCCGCAGTGCTGACTCTGCCATCACAGTGCCTCCTAGCTAGCCCTAGATAGGTGCTTCTTGCCAGTTTTCACCGCCTAATACAATTCTCACCCGTCGTGGCCCAAAATGCTAGAGTCTAACGGCTCTTCTCCCGGTGGGCTGGCGGGCGGACCGGCTTTAGTCCGTGGTTCTTGTCCCATTTGAGTAGCGCTGCCGCGGAGACGCCGAGGCCGCGGAATGATATAACATAGTCATTCTAAGGTTTTTTCTCCGCGTGCTCAGCGACTCCGCGGTGATTGCGTCGCCGCGGAACAGCCTATTAGGAGGTCCACCATGCCCAAAGCGCCGATCAACGGCATCGAGCTTTACTACGAGTCCCACGGCGAGGGACCGGCGATTGTCTTCGCCCACGGCAGGGGCGGCAACCACCTGAGTTGGTGGCAGCAGGTCCCGGTCTTCTCCAAGAACTACCGGTGCATCACCTTCGACCACCGGGGCTGGGGCGCTTCCCTGGAGGCGCCGGGCGGCCCCGAGCGCAAGGCCTTCGTCGAAGACCTGAAACAGCTACTGGATCACCTGGGTGTAGAGCGTGCCTTCCTGGTGGCCCAGTCCATGGGCGGGCTGACCTGCCTCGGGTTTGCCATGGCCTACCCGGAACGGACCCTGGGCCTGCTCCTAGGCGACACCACTGGGGGCGTGGGTGACCCAACGGTGCTGGCGGCGCTGGAGGAGACCAATCCTCCTCCCCAAGGCCCCCTCCGGGCGCTCTCGGCCAGCACAATCGAGCGGCGCCCCGACCTGACTTTCCTCTACCAGGAGATCGGCGGACTCAACCCGGAGCGTGGGAGCAACGGGGTGCTGTCGTCCTTCCGGGACCCGGCCGGCCCTCAAGCCGCCGATCTCGCCAGGCTGTCCGTGCTCACGCTGCTGATCGTCGGGAAAGAAGACGTGATCTTCCCGGTGAAGGCGATGCAAGCGGTGCACCAGCTGATTCCCGGCTCCAGGCTGGAAGTGGTGACGGAGGCGGCCCACTCGGCCCATTTCGAGCAGCCGGAGGTGTTCAACCGGCTGGCCGGGGACTTCTTCGCCGCTGTTCTGTCCGGCAAACCGGCCACGGCGGGCTAAAGCAGGGGGAGTCAAGCCCGGTGGCCGGACGGGGCTGGTTCCCGGCGATCCTACCTGGATGGGTGGGAAAAGCGAATGCTAGCTGATAGACTGGGCACCTGGCCGAGAGCCTATCCGAACCCTCCGACGCGGGCCATGTCTCGTCCTCCGGCAAGCTCGGGACGAAGGGTATTACCCCGTTGGCGGCGAGCCCTTCGGCGGCATCGGGGCGATTCGCGAATCGCGCCTACCGGCCGAGCCACTGCGGCTTGCTGTGGATAGGCTCCGAGCCGATATGCTTCCCGTGCAGGAGGTCACCCATGCCAAAAGCGCCGGTCAATGGCACTGAGCTTTACTACGAGTCCCACGGCGAGGGGCCGGCGATAGTGTTTGCCCATCAACGCGCCGGCAACCATCTGACCTGGTGGCAACAGGTGCCGGTGCTCTCGAAGAAATACCGGTGCGTCACCTACGACCAACGGGGGTGGGGCGCCTCGGTGCAAGGGGCGGGCGGCCCGGGGCTGAGTGCCGGAGTGGAAGACCTGCGGCAGCTTCTGGACCACCTGGGGATAGCACGCACTTTCCTGGTGGGCCATTCGATGGGCGGGATAACCTGTCTGGGTTTCGCCCTGGCTCACCCGGAGCGGACCCTGGGCCTCATTCTGGTGGACACCACCGCCGGAGTGGGAGACCCGGCGGTGTTGGCGGCGATCACGGACCTGGTAAACCTGCCGGCCGGGGACGTGCCTCGGACCTTGTCGGCCCGTTTCATCGAACAACGCCCGGAGTTGACCTTCCTCTACGAGGAAATCTCCGGGATCAACCCGGAGCTGAATCTGGACATCAGGTCGGCCTTCCACAATCCGGCCGGCCTCCAGGCCGCCGACCTGGCCAAGCTATCCGTCCCCACCCTGCTGATGGTCGGGGAAGAGGACGTGATCTTTCCGGAAAAGGCGATTCGGGCGATGCAAGGCATGATACTCGGCGCCAAGCTGGAAGTGGTGCCGGGGACGGCCCACGTCCCCCAATTCGAGGTGCCGGACGTATTCAACCGGCTGGTTGGGGACTTCTTCTCGGGTGTCCTGTCGGGCAATCCAACCACAACCGGCTAGGAGGCCGGAGGCGAAAATCAAGCCCGGCGCCTCCTGGAATGGACTGCCCATAACCGCCGGGGAGCAATCTAGGATCTTGTAGGGGCGGTTCGTGAACCGCCCACACGGGTGATGCCTTACCGCCCGGGCAACACCGGCTGCTACGGCGCGGTCGTTCCCGCTCCCCAGCCGTGGGGAATGTTGACCAAGCCGGACTCAAGCTCCCGGATGTTGGTCTGACCGCAAAAAGCCATGGCCCGGTCGATCTCTTCCCGTAGAATCTCCAGCACGCCGTGGACCCCTTCGGCGCCGTCGACCGCCAGGCCCCAGTAGAAGGGCCGGCCGATGGCCACGGCCTTGGCGCCCAGAGCCAGGGCTTTGATGACATCGCTGCCCCGGCGCACCCCCGAGTCAAGGTAGACCTCGGCCCGCCCCTGCACCGCGACAACGATCTCGGGCAGCGTCTCGATGGCGCTCATGGTCATGTCCATCTGGCGGCCGCCGTGGTTGGAGACGAAGATGCCGTCGACCCCGTGCTCCACGGCCAGGTGGGCATCTTCGGCGGTCCGTATGCCCTTGAGCACCAGGGGCATGGAACTCAACGAGCGCAGCCATTCCAGCTCTTTCCAGGTCATCGGGAGAGACCCTGACCGGTTTGGTCCCGCTCCCCTCGGCCGGGTCGCGCTGCCTCCCAGGTCACGAAAATTCGCCTCGTCACCGACACGGGCAAACCGGTTGCGTACGTCCCGCTCCTTGGGGCTGGACGCCGGAGTGTCGACGGTCAGGCAGAGGACCGTATATCCGGCTTCTTCGGCCCGGTGCACCAGGTTTTCGGAAAGGTCGAAGCCCCGGTGGTAAAGCTGGAACCACAGGGGGTTGCTGGCGGCTTCGGCCACTTCCTCGATGGTGTAGTTGGAAGGAGTGCTCAGAATCATGGTGGTGTCGGACATACCGGCGCCCCGCGCCGTGGCCAGCTCGCCCTCGGGATGGGCCAGCATGTGGGAGCCGCAGGGAGCCAGCATCACGGGCAAGCTGATCTTGTCTCCCATGACGGTGGTGGAGATGTCCCGGTTGCTCACGTCCCGAAGGAAGCGAGGCCGGAGGCTCAGGGCGTCGAAGGCCGTCCGGTTCCGCCGGGTGGTGACCTCGTCCATGGCCCCGGCGTCGATAAAATCCCAGGCGTTGTGAGGCAATACCTGCTGGGCTCTGGCCTCGTACTCGTAGAGGTTGATCGGATCCAGGCGCATGTCTACCTCCTTTTGACTTGCTGGCGTATGATCCCCACTCCTGGCCTTTCGGGCCGATGAAGATAGGCGAGGAGTGGAGGCTGAAAACCGCCCCTACTCTACGCCCAAGCTGGGCTGGTGGCAAGTTTCGGGGGCCGGGGTGGCGCTTGCCGTGCCGCCGGTGGGCCAACCATACGTGTTGACAACCCAGGACCGCGAGTTCAGAATTGACCGGCTGGGGTTTTTCGTTATTTGATGCTCGTTATTTGATGCTAAAGAAGCGCGGCTCCCGGCCCACCGGGTTCAAGGTGGGCATCCACTACGCCTGGATCATCATCGCCATCGCGGCGGTGATGCATATGGCGGGCGGCTCCATCCGCCAGGCTTTTGGCGTCCTGGTGGTCCCCCTTCAGGATAATATGGGCTGGAGCCCCGCGGCCGTCACGCTGGCCTACTCCATAGCCTCCCTGGTCGGCGCCTCGCTGGCTCCCATCAGCGGCATGGCCACCGACCGCTTCGGCTCCCGCAAAGTCATCATGGTGGGCATCCTCTTCTTCTTTTTTGGAGCGATGATCACCGGCGCCGCCACCCGCATTTGGCACATCTGGGTATCCTACGGCATCTGCCTAGGGGTAGCCCAGGCCTGTTTCAACGTACCGATACTCACTGCGGCCACCTACTGGTTCCGAAAGCGTTTGGGGATTGGCATCGGCCTGCTGCAGGCGTCCCACGGCTTGGGACCGGCGGTGTTGGCGATCCTGGTCTCCGTCCTGATTGCGACAGTGGAATGGAAGGCGGCTTTCTGGATTCTCGGGGTGGCCGGCGCCAGCATCATGCTGACGCTGATGATATTCTTCCGGAGCCGTCCTTCGGATATAGGCTGCCGACCCTATGGCGCGCCGGCCACCGAGCCGATCCCGAAAATGCGCGACCCGGTCGCCGACAGGCTGCGGTCCAAAGCTTTCCGGCTCAGCATGCAGGGCACCAGCGCCTTCTGGAAGCTGGTGTCGGTGCACTTCCTGGGATGCACGGGACACGCCATCGTCATCGTCTATATCATTCCCATCGCGATGGCGGAGGGGATAGACGCGGTGCCGGCCGCCGGACTCTTCAGCACCTTGGCGGCAGTCAGCGTGGTAACCCGCTTCACGACTCCGGTGGCCGCCGAATACCTGGGAGCAAAACGGACGATGGCCGTCATGTTCGTCGCTCAAGGGTTGCCGTTGCTGATGCTGTTCTGGACCCACGAACTGTGGCAATTTTACCTGTTCGCAGTTGTTTTCGGCATCGGCTACGGAGGCGAGGGGTCGGCGTTTCCCATCATCAACCGCCAATATTTCGGGCGCGGGCCGATGGGCCGCTCCTTCGGCTGGCAGCAGGCTGGCGCAGGCATGGGTATGGCACTGGGTGGCTGGATCGGCGGTGCCCTGTTTGCGTTATCCGGGTCGTACGACATCACTATTGTTGTCTCGTTGTTGGCCAGCCTCGGGGGGGCCGGCGTCCTGCTGTCCATGGAGCCCAACGACCGCCTGCTGATTCCCAACTGGGAAGACTCACTGCCCCCGGAAGTCCGGATGACTCCGCCCCAGGCAGCCGCTCCGGCCGACTAGGCGCCCTGCCTAAAGGGAACCAACCCTGTTGCCACCACTTCTCCCGGCTCTCGTCCACCTGGCCCTGGAACAGGTGGGCGAAGCGGCCCCGGCGGGTCAGACACTCCTCCACCAGCTTCCGCCTGCGCCTGCCCCGGGCGATGGCCCGCGACGCCTCATTGAGGATCACCTCGCCGTGGATGATCTCGCACCGGACCCAGAAGCGTCTCCACGGGGCGGCAACCCCAACGCTCCGGTTACTTGGAGTCGAAGTTTCACCCCTTGGTACAGGGCTCTATGCCGTGGAGGAAGGTGGGGACGGCCATCGTTGACGGCCCTCCGTAGCGTTGGTAGACTCCTTGGCAATAGACTGGACCACGCGTTCAAACTCCGCCCGTTGACTGGAATCGCTTGGCAGGGAGTTCCTCTACGTGGAGCAGAAGTTAGGTTTCTGTACAGCTTCAGACGGCGTGCGCATCTGCTATGCGACTGTTGGCGAGGGTCCACCTCTGGTCAAAGCCCCCAACTGGCTGACCCACCTGGAATTTGAATGGCAGAGTCCGGTGTGGAGCCACTGGTGGGAAGAGCTGGCTCAAAGCCACTTCGTTGTCAGGTTCGACCAGCGCGGCTCCGGCCTCTCGGACTGGAATGTAGAGGACTTATCCTTTGACGCCTGGGTCAGGGACCTGGAGGCCGTGGTAAGCACCCTGAAGCTGGAAGACTTTGTCTTGTTGGGGATCTCCCAGGGAGGCGCGGTAGCCATCGACTACCTGAAGCGAAACCCGGGCAAGGTCAGCAAGCTGATTCTGTACGGAGCGTACTCCAGGGGCTCACTGAAGCGCGGGGAGCCCATCGAGGAGTTCGAGGCCCGGATTACCTTAACCAAACACGGTTGGGGCCGGGACGACCCCGCCTACCGACAAATGTTCACATCGCGGTTCATGCCTGGGGCCACCGCCGAACAGGCGAGTTGGTTCAATGATCTACAGAGGATCTCCACTTCACCGGAAAACGCCGCCAGGATTCAATGGGTTACGGCCAATATAGACGTGCTGGACCGGGTGTCGGAGGTATCCGTGCCGACGTTGGTTGTCCATGGCCGCCATGACCGCCAGGTCCCCTTCGAACAGGGCCGGCAGCTAGGGGCCCTGATACCGAACGCGGGGCTGGTGCCCCTGGAAAGCTTGAACCACTTGCTGTTGGCGAGCGAGCCGGCGTGGCAGGCTTGCCTGTCGGAAGTGCGCCGGTTTCTTGGCGTGGAAGATGAAACCCTGCAGGTCACCGCTGCCCAAGATACAACCATGACCTACCCCGACGGCCTGACCCATCGGGAGGTGGAGGTGCTGCGCCTGGCCTCCCTGGGCAAGACCAACCAGGAGATAGCCGAAGAGCTGGTCATCAGCCTCAGGACGGTAGCCAACCACGTGACCAGCATCCTCAATAAAACGATCGCCTCCAACCGCACCGAGGCGGCCGTCTATGCCACGCGGCACGGACTGGCGTAGCGTCCCTCTGGTAATCCCGCCAGAGCCCGCCTAGTAACTTATTCCCATCCCCTCCCGAGACCTCCTTGGGCCTTTAGTAATTTCTCTCCCTGTGTTCCCCGTTAGTAGCCAATTTTGCCCACACCGAAAACGGTCATATCTGACGATGTGTGCCGTTGTCCTTGATGGCTACCATGCGGACAAGACAAACGCATGGAGGTGGATCATGACAACCACGACGATAGCAGTCCGCCCCGCAGAGCAGTACTCGGAGAACAATGGGTGGAACCAGGTGGCCCAAGCCGTTGGGCGAGCCGGACAAAACGCGGCAGGTCTCTTCGGAAGGGTCGGGAAGACCCTTTGGACAGTGTCCGTGGAGCTACAGCCGTTCCAGCGGAGTTTCTCCCCGCCCCACGGCGTGGCGCGCCGGAACTCGAAACACGTCTGGCCCACGGAGCAGGCGTCGATCGACAGCATCATGATTGGATCGTAAGACCCGAGCCGATCCCTTTTAAGAAACAGGGGCCGGTCTTCTTGGGATTCCCGCCATAATCTGGCCGCCAAGAGTCGCCAACAGGGGTGGTTTCAATGGCTACATCAACTCTAACCAGACCCAGCACCATCGTCGGATTCCTCAGCCTGAGATCCAGCCGCCACGTTCTCTCCGCAGGTGTATCGGTGTTCCTGGTTTACCTGTTTGGCGGGCTGGCCATTCAAATCGGAGTGCTGACCCAGCTGGGACTAACCGGAAGCGAGGCGAGTAGCTGGTTCTTCATCACCTGGCTGACCACGGGGCTGTTCTCGCTGGTCCTCGCCCTGGTCACCCGGCTACCGCTTTCGATCAACCTTTCCATTCCGGCGTTGATTTTTTTGGCCGGCTCAGCCGAGGGCTTCACGCTTCCGCAGATCCTGGGCGCCAATCTAGCGGTTGGCCTGGCAGCCGTCGCCTTGTCTGCTCTCCGGCTCACCGACGCTTTCGCCCGTTTGGTACCCAGTCCCATTGCCATGGCTGTATTTGCCGGAAGCATCCTCGCGTTCCTATCCAAGACTGCCGAGTTTGCCGTCACCGACCTCACTGCTGCGGGCCCGGTCGTTGCCGGGTATGCAATCGGCTTGTTGATCACCCGGAGCCAGTTGGCAGCCGTGGGCACGGCAGCCGCGACGGGGTTCTTCGGCGTGGTAGTAACCGTTGGGCTGCCTGGGGCCGGTGACTCGATGTCGTTGCCGCCGGTTGCCCTGCCCGCGATAGAATTCAGCCTGGCGGCCATCGTTGCCCTGGGGATACCCATTCTCATACTCACCGCAGGGGTGGGCAATATCCAATCTCTCGCAATCGTCCGGTCCGAGGGGTATACTCCCAATGGAAATCTCTTTGGCGTTGCCGCGGGCGCGGCGTCGGTAATCAACGCCCTGGGCGGCGGCCACCCAGCGGCCATTGGCGGCTCTGTCACGGCAATCGCATCTGGGCCAGCCGCCGGTCCGCGGGAGTCCCGCTTCTGGGCCATCGTTCTATCGTCTCTTCCCGTGGTCGCAATCGCGCTGGCGGCGATCCCGGTTATCACTATCGTCCAACAGATTCCAGTCGCCTACACACTTTCGGTGGGTGCGCTGGCCCTCCTCGCACCGTTCCGCCACGTGATCGGGAAGACCTGGCACGGGCCAATGCGGGCAAGCGCCGTCACATCATTCGTACTGGCAGCGCTCCCGTTCCAGATCGTGGGGATGCCGATGGCTTTCTGGGCAATCCTGGCAGGGGTCGCCGTCGTATCGGGGATTGAGGCTGGAAGGATGCTTCAACGCCGGAGGCCGGGCAAACAGTCTGCGGTCTACCAAGAAAAACCGAGGACGGGTCTCGCGCACCCGGAAGCGAAGGTCAGAAGGTCCTACAGCCAATAATCTCTGCCGAAACCTCGCTTCAGCCGGCTTGATGGAGTACACCTACTCCAAGGAATATCAGTTTTGGGTATATCCATTATTGTCATTTGGGGTTATACTTGTGAAAAGAATCACTAATGGAGGTGCCTCATGGCAATGCCAACGATTGAGGACCCGAAAGATGTCTCGGGCCAGGAACCGAGCGAGCTGGAGAGTGCGGCGCGGGAACAGGTCATCCCATCAGAGAAAGGCAAGCAGATCTTGGCGGCGATTGCCACGGAGCCGCCCAACACCACCGGTGGGAGCGGACCACTGGGCCGGATAGGCGAGCTGGTACTGGCTTTGCGAGTCTGGCTGGCCGGAAAGCCTCTCTCGCAGCGCGACCGCTCAACGAGCGCCACGTTCTATAACCAGCACAATTGGGCCAACTACTGGTAGCCCTGACCCACGGACACTGGCTTGAGTCGCCCCCACCCGCTCCTCCATCCAGCTCTCCACAGGCACCCTGAAAGGCATAACCCCAGGGATCCGCCGCCGCCGAGCGAGGCAAACAGCCTCTTCGTTACGCCGAGGTTATTCGTCCCTCGGCCGGCTTCTTGCGCCGTAGCTGCAGGCCCGCTAGAATTGGAACCACCACCGAGGGTCCGATACAAGCGTCAACACATCATGGGGGATTCCGATGAGCCAAGAGGCAAACGGCCTGCCGTTGCAAGGGATTCGCATCGCCGATTTCACCTGGATCATGGCCGGGCCAACCTGCACCCGCCACCTGGGGGCCATGGGGGCCGATGTCATCAAGGTCACCAGTCAGCGCCGACTGGACCCGACGGCACGCAAGCCCGGCGGGTGGGCGGGGCTCAACTTCAACAAGCGGTGCTGTACCTTCAACATCTCCCAACCCGACGGCCTGGATCTGGCGCGCCAGTTGGTATCGGTCAGCGATGTGTTCATTGAGAACTACGGCTTCGGTGCCATGGACCGGGTCGGCCTGGGTTACGAAGAGTTGCGCCAATGGCGTCCCGACCTGATCTACATCTCCTCCTCCGGCCAGGGCCGCTCGGGCCCAGACAAGGACAAGTTGGCCTACGGAAGCTTGATCGGCTGTTTCACCGGTCTGAGTTCCATCACGGGCTACGAGGGCGCCGAGCCTTTCGTCCCGGTTCACTGGGCGGACCCCATCATCGGAATGGAGCTGGCCTTTACCATCCTCGCCTGCCTGTACCGCCGCCAGGAGACGGGTCTGGGGCAATACGTGGACATGTCCATGGCCGAGGGCGTGACGGCCCTGATCCCTGAACCTCTGATGGACTACGCAATGAACGGGCGCGTGCAGGGGCTCCAGGGCAACAAGGACGAGTACATGGCGCCCCACGCCGCCTACGAGTGCCGCGGCCACGATGAATGGGTGGCGGTGGCGGTGGGAACCGACACCCAGTGGGAAGCGCTGTGCCGAGTGATGGAACGCCCGGACCTGGCGGAGGACCCGGCCTACGCCACCACCCGGGACCGGTGGCTCCACCAGGAGGAGCTGGACCGGGAGATAACCTCGTGGACCAAACAGCACAGCCATACTGAAGTAATGGAGCTTCTCCAGGCGGAGAAGGTGCCCGCCGGCATCTCCGCGTTCGCGGACCAGTTGCCCGAAGACGACCACCTGAAAGCCAGGGGCTTTATCGAATGGGTGGAGCAGGACGGCGAGCTGAGGCCCGTCGCCGGTCTTCCCTGGCAGAAGGAATCGGGTCCCGCCTGGCGCTTCTTCCCCGCTCCGGGGGTGGGGCAGGACAACGAATTCGTAGCCCGCGACCTCCTTGGTCTCTCCGGCGCCGATATCGAGCGGCTGGTGGAGACTAAAGTCCTCTACTAGGAATAAGAATGCCTGGATTATTTGATGGCGTCACCGTTCTCGACCTGGGCCAGTATATCTCGGCTCCCTACTGCGCCCGGGTCCTAGCCGACTTGGGGGCATCCACCATCAAGGTTGAGCCTCCCGCCGGTGATGTGGCCCGCTCCATGGGACCCTTTCCCGGCGACATACCACACCCCGAAAAGTCCGGCCTTTTCCTGGCCCTCAATGCCAACAAGCATGGCATCACCCTCAATCTGCACGCCGCCGAGGGACGGAAGATTCTTCTCCGAATGGCCGAGTCCGCGGACGTGATCGCGGAGAACTTTCCCAGCGACTACCTGCCCTCGCTGGGGCTGGGCTACGATGTCCTCCGAAAGGTCAATCCGGGATTGATTCTGGTTTCAATCACGGCCTGGGGCGCCACCGGCCCGCGCCGGGATTGGGCGGCCACGGACTTGACTCTGTTCCATGCTGGCGGCTACGGGACGCAAATGCGAGAAGGCGCGGGCCTGGAATATCCCAGCGCGCCACTCCGCCCCGGCGGCCACCAGCTTGGGTTCCTGGCCGGCTGCTCCGCGTTGACCGCCGTCGCCACCGCCCTTATCCAGAGGCGTCGCACCGGGGAAGGGTGCCACATAGACCTTTCGGAATTTGAATCGGTGCCCGGCGTGTTGTTGTTCGGGTCGATTACTGAGTCGGGTTACTCCGACACCCCATCTCTGGCCGAACGGACCAGGGCACGCCGAGGCTTCCGCACCGCCATCATCCCCTGCAAGGATGGATATGTTGCGCTCTCCACCCGCGAGGAAGCCCAGTGGGCTCAGTGGCTGGAGATCATGGGCCACCCTGCCTGGGCCGAGGACGAGCGGTTCCGGACCAGCCAGGACCGGGTTGAGCACGGCGAGGAGCTATTGCAGCTTGTTTCGGAGTGGAGCCGTACCCAAACCAAGTACGATCTGTACCTGGCGGCTCAGGCCCACCATATTCCCTGCTTCCCCGTCAACACCACCGCCGACCTGTTCAGCAACCAGCAGCTCCAGCACCGGGGCTTCTTCCACGAACTGGACCACCCGGTGGCCGGGAAGCTCCCCTATCCCACCTTTGCCGCTCATTTCTCCAATGCCACGTGGGAGCCCGAGAAGCCTGCTCCCCTCCTGGGCCAGCACAACGCCGAGGTGCTGGTGGACTCAATGGGATATTCCCTCCAAGACCTGACCCGGCTAGCCGCCGCGGGCGTGCTGTAAGGGGCCTCGCCCGGAAGCTTCGGTCCCAACGCGCTCGAACAACCTCGAACCGGACCCAACCAGGTTTGACCGTGGCCTGTCATCGCCGGCGGTCCACAGTGATATGATTGGGCCGCCAAATACGGCTGAGGAGGCGCCATCATGCCGCTCGAAGGCACTGACTGGCTCGCTTTAACCCCGGAACCCACCCTGGAGCCGGAGATTCCGATCTGCGACCCCCACCACCACCTGTGGGTGCACCGGCCCGAGCCTCTGGCCTATCAGCAGTACCTGCTGGCGGACCTGGCGGCGGACCTCAACAGCGGCCACAATGTCCGCTCCACCGTATTCATCGAGGTTCGGGCCGAGTACCGCACCGAGGGCCCCGAAGAGTTGCGCCCGGTGGGCGAGGTGGAGTTCGTGCAGAAAATAGCCGATGAATGCGCCACCGGGGCCCACGGACCGGTCCGCGCCGCCGCCGCCATCATCGGCAAGGCCGACTTGAAACTCGGTGAGGGAGTGCGCCCGGTCCTCGAGGCGCTCCAGGCGGCCAGCCCCAACCGTTTTCGCGGCGTCCGCCACTCGGTGGGCTGGGACCCCAACCCGGAATTGGCGGTCCGGGAGATACAGGGCGTCCTGGCCACCGATGGCTACCGGGCGGGCGCCCGGGTCTTGGCGGAGATGGGCTTCCTGCTGGAAAACTCCCTGTATTTCCCCCAACTCGGCGAGCTTGCAGAGTTCGCCAACGCGATACCCGAACTCACCATTGTGCTGAACCATATCGCCGGGCTGGTGCGAGTCGGCTCCTACGCCAACCGCGACGACGAAGTCCTGGCCGAATGGCGACGGGGTGTGGCCGCCGTGGCCAAATGTCCCAACATCGTCATCAAGCTGGGCGGCGTGGGCCAAGCACGGTACGGCTTCGACTGGCCGGCTCGGGAGATCCCCGTGGGGTCGGAAGAGCTGGCTGGGTCGCTCGCGCCGCTCATGAACTACTGCATTGAGCAGTTCGGCCCCGGCCGGTGTATGTTCGAAAGCAACTTCCCCGTCGATAAGGTGTCGTACTCATACAACGTGGTGTACAACGCCTTCAAACGGTTGTCCAAGGACTACTCGCCGGCCGAGCGCGCCGCCATGTTCCACGACAACGCCGCTCGCGTTTACCGCATCGACGTTTGATGCCCGGACGGCCAACAGTGATCCGCCCGATTGGCCGACCGGGTCCACCTCGCTAGCCCACTCGATACCGGCTCAAGAACTGCACGTTCAGCTCGTAGCCGATTCCCGGCCTATCCGGTACCGTAGCGAAGCCATCATCGTCGGGCTTCGGCACCGGCTGGAACATCTCAGCTCGCAGCGGGTCCGCCGCTATTTGATGGGGATCTGCACGTACGGCATGTTCTTGGCTTGGTCGATGGGCCGCCGCTCGATAAACGCCAAACGCCGTTCCTGGCACTCGTCCGAGGCGAAGAAATCCGGGATATGATCCTGCACCGGGGATCGCTCGGGCACGATGAAATGGTCGTGTTGGTCGTAGGAGATTCTCTGCATTTGTAGAATGACCGGGCTCACCCTCTTGATGTCGGTTATCCACCGGTCCACCTCCTCCCACAGCTTGCTCGGCTCCACCACCTTGTTGACCAGGCCCATCTCATAGGCTTCCTGGGCCGTGTATTGGCGGCAGATCATCCACATCTCCCGGGCCCGTTTTTGTCCGATACGGCCGGCTAACCGGGCGACGGTGTGCCCGGCGGCGGGGCTACCCACCCGGGGCCCGGTCTGGCCGAAACGGGAACGGGTGGTGGCGATGGTGAAGTCACTCTGGTAGGCGAGAATGTTGCCCGAGCCGATGGCGAAGCCATCGACCGCGGCAATCACGGGCATGGGCATCTGCCGGATAACCTCGCCGTAGGTCACTGTAGCAAGCCCCCGGTAGTCCGCCCGTTCCACCTCGGGGTCATAGCTCTGGTCGTTGCCCGTGCAGAAGCCATTGGGCCCGGCTCCGGAGATAACCACGACGCGGATGTCCGGGGTCTTGGCGGCGTCCAGCAGCGCGTCCGCCATTTCGTCCATCGTGATGCCACGCTTGGCGTTGTAGGTCTCGGGCCGGTTGAGCATCAACCAGGCGACCCCGTCCCGCTTCTCGTAAATTACGTCCGAGTAGCCCTCGGAATCGATGATGGGGCCTAGATAGCTGGAGAACCGCTGGTCAACCATGTCCAGCGCCTCCTGCAACACCTGAAGAAGCTCGGGTACCGAGAGGTCCTGCCGGGCCGCGCCGGTAATCTCGTCCTCTCCCAAGGTGGAGCGGATACCCTTGGTGCCGAGCCAGCGGGAGTAGCCCCGGGTGAAGTCGTGAACGGCGGGGCAGGCCTTGTGGGAAAAATCCAAGCGCCGGCTGGTCTTCAGGTCGTCGATGGTGAGCCTGAAGGCCGCTTGTTCTTCTCCCGGAGAGGTCTTCAGGCTGAAGTTGAACCCGACCCCGGCCCGCTCGTAGTTTACGCTGCTCTCGAAAAGAACGTTGGATGCCATAGTTCCCCCTCTTGCTTTTGATAGTCTCGAATGCGAATCGCTCTGGCCCGGTTGACGCCGCGACCGGTCCTTGCCGCCGGCAGCGGTCACGGTGGGCTCGGGTTGGGCTCACCTCCGGACCGCGTGGGCCGGCGCACGGACCATGGGAAGCTCCCTCATGGGAGGTTCCGTGGTGGACGGTGGCCTCGAGGAGCGGGCGCGCGAACCCGCGGCAAACCCCTGGCAGTATACCTCGATAACCCTACGACCTCCAACCGGCGACGGTGGCGGGGAAAAGCCCCTGCGGTCCGGCCTGCCTTGAACCGGCCTTGGTCTGGTGTCTCGTAAATAGCTTGATACCCAGTTCGTCATCCCGGCGAAGGCCGGGATCCAGTTAGCGCTTCCCTGGATTCCGGCCCCGATGCAATCGGGGACGATTGTGGGGAGGGAATGCCGCACAAATTCGCCGATGTGAAGCTACTTACGAGGCAATACACTAGCTACGAGGCTCCCAGGAACGGGGCTGGAAGCAAGTAGCATCCATGCCGGTTGAAACGTCATTTCCGATGGAGACCGGCATTTCCCTCATAACCCCAGCAGCCGCCGGGCGTTTCCCCCGTTGATCAACTCCCGCTCGGCTTCGGTGCAAGCCAAGCCGTCTATCATTACGTTGAATTCATCGTAATGGGCGAATGGGTGATCGGTTCCGTACAGCAGCTTTACCGCTCCATAGCTTCTGTAGCAGTAGTCCAATGCCTCGGGGCTGTGGGCCACCGTGTCCACGTAAATCTTGTCGAAGTAGTTGCGGACCGGTTGGGAAAGCTTCTCCCACTGATCCGGCGGTGTCCAGGCGTCGATCATCCGCCCCACGCGGCCACTGATGTAGGGCACGAACCCGCCCGTGTGGGGCACAATCAGCTTCAGGTCCGGCACTTCCTGGAACAGACCGCTCATCATCATTCGCACCGTGGCCAGCGAGGTATCGAACATGAAGGCCATACCCGGCCCCAGGGGCCGTTGGTCGATGCCGTTCATGTTCAAGGGGGCCGTCGGGTGCATGTTCATGGGCACCCCCATTTCCGCCACGTGTTTGTAGACCGGCCAGAACTCCGGGCTGTCCAGCGTCTTCTGCTTGATGTTGGAAAACAGATATGCTCCCTTGAACCCCAGTTGGTTCACGCACCGGTCGATCTCGGCAATGGTGCGTTGGGCACTGCCCCATCCCAGGCTGGCCCAAGCGGCGAACTTGCCGGGATGCCGGGCGACGACCTCGGCCAGATAGTCGTTGATGCGGGAGGCCCAGTCGTCGGCCTCATCCCCGCCCAAGAGTTCGGGGCCGGGTACCCCATGGCTGAGGACCGACGTCCCGATGCCCAGGTCCTCCATGGCCCGGAGCTTGGCATCCTCGTCGATGGTGGCCACCGCCGAGGGATGCCGGTACCCGCCGGCGCAACTCACGAAATACGTTCCGCCTTCGAGGACGGCCTGGGGCAGCGAACTGCGCCCCGCCAGGTATTTCAGGTAGTCAAGAAAAATCAGGTGGCTATGGACGTCGACGCGCATGGACTCTCCGAAATGGTTGTTCGGTTCTGGAGCCTATCCAGTAACCAGGCGCTGTGGTTCGACAAGCTCACCACGAACGGGGGAAAATCCCTTCATCCCGAGTTCATGCCTTCATGCCAAACTCATATCCCTTCATACCAAACTCATATCCGTTCGTCCTGAGTCTAAATCCGTTCATTCTGAGCCTACATCCGTTCATTCTAAGCCTAAATCCGTTCGTCCTGAGCTTGTCGAAGGAGCGCAGTGGCCTTCTTGGGAGATGTTGGATAGGCTCTCGGTAGATAGCCCGGGACAGTGAACCTTATCGGGCCAATGACCCCATGGGGTCCCAGGCGGGCAAGACTATGGGATCAAGCTCCATGGCAGCCTGCAACTCGGGGGGAAGGTATTCCTTGGGTACGGCGATTTCAAACATGTACTCGGCAAACCAGGAGTCGTTCATGAGGAAGAAGCCCTTGTTACCCACCTTGTCGTCCCAGCTGTTCTCCACCCGCCAGCGCCGGGGGACCCCGTCCACCACGTCCACGCCGGTGAACATCATGGCGTGGGTCATGCTGGTCTGGTGATACTCCAACCGTGCCGCTTTCTCCAATGAGAAATCGGCGCCGTACACACCGGCGTAGTCGAACAACTCCGAGTCCCACAGGCCCAGGTCGCGGTGCATCTGCTTCCCGGTGTCGCAGCCCATCCACACGGGTTTACCGTCTTGCAACATGCGTTGGGCGATGTCTTTCATGAGCTGGATGTCGACATTCAGATATTTCACGGGCGGGGCATCGACCACGTTCCCCAGATAGGCTACGGTGAAGGTGGCCCCCACCGGGCTCGACTCCCTGGGATCGTGGACCAGGCTAACGTAGTCTCCGATGGGCGTCGGCAAGAACTTCTCGGCAAACTCCAGTGGCGTTAGTTTCCCCACCCGGGTGAATTCGCCGTCTTTGTCTTTCCATTGCCAGTCAATAATCGTGGGCGGGGTGCCCAGGTGGATGCACAAGATGTCGTGAACGACTTTAAGCACGCCGGTCTTGATTCGGCGTAGCTCGTCGATACCGGCTTCCCCCGCATAAGCTTCCCGGATACTCTTTGCCCCTTGACGCATCTGGTAGTTCAGGCTCGAGTTCAGGCGCGCCGAGTTCCCGGAACTCTCGGTCTCCGGCATGGCGGTTTTGGGAACCACCCCATGCTTGGTCACCAGGGCGGTGAACATGTCCCATTGTCCCCCGTCGGAGATCGGGGCCTGCAAGAGCCAGGAGACCGTGCGGTCATCCAGGGGTTTGTCGGCCGTCTCGATGATTGCCTCCAGGACGAAATTGGCCCGCTCCAACTTGTCCCAGAACATCAGATAGTTTTGGCTGAATTCAAAGTCCTTGACCTTCAGCAATGTCCTGGTATCGGAACGGCACACGTTCAGTCCGGCGAACATCCAGCAACGGCCCGACCTGGCCTGGTTGGTTACCGACCAATCGTCCAGCATGATCGAGAAAGAGTGGGGCGATTCGGCTACCACGGACCGGTTTAACGCCACGTCATTGACATCGTGCTGGGCTACAACGTTCTGCAGCAGCTTTCTGGAGGCATCGGCCGCGAATTCCTGGCGAAACTCCTCCAGAATTGCTGGGGACAACTCCGTGGTCCCGTGAGAGCTTGCGGCCCGGCTTGTCGGCTTGTTGTTATCCATTTGCAGTCACCTGGCGGTTAAAGTTTGATTCAGGGAAACTATTCTACTCCATGAACGGGGGCCGTGGGTGAGACCGTATCTCTGTTCCGCGGCATCGAATGGGCTTTCGGTTATTCGATTGCTTCCAGGCCGCCCTGGCCAGCTTGGCAGCCCAATCACCATGGGTGGGACCCAGCCGTTCGGAGAAATCCGGCTTTTTCCCCCGATCTCGCTTTTGCGGTTGCCATCAGACTAATGTCGAAGCCCGCTCCCGACGGCAGCTCCTTGCGCCCCAGCCACGGAAAGCGCATAATCCGGCCTGTCAGAAACACCTTCTGGCGAGCCCGGCCTTCGCCCGCTCTTCGCCAAAAGAGCCGTCTTCGCGATCCAAGCCCGACAACCCGCTTGGTCCGCTTTAGGGGTGCGGGACGTGCGGAGATCGCGACGTCACGACGCCGGCGGCTAGTAATCAGTCAACCCGGTTCTTACTTGAATGACAAGTTCCAGCGCGCGGCCGAGCGACGGCGGGGTAAGCTGAGGCCCGATGAGATACCGGGCAGAACCTGTGATGGAGGCATGTAGTGGTCGTTGAGAATGATGGTTTGACCGAGCAACTGGTTGACTATACTCTGGGCCTCACCTACGAGAGCATTCCTCCGGAGGTGGTGGACCGGACCAAGCAGTTCTTCCTGGATTTTCTGGGGGTTGCCCTGGGCGGGCGGGCCTTTGCCGATTCCAGCGGCCCCATAGTACAGGGTGTGGGAGACCTACTGAACGGGCAGCGGGGCTCCTGCACCGTCGTGGGGGAGGTGGATCGGTACCCCGCTCACTTCGCCGCGCTGCTGAATGCCGCCTTCGCCCACAGCATGGACTTCGACGATACCCACCGGGCAGCCATCATGCACCCCGGGGCGCCAATCTTCTCCACCCTAATGGCCCTGGCCGAGGAGCGCGGGTTATCCGGGAGGGAGTTCCTGACAGCGGCGGTTGCGGCCTACGACGTGGCCAACAAGATCAACCGGGCCATCGGGGAGGGTGTCCACAAGCGAGGATTCCACCCCACGGCGACCACGGGAATCTTTGCGGCCACCATGGCGGGCGCCCGGCTACTAGGCTTGAGCCGGGAGCAGGTCCTCAACGCCGTGGGCTTGAACGGCAGCCAAGCGGCCGGCTCCCAGCAGTTCCTGGAGAATGGGGCCTGGAATAAGCGGCTCCACGTGGGTCTGGCCGCCCACAACGCCATCTACGCGCTGGTCATGGCCCGGCATGGCTTCAAAGGCGCTTCCCATCCCCTGGAGGGGCGCTTCGGCTACTTCTATAACTACTCCGCCGATGGGTGGGACCCCGACAAGATCACCGGTCTGGGTACCGACTTCGAGGTGATGTACACGGCCATCAAGCCCTATCCGTGCTGCCGTTACAACCATGGGCCCATCGATGCCGTGCTGGATCTGAGCCGGGAGAACCGGCTTTCTCCCCAGGACATCGCCGCCATGGACGTGTACTGCAGCCCCCTGGGCTGCGATCTGGTGGGGCAACCGGAGGAGTCGAAACGGAATCCCACCAGCGAGGTAGCCGGGCAGTTCAGCGTCTATTTCGCCACCGCAGTGGCTGCGGTAGACGGGGAGTACACTTGGCAGAGCTACGACAAGCTTCAGGACCCCATGGTGAAGAACCTTATGGAGCTGACCACCTGCCACCCCTCTCAGGAGATGAAGGGGATGGGTTGCCGGGTGACCATCACCACCGGGAACGGCCGGAAGCTCAGTAAGGATGTCCCCCTAGCCAAGGGAGAGCCGGAGAATCCCCTGACCCGAGACGAGATCGAGGCGAAGTTCGCCACCCTGGCTCACCCGGCACTGGGGAAGGAGCGGGCTGCCGACGTCATCGTACGAGTCCGGGCCCTCGAGGGTCTCGAGGATTTGCACGAGTTGGCCACCGCCCTCCGGCCGTAGCGGAGGGCCTCCCGAATAAAACGGGACCGCGATAGTCGGCCAGGAGTCAAACCCGCCGGGTTGGCCCTGGCTCAATATCGCGGTCCGATTGTCGCCGTCGCCGGCGGTCTGCACCCGTCCTCTACTGCACTGTCCATTAAATAGCTCTACACCGGCAAAGTCATGCGGCATACCCACCAGCGATCGTCCCCGATTGCATCGGGGCCGGAATCCAGAGAAGCGTTAGCTGGATCCCGGCCTTCGCCGGGATGACGGGCGGGATATCAAACCATTTACGAGTCAGCAGATTAGCCGACCTTGATCACCCCCACCCCATCTTCCACATCCACCCTGGTCCCATAGGGCGCGGAGAGCCGCTGGAAGAGGCTCAGGACCTCCTCGGCCACTTTGCCATCGGCCAGGGCGGGCCGTCCCCGTTGGGAGCGCGGCCGTTTGAATCCCAGATCTATCGGGTAGAGCCGTATCTCCAAGAGCTGTTTGGCTTTGAAGGTGATGGTGGCCACGGCGTTGCGCCACCGGAAGGGCTCGACGGCGAACCCTGCCCACTCGTCCAGGTGCTCCCTGCCCGACCTGAAATCGAAGAAGTCGGCGGGGGTTGCCTCCCATCCCAACCCAACCCGGGTCATGTTATCCCATGGCATCTGGGCGACCGTGTCGTTCTGGAGCGTAAGGTGACCCAGGGCGTAGAAGATCGGCTTTCCGTTGTAGATTTCGATGCCCCGGTCCACGTGGGGGCCGTGGCCCGAAAAGACGTCGGCGCCGGCGTCGATCGCGGCATGGGCGAAGGCGACGACCAGGTCCGCGGGATCATCCGAGGTGTTGCCTTGCTCGTGGGTGTGCATGCTGACGATGACCCAGTCCGCCTGGCGCCGGGCGTCACGGATACGCTGGAGGTTCCCTTCAACGTCTTCACGATCAAGGATATGTTGCGTTTCGAAATTCTCCCCCAGGGTGAATAGAGTACCGTTGGGTTCCGGGTACTGCCACTCATTATTCAGGCTCGGCAAGAAAAGCTGGTTGTCGTCGTCTTCAGCAAAATTGCCCTGCCAGGGGTTGGCCCTGCGATGGGCTTTGAACCTCTCGAAGCCCAACCCCTCGCTGAGGCGGCGTAGCCCGTCGAAAACAGGCTTGTCCACGGTGTACTGGGTCATATAGCGGAGGACGTTGGCTCCGGGGCGCCCGGCCCCATCGCGCCACTGCTCTCCCGCCCGCATCGCCTGGGGCCCGGAGGAGGTGACTGAGATGAGGGCGATTCGACCCTTTGGCGTGTCCAGATAGGCCGGCGAGCGGGCTTCCGACAGGTTGCGGCCCGTACCCGCGTGGGGCATGCCATACTCATCCAGGTTGCGGATATTGGTGAGGATGCCGTTCTCGCCAAAGTCGTAGGCATGATTGTTGGAACAGGACACCATCTTGATGCCGAGCCACTGCAGCTCCTTGATAATCTTGGGATCGGCGCGCATGTACGTCCCCCCCGGTCTGCCGGTAGGGGGATCTTCATAGTTGTGAAATAGCATCTCAGCGTTGGTGATCGCGACATCGGCGCCGTTGAGTAACTCCACCAAGTTCAAGAAGCGCTTTTCCTTGAACACCGACATGCTCCGGCTGATGATCGAGTCCCCAGAGATGGCTATCTGAATATCGTTACTCTCCGCCTCGTACAGCAAGGCTCCTCCTTCTGCTACCTATGCCGGGCTCGACGCACCCCCCCGGGGATGGTCTGGGCCGCCGGCAAGAGAATTAATCCGGGCCCTCGGCTCGAGAGCGACGGGTTCTACGGGCGCAACAGTGCGGTCACCTCCCGCAGGTCGCCCACCGATTCCAAGTTACGCACCAAGCTGATCAACTGCTCCACGCGTTGGGCGCCGAGGGGCTCCGCAGCCAGGCTCCTCACTTTGGACTCCAAGTCCTCCCAAGAAACGGGATTCTCCGGCTCTCCCTTGGGGTAGGGAACATCGAGGGTGAGCCGGTCGCCCCTCTTGGTGCGGATCGTCACGCTGCTTTGGAAGCCCCGCAGGGAGTCGTCGGGCCGGGCCGTGACCTGCTGCATCAGGGCCCGCACCGCCGGGTCCTGGAGCAACCGGTAGGACTGCCAGGAATAATCGCCGCCCACCAAGGCGGCGGCGCTGCCGAAATACACGCTGAACTGGCCCTCCACTTCGGTAGTGGCGGCACGCTTGAAGTCCACCGGTTCCCCCACAACCCCGTAGGCCTCCGGTGAGAGGGCCACCTCCACCTCCGCCACGTCCTCAGGCGAGAGGCGATGGGCCTTCCGGATTTCCGTCACGGCGTCCAGGGGGCCGTGGATCATCCGGCAGCAGGGGTAGGGTTTGATGGCCGTGTTCTGCACCTCGAACTGGTCTCCCAGCCCATCCACCGCCAGCTCCAAGGCGGGCCGATCCTCACCGGCGAAGCAGTGATACAGCCCGGCGCGCCCTTCCAGGGGGCTCGCTGAGCCCAGGAACCCCAAGCCGGCAAACGTGAGAGCGTAGATGGCGTTGTGAGCCGCCAGCCCCACGTGCAGCCGCTTGGTCCAAGCGCCGTTAACCAGGAACTGCTGGGTCCCCGCCGCCTGGCTGATGTTGATGCCCAGCGCGTTGGCGGCTTGCGCTTGAGAGAGGCCGAGAAGCCGGGCCCCGGCGGCGGTGGCCCCGAATATCCCCACAATCCCCGTGGGATGGAAGCCCCTCTGGATAATGTTTGGGCCGGGCACCCGCCCGATCCGGCAAGCTACGTCGTAGCCCACCACGGCCGCCGTGAGGAACTCCGGCCCCCCTTTCCCTTCCGCCTCGGCCAGGGCCAGGAGGGTGGCGAAGACCGGTGCTCCAGGGTGGAGGTAGGCCGCCTGGTAGGTGTCGTCGAAGTCCATGGAGTGCACCAGGGCGCCGTTAGCCAGCGCGGCGTACTGGGCCGTGTAGCCACCCTCCTCCCCAATTATGGTGCTGGGGCCGGAACCGGACCCCGCGAGGAGCTTGGTCCCTTGGAGAATGACGGAGGACGACTCGGCCAGCCATCTCCCTCCCACGGCGACAGCCAGAAAGTCCAAGAATAGCCGCTTGGCAGCCTCGCGAGCCTCTGCTGGGATGCGTTCTTCCGGCAGGGCGATGGCATGCTCTACCAGTTGTTCGGTGACTCCCTGAGCAACGATGGTCATATCGGACCTCCCAGTTGGGCCGATGCCCGTTCATTGTGGGGAGCCGGTGCCTCCCCCGACGCAAGAATACGCATCCCTCTGAGTGGCTGTCAACTTCAACGGCACTTCTGGTGACCGGGAGACGCCCTTCCGTCGGAATCCCGCGGAGGAGGCCTGGGCAAAGGTTTTGTTTGCTATGAGTGGTTGGCCCATGTTAGGCTCATTTAATGCGCTGCGGAACCAGATCATTTAGCTACTTCATCCTCTCTGCGGCCATAAAATCGGCGGCCGGCTTCGTGACCCGAAGTCGTGCCGCACACATCGGGGCGCTGAGGTTCTCTGAATCGGCTTCCGGAGCGTGGTTACCCCAGAGGATACCGCCGCGTAATGTCTCTGGGCGGATGAGGTTATGAGCGACAAGCAACAGAACATCTCACATATTTTCGCGGGCAATCCACTGGACCGGGGAGATCGGGAGCGCCGTGATGAAAAGTGGTTAGCCGGTAGAGCCAAGGACCCCGGGAGTAAGTTCCTACCGCTGTGGGACCTGAAGGTGCTTATTTCCAACGGTTCGGACGACAGCCTTGGTTGGTTGGGTTTCGATGGACTGGATCGATTGGAAATCGAGGCAACCGCAATCTTTCTAGGCTTGCGCGGCCAGACGGCCCATTTCGCCATCGATATATCCAAGAACGGCGATGCGGCACGAGAGCTGCAGGAGAACGGGGCCTGGAAATTTGAGGACGCCCGGGCGGTTACCGAATATCTCAATGGGCCGGACTCTGGGATAGTTGCCCAGGCACGGGCCCAGATCAACTGGCATAACCGCAACGGATTCTGCTCGATATGCGGTCACGACACAATTATGAAGCGTGGCGGGCACGTGCGGCTATGCTCGAACTGCGATACCGAGCACTACCCTCGCACCGATCCCGTGGTCATAGCAGTGGTGGCAGATAAAGACCGCTGTCTGCTGGGTCAATCTCGTGGCCGCCTCTCGCGTACGAACCGGTACTCCGCTCTGGCCGGATTCGTGGACCAGGGGGAAACGATTGAGGAGGCCGTGGCCAGAGAAGTCATGGAGGAGGCGGGCATCAAGATAGCAGACATCCGCTACCACTCTTCTCAGCCTTGGCCTTTCCCGTCGTCACTGATGATAGGTTGTCACGCCGACGCAGTGACGACGGAGATCTCGATGGACGATGAAGAGATGGCGGACGTGAGGTGGTTCCAGCGAGACGAGGTTCTCCTGGCCCTGGAGGGCAAGAGCAAGAACCTGGCGGTTCCCGGACCGATCGCCATCGCCCACCACCTGATCCGAGCTTGGGCCACCGGCAGCGGACCGTAGGGGGACGCTAGGGCAGGCCGGCAACGATCACGGCCATCTCCTCCTCGGTGAACGCCCTCATCGTCGTTGTCTTCACGTTGCCCTGGGCGCCTACGGCCAGGGCGTTGGCGGCGGCGGCCTCGTCGCTGGGCGCCTCGATAATCGTTACCGCATCGTACTGCCCCATGGTCAGGTAGAAAGCATGTATCTTCCCTCCGAAGGCCTCGACGGCCCGGCGGGCCACCGCCACCCGCTTGGGGGCATTCTTGATGTCCTTGATTCCCTGCTGGGTGTAGTTCAGAAACGTTATGTACATCGGCATAACCGTTACTCCTTTCCCGCAAGATCCGATGGCCGTGTCGCGGGCCCGTAGGCCTGCCGGGACCATCGCTGAGAACACAGGGATCTTATCCGGTCTCCCAATCCGGGTCAATGCGACGGATTACGACATGACCGTCGCGCTGGGAACCGCGGCTTATAAGTCCGGGGCCTGGGGGTAAGCAGGACGCGCCGGTGGGTGATGGCTGGTGACACATGAGTGTTGAGGACCGCAAAACTCATGTGCTATGGTCGTATTCATTCGGGTAGATGAGAATCATCTAGCCGAAGCGGCGACCATTCATATCGGGGCCCTCGCGAGAAGGTCTCACAGGAAGAGATGAAAGTTCTCAGCGGGTTGACGGGAGGAGGATTCCAGCAACAGCCCAGAACGGGTCCGGAAGCTAGTTGCGGAGATGTCGGCAATAAGAGCAGTAGGGGCTGGTTCGATACCTTCCCCGACAATGCGGCGCGAAAGGCGGTGCTTTGATGTCCTATGACCCGGAACGCCATCACCGCCGGTCCATTCGGCTTCCAAGCTACGACTACGCCCAACCCGGGGCCTACTTCGTGACAATCTGCGTGCGGAACAAGGAGTGCATCCTTGGCGGAGTAGAGGATGGCCAAATGGGGCTCAGCAGGCTCGGCAAGATTGTCGACGAGTGCTGGAGGTCGTTGCCACGCCATTTTCCCAACGCAGCGATTGATGCCTTCGTGGTTATGCCCAATCATGTCCACGGCATCATCTGGATTCTTTCACCGGATTACGCCGGCCCCGCCGTAGGGGCGCAGCATGCTGCGCCCCTACACCCTGCCCCTACCTATTCCGCTGGGTTGGCCCGGATACTCCGGAGGGTTGAACCTACTCCTCGTCCTTCACCCGGAAGGGGATCAGCCCCGGTATCCACCACTTCTCCCAGGTCTCGTCCACCTTGCTCTGGAATAGCGCGATGTCCTCCGGGATGAGGTGGGCGAAGCGCCCCTGGCGGATCAGGTACTCTTCAACCGGCTTCCGCTTCCGCATGCCCCGGGCGATGGCCCGGGACGCCCCGTTGAGGGTCAGCTCCCCGTCGATGATCTCGTACTGGACCCAGAGGCCGGTCTCCACCGCCAGCATCCCCAACTCGTGGGAGTACTTGGGGTCGAAGTCCCAACCCTTGGGACAGGGATTGATGCTGTGGATGAAAGTGGGGCCGCCGATGGTGAGGGCCCGCCGCACCTTGTTGGTGAAGTCCAGCCCGTAGGAACCGCAGGCCGTGGCCACGTAGCGGACGTTGGGGTGCCCGGTGGCCAGCATCGGCGCGGTGTTCTTCTTCCACCGGTTGTTCATGATGCGGTGAACCTTCCCCGGCGGGCTGAAGGTGGTATTGGCCCCCCAGGGGGTGCTGCCCGAGGCCTGGATGTCGGTGTTGGCGTAGGACTCGTTGTCGTAGCAGAGGATCAGCAGGTTGTACTCCTCATGCTGGAGGGCGGCCGAGATGGCGGAGAGGCCCATGTCCACGCCGCCGCCGTCGCCGCAGAAGGCGATGACGTTGATGGGTTCCTGCTTCATCTTGCCCTTGCGCATCATGGAAGACAAGGCTGCCGCGGTTCCGGTGGCGGCAGAGCCTGACGACCCCAGCTG
>JASMCQ010000097.1 GCA_030753265.1 Dehalococcoidia bacterium
CAGGGTGAACGGATGACCATAACGGCAATTATCGATACCAGGCACTAGGCTAGCCGCCTTGCCCGGTGGCGCAGATGTCCTGGAGACAGCATCCGGAGCACCTGGGCGTTTTGGCGCAGGCCACCTTGGCGTGCTCGTCTAGCAAGGCGTGGTACTCGTTGAAGAGAGAGACGTCCCGGGGTAAATTGTCCTGGAACATCGCCTGGTAACCATGGTAATCGGCCTTTCGGGTCTCGGGCGCCAGTCCTATTCGATCCAATATCCTGCGGGTGTAGGTGTCGATGACGAAGGAGGGCTGCCCGGCGGCGTAGACCAGGATGTCATCGGCGGTTTCATGGCCGATGCCATGAATGGAAAGTAGCTCCTCGCGGAGTGGGCCCAGGGGTTTGCCGAGAAAGGCGGCCAGGTCGCCTCCGTAGTGGCAGACGACGTGTCTGGCGAAGGCCTTCAGCTTCTTGGCTTTGGCGTTGAAATAGCCGCAAGAGCGGATGATGCCGGCCAGTTCCTCCTGAGGCCGCTGGTGGACCGCTTCCAGGGACCAGCACCCGGACTTTTTCAAGGCATAAATGGCCTTCTCCACATTGGTCCAGGCTGCCGACTGGGTTAGAATCGCTCCAAACACCACGTCCAACTGCTGCCCGCCGCCGGGCCACCAGCCTTGGGGGCCGTACCGCTCGAAGAGCCGCCGGTAGATTTTCGGCAGCCGGGGGCCTCGGCTATCGTCCGGCATGCGGCGGGTCTATCGGCCCGAGCCGGACGGGTATCTCCGGGCCCAATGATATCGATTCTTCGGTAACCCGGCAGCCGTAGGCGAACACCTCGACGCCTGAGGCCATTCCTTCTCGCAACGCCATCCCAAACTCCGGGTCTGCCTTATCGTGGGGAGAGAACACCAGGGCGTCGTCCCGCTGGACCACAAACACCGCCGCCGCCCGATGTCCGGCGGCCACCGCCTGGGCCAGGCTCCGGATATGCTTGGCTCCCCGCGCTGTGGGCGCGTCAGGAAACAGGCCGGCCCCATCGACCACCAGGGTAACCGACTTGGCCTCCAGGTAACATCGCCCACCGGGGCCCTCCAGCAGCAGGTCGAGGCGGCTCTCGCCGAAGGTGACCTCCCGCCGAACCTCGGGGTAGTCCCGGAACTGAGGAAGGCGTCCCCGGAGCAGCGCCTCCTCAAGGAGGGCGTTGGGTAGCCGGGCGTCGGTTGAGGCCAGCGTGGTTCCGATGTCGACCAGGGCCAGGTCGAAACCGGTCTTGCGGTGCGGCCCCGGACGACGCGTGATCAGCACCCGGTATCCCGGGACCAGTAATTCCCGCATACGGCCCGTGCTCGGCACGTGCACCGTCACCTCCCGGCCGTTAACGTCTACCAGGGCGAGAAACCGGTTGAGCCGTGCCTTGAACCGGCCCTCCACCAGCTTTGAAGCAAAATCCACGCCTATCTCCGCGAGAACAGATTCGGCTTATGTTACCAACCCCCGGCGGCAACGGCAACCGGCGTTGAGGCAGATAGCCGTGGCCGAGAAGTTGGCGATATAATGGCTGCAGCGATCGCGGGAGTACTCTTGAGGCGAGATTGCTATGAACCGGTGTGGGGTTAGCCACGGAGCCACAGAGGCTCAGAGGAATAGATAGGACGTAATAGCTCCGTCTCTCCGTCTCTCCGTGTCTCTGTGTCTCTGTGCCTCTGTGCCTCTGTGGCCACTCCCTCGTGAATCGCTTTTAAAGCAATGCCGATCAGAGGGGTCAATCGGGAGATGTTATGTCAACATTCCTGACTCGCCTGGAACGGGCCTGCGAGTCCAACCGGAGCCTGGTCTGCGTGGGCTTGGACGTGGACCCCGGTAAGATGCCGGTGGCCGACACCTTCGAGTTCAACCGGGCCATAGTCGATGCCACGGCAGACCTGGTCTGCGCCTACAAACCCAACTTGGCTTTTTTCGAGGCGCTGGGGATACCAGGCCTGGAAGCCCTGCAGCGCACCGTGGAGTACATTCATTCGGTCGCGCCCCAGGTGATAGTCATCGGCGACGCCAAACGGGGCGACATCGGCCCGTCGGGCCAGGCCTACGCGCGGGCCATGTTCCGGGTATGGGGCTTCGACGCCGTGACAGTGAACGCGTGGGGCGGTCAAGACACCATCGCGCCTTTTCTCGAAGACCCGGACCGAGGGGTGTTTATCTGGTGCCGGGGTTCGAATCCCGGCTCAGCGGACCTGCAAGACCTGACCGTTGACGCTCCCCAGGGCCGGGTGCCGCTGTACCAGCATCTGGCCCAGGCTTCTCTGAGCTGGAACGGCGCGGGCAACCTTGGCCTGGTAGTGGGAGCGACGAACCCGGACCAACTGCAGACCGTCCGTGGTATCTGCCCCGGCATGCCCTTGCTGATACCTGGCATCGGCGCCCAAGGCGGCGAATTGGCGGCCGCGGTTCGCATGGGAACCGACCATCGGGGGCGTTTGGCCATCGTCAGCTCGTCGCGAGGCATCATCTATGCCTCCGGCGGCCCGGACTACGCCGAGGCGGCGCGGCGGGAGGCATCCCGTCTCCGGGAGGCGATCAACCGGATCTTGGACGCGGAGGGCAAAGGATGGCCCTCAAGCTGAAAATCGGCGACGTGCTGCGGATGAAGAAGGCCCACCCCTGCGGCAACCACTTGTGGCAGGTCCGGCGCTTGGGGGCGGACATCGGCATTACCTGCCAGAAATGCGGCCGCTACGTGATGCTGCCCCGGTCCTATCTGGAGCGCCGGGTTAAAGAGATCGTCTCCGGCGGCCGGTCAAGCCAGGTGGCCGACGAACTCGAATAATGCCAGGCCCCTAGGGAGTGGCTCAGGCAAAAACCGGGCCCGCTAGGAGTCGTTGACGCCTACCCGGGCCAGATCCGGTGCGGTATCTCTGATGCTTCGCTGGAACCACACTTCGGGGTTGAAGCCGCGCAGGTGGCCCTCCATGATTTCGAGGAAGTTCCGCACGGCCCGGCCCAAGAATTTCCCTCTCAAAGTGCACACACCGATATCCATGCGGGGGAACAGGTGGTCCAGCCGGATCACCCCCAACAGGCCGTGGTCCTCCGGATGAAGGGCGTAGTCATTAAAGACGGCCACACCCTCACCGATCTCCACGTAACGCTTGACCGACTCGGAGTAGTCCATCGACAGATGCAGGTCATAGGTGAGCCCCTCGGCCTTCAGCGTTTGCTCCACATGCTGCCTGGTCAAGCTCCCCGGAGCGCCCAGGATCAGCGGCCAGGCCGCGATATCCTTTAGATCGACGACGGACTTTTCCAACAAAGGGTGTTTGGGCGGGGTTAGGAGCACCACGTTATAGTGAAACAGACTATCGAACTGGAGGTAGGGCGCATCGATGGGAGGTGGCGCGCAAAGGGCCACGTCGACTTCCCCAGACTTCACCAGTTGTATCAGCGGGTCGTAGGGGCGGGCCAGGAGCCTGATTCGGACGTCGGGGTACAGGCTGCGAAACGACTGGATGCTCTTTGGCAGGTAATGCATGACCAGGTCGGAGTAGGCGCCCACCACGAAGGTGCCCCGGCGCTCCGCATAGTCCATTTGAGTCTTGAGCTTGTCCACCGAGTGGACCACCGGGGTCACCAACTCCAGGAGGGTAGCCCCCTCTGATGTCAACTGAATGGGGCGTCTAATACGGTCGAAGAGGGTGATTCTGAATTCGTCTTCCAGCTTCTTCAGGTGGGTGGTAACCGTGGGCTGACCCAACTCCAGCGTCCGCGCCGCCTTGGAAACGCTGCGAAGCCGGGCCACGTGATAGAAGCTAACCAGTTCGCGAAGTTCCATACTGCAACCCCCCAAACGGCATCAATAATTTTGATATTATATATCATATCCTGATGCTTGACAAAATTTCAGGTGATATCGAGAATTAGGAACATATCCCGAATCCAGGTTGTCCCCTTGAGACGAACGTCGAAGTGACCCGGCACCTCGCCTCTCCCACCAACGGAGCCCCATGCCATTCGTGATTACCGAGCCCTGTATTGGGGTCAAGGATGGCGCGTGTGTCGATGTTTGTCCGGTTAACTGCATTGCGTTCTCCGCCAAGGCCGAAATGTTCTTCATCAACCCCGAAACTTGCATCAGTTGCACCTACTGCGAGTCGGCATGCCCGGTCAACGCCATCTTCGACATGTTCACCGTCCCGGCCCAGTGGCGGCACTTCATCACGAAGAATCGGGAATTCTTCAACGGAAAAAAGTAGGCGCAAGTCATAGGGGAAAGTAGCGGGCCCCAGCCCGGCCGCCTCTTTCCTCCCACCCGCCGCATCCACTCCCCTTCAGCGCTGGATGCTTTCTCGTCCCGCCCCCTCCGCCGTTGGTTTTCCGGTCTCGCTCTCCGCCGGCCGCACCGTGTCAACTCACGAAAGAATGTTACCGAGAGAGGGTTGTTCACTCATTTAGGAATGTTACCGAAGGGATGGAGCCTTCTCCCTTCGAGGTGCCTGTTGCATCTCGGGTTTTTGCCATAGGCGCGCCAAAGCCTGATAGAT
>JASMCQ010000098.1 GCA_030753265.1 Dehalococcoidia bacterium
GCGCAGAAAGGAGGTGAAGGCTCAAACGATCGATAGGCGAAGACTTCATAACCGGACCCTCAGGCAGCTCACCCAAGCTCTTCCACACCTCTGATCTCTCGGGTCCCAAACTGTCCCATTTGTGCTGGTTGCCAACAGTCAATCCCCAGGGTAAACCGTTACTGCTTCCCATGCCGTGACCGCAAATCAGGAACATGACCGACGACGACCTTCGAGCCATCTGGCTGCATATTCAGGACGTGCCGCCCATCGCAAACGAGGTGCCGGAGAACATCATTCGATAGTGGCAATCCCGGACCGCTCTTGGGGTACGAGAATAGACGAACTCTTGTCACCAACTGACGCAATCGGGGCAGGAAAGATTCAGAGTTGTCGTGGCCCCCGGCCCTCACCCTCGTTCCCTCTCCCACCGGGAGAGGGATGCCCTGGCGCAGCCTGGGCTGGGTGAGGGCACGCCCCCACCCAGCGCGGGGTTCCTCCAAGGCAGCCCGGCCCCACCGTTCCAGTCTCCTCGCTTCTCCGTTCGTGCGGATCTTCCCCGTTGGTTCGGTTCTTCTCCCGTTCGTGGTGAGCCTGTCGAACCACCGCGACAGGCTGTTGGGTACGCGCCTAACCGGTGGCGGCGCCCACGGTCGCGGGGTCCGCCGCGCGTCTCGGGAGCTTGGGTTTGGGGAGGGTCCAGAACAAGAGGCCCGCCGTCAGATATATGCCCAGGATGGGGATGAGGGCGATGGTGTAGCTGTCGGTGGTATCGAACACCCAGCCCGCGAACACCGGGGTGATCGTGGACAGGAGGCTGTACACCATGGTGATCCCACCCCTGAGGGTGGCGAAGCTGGTGCGGCCGAAGAAGTCCCCGACCAGAGACCATGACATGCCGGTAACACCTTCGGCGAAGGCGAAGAATGAGGCGAAGAAAAGCAGTTGCCAGAGAGCCCCTCCGCTCGCCAGGAGAATCACCAGACTGGATGCCGAAAGGAACATGGTGATGCCCACCACCTTCTGTTTGTTCCACTTGTCGCCGGCCCAGCCGAGAAGAATCCGGAGAGGGATCGAAATCATCGACACGAAGGCCACCACGAAGGCTCCGGTGGCCTCGGATTGTCCTTTCCACACCATCAAGGGCACCAGGTGCACAAACACACCGCTGTGGGCCGCGATTCGAAGGCCCATGCCCATCGCCAGGAACCAGTAGGTCCGCGTCTTGAACGCCTCCCTCGCGGTAAAATCCACCGTGGTGACGTGGCGGCTGAAACGCAACGGCCTCGTTGCCGCGAGGCCCCTATGGGCGATGGCCGGCGCCTCGTCTCCATCGGGCAGCAGACCCACGCTCTCCGGGGAGCGGCGCACCACAAAAGACAGGGGGACCACCACGACCAGGATTGCCACGCCTGAAATGACGGCCGCGCTCCTCCAGCCCAACGTCAGTACGATAGCGGCCACCGCCGGGGTAATAGCCGCGCCGCCGATCGACTGTCCCAGGGAGACGATGGACATGGCCATACCCTTCCGGCGAATGAACCACTGATTGACGGCCGCCATGACGCCGTGGTTGAAGCCCCCGTTCATGCCCATGGAGAGGACGCCCAAATACACGACCAGGAACATGGTGAAGCTGTGAGTTCGGGCCAGGAGAATGAACCCGATGCCGGCCAGCACCCCGCCGAAGGCTATTATGGTCCGGGGACCCAGCCGGTCCACCAGATACCCGGCGGCGGGCCCCTCGAATCCGCCTTCCAGACGAGCCATGCCGTAGGCAAACGAAGTGGCCGTCCGGCTCAGTCCCAGGTCGCGGGTCACCGGCAGGAAGTAGACGGAGAAGCCGTTCCAGTAGGTGCCTCCCGCCAAGGCGTTGAGGGCCGCGCCCGCGGCCACAATCCACCAGCCGTAGAATATCTTCCGCCGCGGCTTGGCGCCCGGTGGGGCCGCCATCCTATCTTCCATGCATGCTCAACTCTCGGTTGCGGGCCGCCCGCCAGCTTAGCCTCTGAGCGGTTCCCTCAGGACAACCTGGCCCGCTCGGTGCGGTTGCCCGGCCGTCCCTTGCCAGGTCACGGGCGAACTCCCAGGCGGTCGAACCGACGATCCGGGACTAACCCCGCCGACCACGCAAATGTGAAGTGAGGCGAATTGAGATCGGTAACTGGTCAATCGAGCACGAACCGGGGTATGGCGGCCCGCCCGAAAACCTTCCGGGCTGCTACAAAGTTACGCCGGTGAAGTTGAAGCTGGACAGTTTCAACACGGGCACCCTGGTGGCGAACCCCACTTCGTTCAGCACCAGCTTGGTCCGCCGGCCGGCGGCTTCGACTCCTGCCAGGGCCGCCACGTAGGACTGGGTGAACCGTAGGTTCTTGACCGGATGGCTGATCCGGCCGTTTTCAATCAGGAACGTGCCGTCGCGGGTCATGCCGGTCATCACGCATCCCTTGCCATGGGCCAGCCTGGTGTAGTGAAAGCGCGTGATGAAAAGCCCCCGGCGGGTCGAGGCTATCATATCCTCCGTCCCGGAGTCACCCCCCATCATAAACAGGTTGCGAGCCATGGGGCCTCCGGTAAAATGGGCCTGGTGGCCCGTGGACGCCACGCCCTCCTTGCCGGCGGTGTTGGAGTTGTGGACCGGCGCTCCAACCACCCCCTCGGTGACGATGTCCGCCCGCTGCCGGGGCACGCCTTCGGCGTCGAAGGGCACCGGCCAGCCTGCCAGGTCGGCGCCGTCATCCCAGATTGAGACCTGGGGGCTCATGGCCCGCTGTCCCGCCAGGCCGGCCATCCAGCTCCGCCCTTCCTGGACTGCCTGGGCGCCCATTCCGTAGAAGCTCAACGCCTCCAGTATGTCGTCCACGGCGTAGTGGTCCAGGACGACGGTGTATTGGCCGGCCTCGATGGACCGGGGATCGCGTCCCCGGAGGGCCTTGCCGGTGGCCTCCTCGGCCAGCGACTCCACGTCCATATCCGCGAGTCGCCAGGAGCCGCCTTTGGCCCACCCGGACGAGGTGTCGCTCATGGCGGTGATGAGCAGCCCGGCGAAGGTCGAGGCGTGATAGGCTTGGACCCCGCGAGTGCTCAACACGGCTATTTGCTGGACGCCGGTGCGGCACGCCCCCGAAGCGTTCAACCCCAGGGCCTGGGCTTTGCGGCAGACCGTTCCCACAGCCTCCGCGCGGCCCTCGGGCGTGAAGCGGGCGGTAGCCTCGTCGTAGGAGGGCACCAACGAGGGGCGCGCGGGAGTGGGCAGGCCGTAAAAGTCCGGGTCTTCCGGCATGAGCTGCGCGTTCAAGCGGGCCCGCTCCACGGCTTTCCCGATCCCTTCAGCGCTAAAGTCGTTGGTCACTGCCCGTCCCAAGCGTCGGCCCATGACGGCCCGGATGTGAAGCTGGGCGCTGCTGTGCGATACGTTCTGGTGGATGGAATTTCCGGCAAAGCGGGTCAGCGCCAACTCCTCGACGCTCAGGAAGAAATCGGCCTCCTGGGCCGTCGAAAGACGCAGCGCCTCGCCGAGGATGGCCTCACATTCCTCGCGGCCAATCACTTCAGCACCCCTATTCTCACGCCTCGGAACCGGGCAGGGGCCGCTCCATGTCCGGTGTGGGCGAGCTGCCCGGGTTGGCCCTTGCCGCACTGGGGGGTGCTCCACATCTCCCAATGGTTCTCGTTGCATACGGCGTCACAGGAGTTCCAGAACTGGGGGGTGATCCCGGTGTAGGTGCAGTTGCGGAGCAAGCGCCCCAGCTTGCCTTTCTTTATCTCGTAGCCCAACTCCGTGCCGAACTGGAAGTTGTACCGCTTGTCGTCGATGGACCAGGACCGGTTCGACTCCATGTAGAACCCTTTCTCGGTATCCGAGATCAGGTCCTCCAACTCCCAAGGGCCGGGTTCCAGGCTGACGTTGGCCATGCGGATCAGGGGAAGGCGGTTCCATGACGAGGCCCGCATGCAGCCGTTGGAGGCCAGACCGAGCACGGACGCCGTTTCCCGGGACATCAGGTATCCGAGGAACCTGCCGTTCTCGACAACGGGCGTCGACTGGGCCGGTACGCCTTCATCGTCCCAGCCGAAGGTGCCCAGACCGGGCAGACGCACGCTGTCGGCTGTGATGTTGACGCATTCGGAGCCGTACTGGAAGCCGCCCAGCTTGTCGGTGGTCAGGAACGAGGTCCCGGCGAAGGCCGCCTCGGCGCCCATCACCCGGTCCAGTTCGATGGCGTGGCCGCACGACTCGTGGACCTGGAGGCCCAATTGGGAGCCGCCGATGATGACAGTGGCCGTGAGTTCGCTCGGGCAGTGATCGGCGCTGAGCAGGGCCACCGCCTCGCTGGCGGTCCTTTCCGCGTTCCCGGCCAGGTCCATCCGGGTAATGAACTCCCACCCGGCACAGCCCTGATGACGCCGCTGGGACTGGGGGAACGAGCGGCGCTGGATTTCACCCTGGCCCACGGCCGTGGCCTGGATGCCCCCGCCCGATTCGTAGATTGTCTGCTGAACGTGGGCGCCCTCGGTATTGGCGAAGGTCTTCTGCTGCCTGATGAAGATGAGGCTGCCCTGCCGGACTCTGATCCCCCGGACCGACGCCATGCCGCGGTCCGCCTCCAGCAGCAGCGCGAGCTTCGCCTCGGCGGAGACGGAGAACGGGTCAACCTGGACCGGCGTGGTGTAGCTGCCCCGGCTGGTCACGGGAGGCCCCAGGTGAACTCCCCCTAGCCCCCCATTGCGAAGGGAGGGTTGGGGGGGTATCAAAGCGGAGGCCCTGGCTATCCGAACGGCCAGCGCAGTGACCCGGTCGATCTCTGACGAGGTAAGGTCGTGGCTGGAGGCGAAGCCCCAGGCGCCGTCGACCAGCACCCGCACCCCGAAGCCAATGGACTGGTCCACGCTCAGCGTATCCACCGCCCCGTTGCGGACCACGTATTGCTCCTGGTCGGTCTGCTCCACCCGGACGTCCGCATACCCCGCACCCCTCACTGCGGCCAGGTCCAGGGCTCGGGCGATCAACTCATCCACGGACGCCACCTCCCTGTGCTAACGGCACCGTTGCCCCCGGCCGGCGGTCCTTCGACAGGCTCAGGACGAACGGGTTGGGCGCTACTGCTCCGTTCGAAGCGAGCCTGTCGAACCGCCCTTGGAGATAACTACCAGATGGCTTGATACCTGGCCCGTCATCCCGGCCCCGATGCAATCGAGGATGATCGTGGGGAGAGAATCTCCCACGATTCGCCGATGCAAAGCTATCTACAAGACGGCACTCCGTCTCCGGCGGCGCAGGCTCAGCAAGTGGACTGCGGTGAAGCCAATGCCTCAAATCTGTTGGCCTGGCCCGGCCTATTGACCCGAGGTGAGGGTCTTAACCACCTGGTCCTGAACGGCGGCAGCCCGCTCCTTCACGCCGTCCCGGTTCAGGGCCCCCAGAGGGTGGGGGATGGAGATCGGCTGGAAGCCGGTGCGGCCAAAGGTCCGGGCGTGGATCAGCGCCGAGTCCATGAATGGCGCGGTACAGACAACCAGCGTGGGGATCCCCCGGTTCTCCAAGGCCATCGCGTCGTGCATACAGCACGCGGTGCAAGACCCTCAATCCGCGATGGCGGTCACCACGAAGTCGCAACGGGCCGCCAGGTTATCGACGATGTCCTCGGCGGCGGGACGCGAGTAGACGAACTTGTTCACCACGAGGGCGTCCCGGAGTTCAAACTGCTTTTCCAGCAGCTCCTTGATGTCCACCAGCAAGAACTCGGCGTTGGCCTTCCGGTTGCCCAGAAACCCGCCAACCTTGCCGTGCAGGTTGGACAGCCGGTCCGCCGGCCGCCACTGGGAGTTGGCGTCGGGGTCCACCGGGGCCAGTAAGCCCAACTGGCTCAGCCGCTCCTGGATGTGGGTGGAAGGAATGCCTACCATAACGTCCTCCTTACCGAACCTCGATGCGCCTGGTGACCTTGGTCGAGCCCCAACAGGGCAGATAAGCGGAATGAGGTCCCCCGGCTCCGCCGGCGACGAAAATGTGGATGTTGTCGGGCCGCCGCACCACGGGCACCATTTGGGCATCGTCGAACGGGTCTATGTGCCTGGGCCAAAAAAGCTCCCGCCGGATGTCACCCTGGGGCGGGCCGCCCCGGCGCAACAGGGAGACCGGCTTCCGGGCGTGCTCGTACAGGTACAGCTTTACGTCTCGCTTTTTCCACCCGGCCTCGGCGATGAAGCGGGCGTGTTCCGGCCCCAGAACAACCAGGGTGTCTCCCATCACGTACATCTGGACGTTGCCCAGGGTGCACATGGAGTCGGCCAGCACCATCAGGAAGTTCCGCGTGTCGCCGGCGTGGTACATGATGTTGTGGGGCGCCTCGGCGGGGAAGACCGTTACCGTGCTGTCTTCCGCCGCGAAACCCATTTCGACGTGATACGGCTCCCAGGGGTTGGCATCTTCATCCTCGGCGATGCAGAAGGTGTAGCTGCCTGGGTGGCCGATGGTCGACTTGTTGGTTCCGCCCGGCGTCGCTCCACCCAGGTTCACCAGGATGAGCTTGACGGCGCGCCCGATGGTGGCGTTGGCCCGCCAGCCCTGGCCGAAGCAGTTGTAGCCGCCGTTGATGTTCAGAGACTTGGCGATGGGGCCGTTGACGATGATCAGGGGCGTGTGAATGCCGGTGGAAGTCTGAACGCCCCGCAGGTTGAACCGCTCATCCATCAGGGCTTGCAGGGCGGCCACGATGACGGGCATGTACTCCGGCAGGCATCCGGCCATGACGGAGTTCACCGCGATCCTCTCGATGGTGGCGCGGCCGCCTAGGGGCGGTACCTCTGCAATCAACTCATCCGGGGCGCGCCCCACGTAGTCAACAAACTCCTTCACCCTCTCGGCGGTGGGCGGGACCACCGGCAGGCCGTCGGTCCACCCGGTCTCGAACATGAGTTCCATGGTGTCCGTCAGGTCGGGAGATAGCGTCGTCATGTCGTCACCTCCAAGCTCGCACTGTTCTCAGCTGGCTTTGGCCGTTCCGGGCTTTCATGCCCCGGTGGGGAGCCACCGACGAATGGAATTGGCGCTGCCCGCGTGGATCGAGGATTCCGTCCCGTGGGGGCGGTTTGCGAATCGCCCCTACACCGCCGAAGGGCTCGGGACCGGCATGTCGAACCTGGGCAATCGGATACCGGTCAGTTCAAACTTAACCGGCACCGGATAAATCGGAGTGTAGCCGGGGCGTC
>JASMCQ010000099.1 GCA_030753265.1 Dehalococcoidia bacterium
AGAAAAATACGCCCTTCTGCCCGATGAGATCGACCGGGAGAGCTTCAGGAGAGTCGAGGCCAGCCTGCCCGATTCCCTATCCCTGTCTCCCGACGAACGGTACCTGGTGTGCCGCATAGTGCGGGCCGAAGGGGACCCAGAGATCGCCCGAGCGGTCCGGTTCAGCCCCGGCGCCGTGGAACGGGGAGTGGCCGCCCTACAAACCGGAGCCCAGGTCATCACCGATGTCCGGATGGTGGAAGTTGGGATCTCCAAGGCGTTGCTTTCTAGCCGGCGGGTGTCCACTCGATGCGCAATAGCTACCCCCGAGGTGGCGGCCAGGGCCCAGAAGGATGGGACCACCCGGTCCGTGGCCGCAATGCGTGAACTTGCCCCGTACATGGATGGCGCGGTCGTGGCGGTGGGCAATGCCCCCACCGCTTTACTGGCCGTGTTGGACCTGGTCAACGAGGGGCTGGTTGCGCCCGCGTTGGTCATCGGCATGCCCGTGGGCTTCGTGGCGTGTGCCGAGTCCAAAGAGGAGTTGCTACGCAGCTCCGTTCCTCACATCTGCATCGAAGAATATCGTGGCGGCAGCTCAGCGGCCGCGGCCACGGTGAACACGCTGCTGTCCCTGACGAAGGAGGCGGACACACCGTGACCAGCGAGGTTAGGCGGGCCCCAGCCATTGCCGGACCTGGCCCCGGCTCCAGCCCTTCCACCTGGGGCGTGGTGTTACTGGGCCACGGCAGCCAGCGAGGCACGGACCGGAGCGAATGCTCTTGCTCTTGGAAGCACTCGGAGGTGCCGGAATGGTGCCAGCAATGCCCCAGCACCCCCCAGGGGCTTAACGAGGCAGCGACCCGCCTCCAGGCACTTTTGGGGCTCCAAAGCAGCCAGGTCGTATTATCGTGTCTCGAGTTCATCCAGCCGTTTCCGGAGCAGGCCATCGGCCTGCTGAAAGACCGGGGATTTCGCCGGGTGGCGGTGATGCCCTTTCTGCTGGGCCACGGCAAGCATGCGACGCTGGAACTGGACGAGATGCTGACGGAGCTGCGAGTCCAATCCCCCCAGGTGCAGATCTACCTGGCCGAAGGGCTCGGCGCGGACCCCCAACTGGCCGACCTGGTGGTGCAGCGGGTGCTCGGAATGAGGGGTCTTCTGCCATCTCCCAATGGCGGAGACCGCACCGCCGGGATCCTGCTGGTAAAGGCCGGCACCCAGACCCAATATGATGATTGCCTGTGGTTGGAGGAGTTGGGCCGGCTCGTCGAGAAGCGTTTGGGGCCGGGCTACGCGGTGGCGGCGGCCCAGTCCCACTACGGCGACCCGACGATGGAGTCGGCCGCCCGATACCTGGTCGAAGAGCGCCACGCATCCGCCGTTCTGTGTGTCCCCTACCTGTTTTTTCCGGGTCTGATCCTGAAACGAAACGTGTTGGGCGGTATGGACCAGTTGCGCCAAAAGTACCCGGATGTGCCCATGGCGGTCGCCCCTCCCCTTGGCGTGGACGACCGGGTGATAACCGTGGCGGCGGAACGAGTCCGGGAACTCTGGGAACGGGCGGAGACCAACGGGCCCTGAGACGTGCGGCCAGAGGACAAGACGCGCTGATGAATGATGGCCAGGCCGCGAACGGAAGGCAAGAAAGCGAATACAGCCTCCCGACGGTTAGGGGACGAGGGCTTCGCACCGGCTACACAACCGGTGCCTGCGCCGCAGCGGCAGCCAAGGCGGCCACCTTGGCGCTGCTCACCGGCAACCCCGTCGGCGAGGTCTCGATTCATCTCCCCATCGGCCGGGACGTCACGATGCGCGTGCATCGGTGTGAGTGGGCCGGCAACGGCAAAGCCGTCCTCTGCTCGACCATCAAGGACGGCGGCGACGACCCCGACGCGACCCACGGCGCGGAGATTTGCGCCACCGTTTCCTTAGACCCTGAGGCTACAGGGGAGGTCCGAATCGTGGGAGGCCTCGGCGTGGGAACGGTGACCCGGCCCGGCACCGGCATCGCTATCGGCGAGCCCGCGGTCACGCGCGTGCCCCGGCGGATGATCATTGAGTCGGTGCGGGAGGCCGCCGGCAGCCAGGGACTGGGAGCGGAGGCCGGCTTCATCGTGCAGGTTTCAGTCCCCGGCGGAGAGGAAATCGCCAAGAAAACGACCAACGCCCGCCTGGGAATAATGGGCGGCATTTCCATCCTGGGCAGTACTGGCGTGGTCCAGCCTTACTCGACGGCGGCGTGGCGGGCCAGCGTCCATATGGCCATCGACGTGGCGTCGGCCAACGGGCTGCCTCACCTGGTACTGTCCACCGGCACCCAGAGCGAGGCCTTCACCAAACAGTGCCTGGACTTGCCTGAAATGGCCTACATCGAAGCCGGCATCTTCAGCGGCCCGGCACTCAAGCGCTGCGTCACCCGGAAGGTCGCCCGGGCCACCCACGCGGGCATGGTGGGAAAGCTTTCGAAAATGGCCATGGGCTATTTCGTTACTCACGTCGCCGGCAACAAGGTGGATTGCACGTTCCTGGCGTCGCTGGCCGCCGAGTGCGGCGCCTCCCCACAAGTCCAAGAGGAGATGCGCCTGGCCTCCAGCGCCCGCCACTTTCAGGAGATTGCCCAGGCCCACGGCCTGCTGGCGGTGTTCCCCCTCATGTGCCGGCTGGTCTGCGACGAAAGCCTGAAGCTCCTGGGCGCGGACTCCGCCGCGCTGATCGTCGATGCTCTGTGCTTCGACTTCGACGGGTCGTTGCTGGGGTGGGCCTCCACTTCTCCCGGCGGCATCCCGCTGGTGGCTTCATCGGGCGCGGCCCCCGATGGTTAACGAACAACCCGGCGCCGCCTCCCCGGAGCGGGAAGTGAGTCCCGAGATTGGATTTGACCGGGCCCTTGGCCTGCCCGATGAGGCGTTCGAGCAACGCCGCCCGAAACGAGGCCAGATCACCAAACGAGAGGTCCGGGCCTTCGCCCTGTATTCGTTGGGCCTGCGCCCCGGCAGCGTGGTGTGGGATATCGGCGCGGGGACCGGGTCGGTAGCCGTGGAGGCGGCCCTCATCGCTTACCAGGGAACGGTGTTCGCCGTGGAGCGGAACGAAGACAGCCTCCCTTTGCTGCGCCGGAACGTGGCCCGATGGAGTTCCGGCAACGTTCAAGTGGTCCCAGGCGAGGCGCCGGGGGTCCTGGAAGGACTGGCAGCCCCCGACTCGGTGTTTGTCGGAGGGAGCGGTGGCCGTCTAGCGACGATCCTGAGCACGGTGGCGAGCCGGCTCCTGCCTCAAGGCCGGATCGTGGTCAACCTGGCGGTACTGGAGCGGACTCAAGAGGCTTACCACCACCTAAAGGGGCTTGGGTTCACCGCAGAATTGACGATGGTGAGTTCGGCTCGGGGAAAGGAGATGACCGACGGGACAGTGCGCCTGGACGCACAGAATCCGGTGTTCGTCGTCAGCGCCCGGCGCGATGAGTGACCCGATGGCCAACGACCCGTCTTCAGTGAGCTGCGGCCGCCTGTATGGAATCGGCGTGGGGCCTGGCGATCCGGAGCTGCTAACGCTCAAAGCTCTGCGAGTCCTCCAGCGCACTCCGGTCATCTGCGTGCCCCACGCCGAGACGCGGCCGGACAGTTACGCCCTCGGCATCGTGAAGGAGTTCCTGAATGAGGGAAAACAGGAGGTCCTCCGCTTTGCCTTCCCCACCGACGACGCTGCAGCGGCGGCAACGGTGTGGCGCCAAGCCGCGGATACCCTCGCGAAGCGGCTTCAGCAAGGGCAGGACGTGGCCTTCATCACCGAAGGGGACCCGATGCTATACAGCACCTTCTCCTACGTGCTGGACGGCATCCGCTCCGCTTACCCCGGCATCCCAGTGGAGATCATCCCCGGCGTCTCTTCGGTGATGGCCGCGGCGGCCAGCGCCACGATACCCCTGGTGACTGAAGGGCAGCGGCTGGCCATCCTGCCGGCGGTCTATGGGATCGACGACCTCTCCGAGACCATCGCCAACTACGACACCATCGTTCTGATGAAGGTAAACCGCACCTTGCTGGGCGGGCTGTCCGATCCGGAGACCCTGGGGTTGGCCGGCAAGGGCCTGTACGTGCGGCGGGCCTCCACGCCCCAAGAACAAGTCGTGCGTGACCTCCGGCAGCTTGTAGAGGACGACCTGGACTACTTCTCGGTATTGATCGTCAAAAGGTAGGTCACATGGCCAGTGAAAAGGGAAAAGTCTATATTGTCGGCGGAGGACCGGGCGACCCGGAATTGCTGACCCTCAAGGCGAAGCGGATAATCGAGTCCGCCGACGTCGTCATCTACGCCAACTCGCTGGTACACCCGTCCGTGGTGGACTTCGCCCGACCCGGGGCGGAGGTGCACGGCAGCCAGTCACTCAGCCTGGACGAAATCATGGAATTGGTGATCACGGCGGTGGGCCAGGGTAAGACGGTGGCCCGCATTCAGAGCGGTGACCCAGCCATCTACGGCGCCATACTGGAGCAGATGCGGGTCCTGGAAAGGGAGGGCATCGACTACGAGATAATACCCGGCGTCAGCTCGGCGTTTGCCGCCGCCGCCTGCCTCAAGGTTGAGTTGACCGCCCCCGAGGTCTCCCAGACGGTGATCATGACCAGGGCCGAGGGGCGCATCCCAATGCCCTCGGGGGAGCAGCTACGGGAGTTGGCGGCCCACGGCAGCACTCTGGTGATATTCCTGAGCATACCCAGAATGGCCAGGATTGCCAGGGAATTGCGGGCCTCCGGTTACCCAAAGGAAACCCCGGTAGCGGTGGTATACCGGGTTGGCTGGCCCGACGAAAAAGTGATCCGGGGCACCCTCGCCGACATCGCCACGAAGGTGAGGGCAGCCAAAATTACCCGGCAGGCGTTGATTCTGGTAGGCAAGGTGTTGGACCCGGCGTTGCGTCAGCCGGACCCTTCGGGGGATACCCAAGCCTCATCGCATCTCTACTCGAAGAGCTACACCCACCTGTACCGGCAGGCGGAGTCCGATTCGAAATCGTCTGACGCCACCACCCGTAGCCAGGGTGCGCGGTGAGGCCGCGGCCATGACCCGCACTGCCATCGTGGCGGTCTCCCGCCAGGGCTCGGTGCTGGCGCGCTCCTTGGCCGCGTCCCTGCCCGGTGACACGACCATATACCTCCCACGCCGCTTCTATCAGGACGATACCCTGGATGACAGCGAGTCCATGCCCTTCGACCCACCGGCTCGGACCCTGGTCCACCAGGTTTTTGAGGAGTACCAACGCCTGGTGTTGTTTATGACCGTTGGAGCAGCGGTGCGGCTCCTGGCACCCTGCCTCAAGGACAAGCGCCAAGACCCGGCCGTGGTTTGCGTGGACGACGCCGGCCGTTTCGCGGTGAGCCTGCTGTCCGGACACCTGGGCGGGGCCGACCTTCTGGCGGAAGAGGTGGCCCGAGCCCTGGGCGCCACGCCGGTGGTCACCTCGGCCTCCCACGTTGCCGGAACGCTGGCGGTGGACCTCTTGGGCCAGGAATTCGGCTGGACGCTGGAGGCGAAGCCGGTGGCGGTGACCCGGGCCAGCGCTGCTGTGGTGAATGGGGACCCCGTGGGGGTCTTCCAAGAGGCAGGAGAGCCTAATTGGAGGCCTCAAGACCGGCCGTTGCCCGGCAACATCACCGAGTACCCCACCCTGGAATGCCTGGTCCAGTCCAGTTGCGCTGCCGCGTTGGTCATCACCGACCGCCAGGACCCCGTTCCCGGTCAGCCGGGAAGCTACCAGTCCGCGTTTGGGGATCGGCCCGCGGTGGTCTTCCGGCCGCGCACCTTGGCCGCGGGTATGGGATGCCGGCGCGGTGTCCCGGCTCAGGAGTTGGAAGACCTGCTCACCGACACCTTCCGCCGCCACAATCTGGCGCTGGGAAGCCTCCGGTGTGTCGCCACGGCGGAGCTGAAGCAGGACGAGCCGGGGCTGCGCTCCCTGGCCGGCGAACACGGTGTACCGATGCTTTGTTACAGCGCCGAGGAGCTGAACAGCGTGTTCGGCCCGCGGCCGTTGCCGGCCGGGGGGTTGGGGGGGATCCCCCCCAACCCCTCTTTACCAAAGGGGGGCGAAGCTTCTGCCGGCGGTAAGGCATCAAGTAGTCCGACCCCTTCGCCGGTGGCGCACCGGCTGCTGGGTTTGTGGGGAGTATCGGAGCCCGCGGCGCTTCTAGCCGTGGGGAGCCAGGAGCTGCTGGTAACCCGGGTCAAGACATCTCGGGCCACTATAGCCGTCGCTAGGGTGGTTTTTCCGGGCGGTGGGGGATAGGCTAGCCACAGAGGCACAGAGGCACAGAGGTACGGAGATTTAAGGGTCAAATGAAATTAGCGAAGAGGTCACCGGGCACAATCCGCTCCACTATGCTAACGCACGGCATCAGTAGATTTATCCTCTAATCTCTGTGCCTCCGTGTCTCTGTGGCAATCAAGGACGGGTCGATGGCAAAAAGTAGCGGGAACGGCAAGCTCTACCTGGTGGGACTCGGGCCGGGCGCCCGTCAACAGCTGACACCGGCCGCCCTGACCGCCTTGGCGGAATGTGACGTGGTGGTCGGCTACCGGCCCTACGTAGATCAGGTGAGGGACCTGCTCGACGGCAAACAGTTGGTCGCGATGGAGTTGACCCAGGAGATGGAGAGAGCGGCCGTAGCCGTGGACCTGGCGTCGTCGGGACGCCGGGTAGCAGTGGTCTCTTCGGGCGACATCGGTGTCTTCGGGATGGCTGGCCCCGTCTTCAAGGTACTGGTGGACCGGGGCTGGGACGGGGAAACCCCGCCGGTGGAGGTAGTACCGGGGGTATCGGCGATGCAAGCCGCGGCCGCGCTGCTGGGGTCACCGCTGATGCAGGACTTTTGCGCTATCAGCCTCAGCGATTTGATGACCCCTTGGGACACGATCCGCCTCCGGCTGGAATCGGCGGCCCGAGGCGATTTCGTGGTCGCCCTCTACAACCCCCGTAGCCGAAAGCGCGACTGGCAGTTGCTGGAAGCCCGCCGTATCCTGCTGGAGCACCGCTCCGGGCAGACGCCCGTCGGGGTCGTGCGGGAGGCCTACCGACCGGAGCAGCGGATAACGCTCACGGACCTGCAACACCTTGAAGAGCATTGCCAAGCAATCGACATGGTCACTACCGTGGTGATCGGCAATTCCACCAGCTACTCCCATCAGGGTTTCATGGTCACCCCCCGGGGCTACGAGCGGAAAGAGTCACCGATAGGAAGGTCAACTGAAACGCCGCCATCGAGTGGATAGGATGCGGGCCGGTTGCCTCTCCGGCTTTCGCCCTGCCAAATTGGGGCACGCACCGTTGCTCCAATCTACCGGCCGTCACGGCGCCGCCCCACTGCCTGCCCACCCCTCTCTGCTCAACTCGGGCGAATCGGCGCCACGAGCAATTGCACTCCAACCCGCACGAAACTGAGGGATGGCGCGCTGTTCTGAGTTCCTCTTCAAGGCTACCCTTTAGCCAGACCCGCAACTCGAGAATCTTGCCGGTAAATGACGCACGGCTTCGTGACGCTGTCTGGTGGCTGGGTTCTATGTCAATCTATAGAACCCAGTTCTGGAACAGGTCCGGCCGCATTCTCTCGCGATCGACCCGCTGCCCGAAGCAGGGGGCGTCAACGTCGTGTGAGTCCGGTCAGGCGCCGAGGAGGATGACCGGGGCGGGTGTGGGGCGCGACGGCTCTCCTCCGGTGGGCCGCTGGAGATGGGTGGGCGAGCAAATGGACGTTGAAGATGCTCCGAGGGGTTTTTTATGTCAAGCTCGATGACCGGCGCCCATCGCTCCGGTGTTGAGGTGGTTTACGATATACTCTCGACTTGCGACAACGGTGGCCTCAACAAGACCACGGTCATGGACAGCTGCGATCTGAGCGACGCCCAGCTTCACCAGTACCTTTCCATCCTCTGCGAGGGAAGCCTTATCGTGGAAACTGGTGAGGGCCTCTTACGGATCACGCCTGCGGGGCAAAAACCCTGGGGCGGATGTCCGGCGAGGTAAAGACGCTTCGCGGCCTGAGAAGCGATTTGTCCCTCAGCCAAGCCTAGCGGCCGGCGGTTCCCTACGTCATTGACCGCGCCGCCATGGTCCTCCCGGTGAAACCCGGGTGTTCGTCAGTTTTCCGCGGCGCGGGTTGTCGCCGCGCTGTGCTGTTGGTCGGCATGGTAGGAGCTGCGAACCAGCGGGCCCGAGGCCACGTGCTTGAAGCCCATGGCTTCTCCGGCTCCCTGTAGCTCGGCGAACTCGTCCGGGGCGTAGAACCGGGCCACCGGAATATGCTTGGCGGACGGGCGCAGGTATTGGCCGATGGTCAGCAGGTCGCAGCCCACGGCCCGCAAATCTTCCATGGTCTCCAGCACCTCTTTCGTGGTCTCTCCCAGGCCCACGATGATCCCCGATTTGGTGACCGTCGCCGGATTGATCTCCTTGGCTCTGGCCAGCAGCTCCACAGAGAGCCGGTAGTCACCCTTGGGTCTCACCTTGGGGAAGATGCGCCGGGCCGACTCTATGTTGTGGTTCAGCACCTCGGGGCGGGTTTCGACAACCTTCTTGAGTGCCGTGTATGAACCCTCGAAGTCGGGAATCAGGACTTCGATCTTGCAGCCGGGGGCCAGTTGGCGGACCTTCTTGATGCAGGCGGCGAAGATAAACGCGCCGCCGTCGGGCAGGTCGTCCCGGTTGACCGAGGTAATGACGCAGAAACGGAGTCCCATCGTTCTAACCGTTTCCGCCAGGCGGGTGGGTTCCAGGAGGTCTATCCCCGTGGGACGGCCCGTGGTGACGGCACAGTAGTGGCAGCGGCGGGTGCAGATATCGCCCAGGATCATGAAGGTCGCGGTGCCCCACTCCCAGCACTCACCGATGTTGGGGCAGCGGGCCGACTCGCAGACCGTGTGCAACTGGTGGCCTCGCAGCACCTGTTGCAGCTCCAGGTAGCGAGGGCTGCCCGGAGCCCGTACTTTCAGCCACTCCGGCAACCTGGGCTTGCTGGCAGCTCTCCCGCCTCGCTCCGCCATCACTTCACCATTGACGCCAAGACCTTGGGCAAGCACGTCCCTTCAGGAGCCGTTTCGCCCGGGAAGAGGCACGCCCCTCCCGGCCAGAGGGCGCCGGTTTCAAGAGAGTTGGACGCTTCGAGGGACCACGCGACACTTCTCGGCGGAGATGATGGCGGCGATGTCCGCCACGGCCTGATCCAGGCAGTCGTCGCAGTTGGTCACCCGGTAGTCGAACTCGTTGACCCGGGCAAGCTCCTCGCGGGCGACACCCAGGCGTAACTCCAACTCATGGGGGCTTTCGGTCATGCGCTGGGTCAACCGCCGTTCCAGCTCTTCGAAGGTACCGGGCACCATGAAGATAAACACCGCTTCGGGCGCCAGCCGCCGGACCGTCTCCGCTCCCTGCACGTCCACCTTGAGAATCACGTCGTTCCCAGCCTCGAACCCCTCGCCGACCTGGCTGCGGGGCACCCCGTACCAGCGTCCGTAAACCTCGGCGCACTCCAGGAACTCACACCGCTCTTTCATGCCGAGGAAGGTGTCCTGGTCGAGGAAAATGTAGTCCACTCCGTCCCGCTCCCCCGGACGCTGCGGACGCGTGGTCGCGGTCACCACGAAGTGCCAGGGCCGGTCTAGCTTCCGCAGTCCGGTCAGGGCGGCGTCCTTGCCGACCCCGGACGGCCCGGACAGAACCACCAGAAGCGGTGTCCCGGTTTTGATGTCCGGCATATCCCGCACCTAGACCGTCGCCCCCTCATCTGCGTCATCCTCGCCGCAGAGTTGGGCCAGGTGCTTCCAGAAGCCTGGGTAGGACACCGTGGCGTCGTCCGCCCCGGCGACGGCGGTCTCTCCGCCGGCCAGGACCCCGGCCACCGCCAAGGCCATGGCCAGCCGGTGGTCCCGGTGGCTCTGGCACGCCGCTCCGGAGAGGCGCCCGTTACCCTGGATCACCATACCGTCCGGCCGGGCTTCGATCCGTGCGCCCAGCCGGCGCAACTCGCTGACGGTGGTCTCGATACGGTCGGACTCCTTGACCCGAAGTTCAGCGGCGTCGCGAATTACCGTGGTACCCTCGGCAAAACAGGCAGCCACCGCCAGCACCGGCAGTTCGTCCAGTATCCGAGGGATAATATCTCCTCCGAGTTCGATTCCTTTCAAGGGGCCTGATTGCACCGCTATATCCGCCACCGGCTCTCCACCGGCCGTGCGTTCCTCCACCAGCCGGAGGTTCGTCCCCGCGCCCATCGCCCGCAGCGCCTCGAGTATCCCGGTGCGGCTGGGATTGAGGCCCACTCCTCGCACCAGGATGCGGGCATTGGGGTGGCACAAACCGGCAACCAGCCAGAAGGCGGCTGAGCTGATATCCCCCGGCACGGCGATATCCACCGCGTTGAGCTGGGCCGGATGCAGCACCAGCGTCAACCCATCGGCTTCGACGGCTGCCCCCATGGCCGTGACCATGCGCTCGGTATGGTCGCGGGAAAGCGCCGGCTGATGCAGGATGGTGTCGCCATTGGCTGACAGCCCGGCCAGCATGATGCTGGATTTAACCTGGGCACTGGCCACGGGCATGGTGTACTCGATGCCTCGCAGGGACCCGCCGCGGATAGTCAGGGGGGCCAGGGTGTTGTCGCTTCGACCGAGTATCTGGGCTCCCATCTGTTGCAACGGTTGCACCACCCGGCCCATGGGACGGGCACGGAGGGAGGCGTCGCCGGTCAGCACCGATAGGAAGGGCTGGCCCGCCAAGAGGCCGGAGAGAAGCCGCATGGAGGTGCCGCTATTGCCGGCGTCCAAGATGTCCGCCGGTTCTCCCAATCCCTGGCCGGCGCCGCGTACCACCACGGCGCCCGGCTGTTGGCCCGGTTCAATAACGGCGCCCAATGCCTTGAGGCAGGTCATGGTGGAGATGACGTCGTCGCCATCGGAAAGGCCGGTGACCAGGGCATCACCCTGGGCCATTGCGTTCAAGATAAGGGCCCGGTGGGAGATGGACTTGTCCCCGGGCACGGCGAGGGTCCCACCCAAAAAGGCGGGACGTTGGACCGTCCTCTGCAATGCCCCGTACCTCCCCGTGCCCGTTGATCGAGCACCAATGGGTTTCCACCTCTCCGGAGCGCGAACGCGGGTCAGCGACCCGGGGCCCGGCGCCGAACGTTGAAGGGCGGCCCCGCCGCTACTTTTTTTTGCGACCGAAACCGTCCGTCTCTTTGAATAGCTTCTTTTGGGCTTCCATCCCCCGCCGCCCCAACCGACCCACGAACATATCGCCCATGGTTTCGGCGAAGGACGGAATATCCGAGTGGGAGCCTGCCCGCCGGACCTGAGGATTCAACGCTCCGGACTGCCACATGGAACGGGCGACGAATGCCTTCTCGAAAACCTGGTGGACCTCATCATTATTGGGACCGCCCTCGCTGTCCAGCAGTTGCCGGACCGCGTGGAGTTCGCGGATGAAAGCGTCGATCCAGGCCACGATTGGTTCGGGGTTGCTGACACATATATCCCGGTGCATGGCCGGGTCCCCCGATGCCAGGCGAGAGACGTCGGTGTAACCCGAGGCCGCCAACTGGGCGATGTCTTCCCAATTCGCGCTCTTGGAGGTGCAGCCGACCAGGGCCACGGACAGCAGAAAGGGGAGGTGGCTAGCGGCCGCCACGAAACTGTCATGCTCGTCCACGCCGATGAAGAAGGGGCGGGCGCCGATGGCCTCGGCAAGGGTCGTTATCTCGGAAACCGCGGCCTGACGGGCCCGAGGACTGGGGACTATGCAGTAGGCCCGATCGCGAAACAGCGCCGCATCGGCAGCTTCCGGGCCAGAGGCTTCCTTCCCAGCCATCGGGTGCCCGCCGACGAAATCCACGCCCTTGGGCAGGAATTCGTCGGCCCACTCCAGCACCATCTTCTTGGAGCTGCCAACGTCGGTCACCACGCAGCCATCCTCCAAGTTCGGGCCCAGCGTCTCCAGCAGGTCCCGCATCCCCATAACTGGTATGGCCATGATGACTATGTCCGCGTCACGGACCGCCGAACTCAACCGGTTCTCGACCTTATTAAAAGCGCCCCGTTTATGGGCGCCTCCTCTGGCGGCATGGTCATAGTCGGTGCCCACTACCTCTAGGTTCTTCAGGTGGGACTGCCGCAGCGCGAGGGCGAGTGATGTTCCGATCAGACCGGTGCCGACGATAGCTACCTTGGCCATGGGTACCTCCGTGAAGGGCGTATAGCGAGGCCCAAAAGAAACGCCGGCAGGGCCTAGGCACGAAGCGCCCGCACCTACGACGTAGAAGCTTTTGTACGACTTATCTTACACCATTCTAGGAAAGGCTGGAACGGCTCACGCGGACTCGAACAGCGGACCGCCGGCGGGGAACGGCGCCCCGGGACTCAGCCGGCGTGGGCCGGGCGGAACGGGGTAGTCCCCCGGAGCCCTCCGGGGTTCAGCCCTGCAAAGCCTGGTAGAACTCGGGGCGAACGATCCGGTCGTATTCCTGACGCGCCTTTACCAGTCCAGCATCCAGCAAGATATCCTGCTGCGCTTCGAACTCAGGCCGGTCCAGCCGCGGGTCGGCGGGCCAGGTTTCCTGGTCCTTCAACCTGGCCACCGATAGCACGACCACTTCCTTGTCGATGTCAGGGAAGAATGAGGCAACAGCGTCGCCAACCGCCGCGGCATCGTTCCCGGCTATCCAGCCCAGCGCCCGGGCGAAGCCACGGACGAACGCGGCCGCCACCTCCGGCTTGGCATCCAGAAAACTGTTGGTAGCGCAGAACGAGGAGTAGGCCACGTGGCCGATGACCGGACCCAATGCCACGGCCATCTGGGCCTGCCCTGAGGTCAACAGTTGCTCGGCCGCCGGCTGTGGCAGGTGGATGAAATCCCCCTCCCCTCCAACAAACGCGGCCGTCGCCTGGTCCAGCGACAGTCCCGGCACCAGCTTCAAACGGGCCGGATCCACACCGAGCCGGCGTAGCGCGAACTGGCAGGAGGCCCAGGGCATGTCCGTGAAAGAGATCGGTATCAACGACGCGCCCCGGAGGGACTCCAGGTCGAACTCTTCCTGGGGCCGGCGGCCCAGCAAGAAAAACCCGTCCCGGGCGTTGATCTTAGCGATGTGGGCCGGCACCGTCTCCGCTCCCCAGCCGAAGGCGATGATGCCTCGCATGATGCCACTCTGGGCGATGTCGGCCCCGTCGTGGATCAAGGCGTCAAGGGCATGGGAGAACTTGGGAGGGCAGGTGGTGAAAGTCACGTCCAAGCCCTCTTGTTCCAGGAATCCCCCGGCTACGGCCACGTAGATCGGTGTGTAGAAAAGGCTGTGCCAGGTCTCCATCAAGCGCAGTGTTTGGCGGGGCTTGCTGGCGGTCACGTTGCCTCCTTGCTAGCGTTGATTCTAAGGTTCATCCCTCCGCGGCAAGCGGGCCAATAGCCGCCGAGGCGCCGGTATGGTACATATGTGTGAACAACGTGTCAATATTTCGCCACAGGCGTGCCGGCCGTTTGACCTTTGCGACGGAGTGTGACAAAATATTTGGAGTGTTTTTGTGCTCCCCACGACGCCGGGAAACCGGTTCCTATTTTAGTTCCCCCCTAACGGCGTTTCCCCCAGAGTTGGACCAATTGGTAAGGGGTAGGGTTGATGGCCCCCGAATGTTCTTCGGGCTGGAGTGGTAGGGTGATGAGCGTACCGGTTTGGGGCAAAGAGGATCTACAGAGGTTGGCCAGGCGGGAGATGGGGGACTATCATCTGATCGTCGTCTCCAACCGCCAACCCTACATCCACAACCTGATCGATGGAGATCTGCGATACGTGGTCCCCTCGGGGGGGCTGATAACGGCGCTGGACCCGCTGATGCAGGAGTGCGGAGGGTCGTGGGTCGCCCACGGGGGCGGCAATGGCGACTGGTACGCGGTAGATGACAAGAACCGGGTCATGGTCCCTCCGGATGATCCACGGTACACCATGCGCCTGGTCTGGTTGACCGAAGAAGAGGAACGGGGCTACTACTACGGATTTTCCAACGAGGCTCTTTGGCCCCTGTGCCACAACGCCTATATCGAGCCCGCCTTCGACGCCAATGATTGGGAGACCTACAAGGCCGTCAATCAGGTGTTCGCCGATCAGGTGCTGGAAGAAATCGACGGCCGGCCGGCGGCGGTTTTCACCCAGGACTATCACCTGGCGCTGCTACCCCGCCTCATCCGGAATGCCGACCCCAATATCGTAACCGGCCAATTCTGGCATATCCCCTGGCCCAGTCCCGAGATCTTTCGGATCTGCCCCTGGCAAACCGAGCTGCTGGACGGGCTGCTGGGAAACGACCTCTTGGGGTTCCACATCGGGGATCACTGTAACAACTTTCTGAACACCGCGGCCCGGTTCACGAATGCGATGGTGGACGGAGAGTACAACCTGGTCAGATACCGAAACGAGCCCACGGTCGTCCGGCCGTTCCCGATCAGCGTCGATTTCGAGCAGATCAACCGGGATGCCCAGAACGACGACGTGACCGAGGAGATGGAGCGTCTTACCGATGAACTGAACCTGGGCGGCAAGGTGGTTGGCCTCGGCATCGATAGAATAGACTACACCAAAGGCATCCCCCACCGTTTCCGGGCGGTGGGACGCTTTCTCGAAAAACACCCTGAATACGTGGGCAAGGTGGTCTTCATCCAAGCCGGGGTGATGAGCCGGGTCAATATCGACGCTTATCAGGAGCTTTCCGAGCAGATCGATCAACTGCTGGAGAAGATAAACGGCCGGTTCGCCCGCCTCGGCTGGAAGCCCATTATCTACATGCCCGACGATCTGCCCGACGTCACCTTGATGGCGCTGCGCCGGCTGGCCAATTTCTGCGTCGTGAGTTCACTGCACGACGGAATGAACCTGGTGGCCAAGGAGTATGTGGCCAGCCGCTTCGACGAAGACGGCGTCCTCATCCTGAGTCCGTTCACCGGCGCGGCCCAGGAATTGACCGAAGCGATCATCGTCAACCCATACGCCACCGAACATTTCGCCGACGTCATTTATCGCGCCGTGGAGATGCCCTACGAGGAGCGCCGCTCGCGGATGGTCAGCATGCGCTCCACCGTGCGGGAAAACAACATCTACAAGTGGGCGGCCCGTTTGCTCGTGGACCTCGCGCACGCGGCCCGGCGCTCCCGGCGGCCCCTGTTCACCTACTGATCCCCCGGCCGATCATCCGGCGGCGGAAACGGCCCCCGGGACTGCGCTGATGCCCCACCTTCTAAACGTATGGCCAAGCGCCAGCCGGCGTCTGCGGGATGCCCAAGGGGTGCTGCTGCTGTTCGATTACGATGGGACTTTAACGCCCATCGTCGACCACCCAAGCCTGGCCCTTCTACCTGCAGCGACCCGGGAACTGCTCTTCAATCTGAGCCGCCGGGATAAATTCGTCGTCGGCGTCATCAGCGGGCGAAGCTTGAAAGACGTCGCCGCCATGGTGGACATCGACGGGTTAATCTACGCCGGCAACCACGGTCTGGAGATCAGCGGGCCCGGCTTGGATTTTGTCCACCCCGAAGCCGCCCGGCTGGAGGGGACCCTCACCGAGGTCTACTCGCGCCTTCACTGCAGCTTGGCCCATTTGCCAGGGGTGTTGGTGGAGCACAAAGGGCTAACACTGAGCGTTCACTACCGCCTGGCCCCCGAAGCGGCCGCCGCCGAGGTTGAGACAGCAGTGGCCGCCGCAGCCGGGGCTCCGGTGGCCTCGGGCCGGGTGAACGTCACCCACGGCAAGAAGGTTGTGGAGGTGCGCCCCGCCGTGGCTTGGCACAAGGGAAAGGCCATCTCCAAGCTCCAGGCAGCCTACCCTCAGGCTTCCCTGCCGGTCTTTTTCGGCGACGACCTCACCGACGAGGACGGATTCGCCGTGGTCCAAGACGCAAATGGGATAGCGGTGTTCGTCGGCCCGGCTCGGACCCCGACCTGTGCCCTGTACCGGGTAGATTCCCCTCAAGAGGTGGCCGATACCCTCTGGTTGGTGGAGCAGCTGTAGGGTATCCCCTCTGTTTCTCTTGAACAACCACCCGGCTGAGCAACCGGCCGGCCAGCCGCGGTGTACCCCGGCTGGTTGGGCTTATTTCAGCCGCCGGCTGAACCCGGTCAGCATCAGGATGTTGAACAGAGAGGATACGACGGGACCGTTCGTTCCCCGAGAAGAAACTTTACTGGGCGAGCCAGAGAAAGGGTCACCGTCGCTTAGCGAGAAGCGGATGTCCCGGCGTTTCCGCTAGGAACCTCTCGACTCCAGCGAACCAACCCCCAGGTTCTCCACCTGAAGCAGCTTGTCCAAGCGGCGCTGAAACCTGGGCTCGGCGATGAAGTTGGCCGATAGAAAAGCCCTGAGGACTTCCTTGGCGAGTTCCACTCCGATGATACGGCCGCCCAGGCAGACGACATTCATATCGTCATGCTCGACGCCCTGGCGAGAGCTGAAACTGTCGTGGCAAAGACAGGCCCGTACGCCGGGCACCTTGTTGGCGGTGATACAGGCCCCGACGCCGCTTCCACAAACGATGATCCCCCGGTCCGCGTTCTCGCCCCGGACAGCGCGGGCCACGGCGGCGGCGAAATCCGGGTAGTCGTCGTTGGGCTCGAACTGGTAAGCGCCCAGGTCGGTGATTTGATGGCCGGAGTCCTCTAGCCAGGGAATGAGCAGTTCTTTCATCTCAAACCCGGCATGGTCCGCAGCAACGGCTATTCGCATATATTTCGATCCCCGGCCGGCCCATTGGAAAACCACTGCACCAGGCGGCCCAGCCTCCCGCAACCGGCCCCGGCGTTCGCAATTCTGCTCACCCTGACCGGCCGGCACCTCTCAGCATACTTTGTAGGGTCCAGGGAAGCAAGCGACCCAGCCCACGGTTCACAACCCGGTCCAGGTATGCTAGAATTTCGGCACCCGGCTTGCCGGACGAGGTCGTGTGCCTCGTTACTGGCAGGCCATATCCTTTCGGGAGGGACAGCTTGGTTGAGCCGGCAACCGGCAATTTCAGATGATCAAGACCATATCTTTTGACTTCTATAATACCCTGGCGCAGTTCTGGCCTCCGCTGGACGAAATTCAGCAGGCCGCCTGCCGGGAGTTGGGCTTGGATGTGTCCAAGACCGCCATTAACAAGGGTTACGCGGTGGCCGATGTCTACTTCAACCAGGAAAACGCCAACCACCCCTTGGCCTTGCGCAACGACGGCGACCGCAGCAGCTTTTTTGCTCAATACGAGCAGATCATCCTGAAGAACGCCGGCGTACCGGTGTCGATAGACCTGGCTCAGCAGGTCTGGGAAATGGCCATGTCCGTCCCAAAGGACTTCATCCCCTTCGAAGACGTCATACCGGCATTGACGGCACTGCGCTCCGCGGGCTACCGCTTGGGAGTGCTCACCAACCTGCGGCGGGATATGAATCAGCTTTGCCAGCGATTGGGTTTCGCTCCCTTCCTGGACTTCTGCTTCAACTCCTCCGGCGCCGGCGCCGAAAAACCGGACGCCCCAATTTTCATGGCGGCCTTGAAACACGCGGAAACCTCCCCCGAAGAGACGATGCACGTGGGCGACCAGTACCGGTCGGACGTACTGGGAGCCCGCGCCGTCGGTATTCACCCGGTGCTGATCGACCGGGGAGGCTGGAACACCGACATCAGCGATTGCCCCAGAATAGCGAGCTTGTCGGAGCTGCTGGGGCTCCTGGCTGAAGCCCCCTATGTGACCAGCGGTGATGACCGCAGGCCCTGATAACACTGGGCCGGCGGCCTCGGGCCGCCAAACCACTGCCGCACCACAGCTCCATTCCGCCGCCGGTTAGGCGTGCGCTTGGTTCTTTCGTTAAGGTTCCCGCCCGAAAGTTCCTGATTGGCGTTCGCCTCGTGACCCTCCCCGGCGCCCGTTCTATAGTCCACAGTGTTGCCATCGGTTACCGTCTAGTGGGTTACCACTCTATTTCCAATCGCTGGCGTGCCCAATAATAGGGATCAGCCCCGTTTGGGATCCTTTGGCCGGCGCCCACCCGGTTTGCGGGTCCAGAAGGGGACTAAGCAAAAACCGCCGGCTCGCCTGTCAAAGCGAACGTCAGCGCACCAGGCAGCCAGCAGCATGTGGTGTTGCCATGTCGGACGATTCACTCGGCCTTGAGGCCGGGAAAAGATCCAAGACCTTGAATACCGATGCGCGGCCTCGAGATTCCGGCGGACAATTGGCCGGCCGGGGGGTGAAACTCGTCGCCCAGGGTTCTCGAGAGAGCGTCATCGCTTTCGACGCAAACGGCGATTGCGTCTGGATCAACCCCGCCGCCCGCCGTTTCTTAGGCCTGGCGGATGGCGTTCCGGAGAACGGACGCCTGAACCTGAAACCCAGCTCTCTGGCCTCGGTGAACACCGAGCCGGCGGGGCCCCTTTCCGTTGGCGTCGCCCTCCGCCCCGAAATCCCTCACGGTGATAGCGAAGTCAGATTCCCCGCCAACACCGGTCAGAACCCCCGTCCCGAGAGTGGCGCCCGTAACGGCGGCGTCGATATTTCCAAACAGCCAGGGGACGAGACGTCAAAAGGCTCTCCTACGCCCGTGGACACCGGGCAGGAAATCCTCCTGAATCACAGCATCGAGACGGCCAAACGGATGGTTCGGCGCGTGAGTCACGATTTCAACAACCTTGTCGCCGTGGTGAAGGGGTACTCCGAAGTTCTCCAAGGCCGGCCGCAGTTGGACGACGACAGCAAGCAAATGGTGGCCATGATCGCACGCGCGGCGTCCGAAATCGGCGAACTGTCCGACCGCATGGCAGGCTTTGCCGACACCCCGCACTTTGAAGAGTGCCCGTCGAACCTGAACCTCGTCATCGAGCAAATGCTGGACTCGTATGGCGACCTTATACCAAACAACATCGAGGTTGAGGTCGAGTTTGGCGACCCGTTACCCAACGTGGCTGGGGGCGAAAAGCGCCTGCGCCAGGCCTGTTGGAACATCTGGAACAACGCAATAGAGGCCATGCCCCAGGGCGGCAGGATTATCTGCCAGTCCAGCACCCATTGGATTCGGCGCCAGGTTCAAGGGCAGTCAGACGGCATCGAACCGTCTCGCTTCGTGCGGCTCCGGGTGACCGATACCGGTGAAGGCATGGACGCCGAAATCCGGGCGGCCATGTTCGCCCCCTTCTTCACCACCAAGTCGGGGAAGTGCCGTGGGAATGGCGCAACAGCGGTATATGAAACCGTGCGGGAATGTGGCGGATTCATCGAGGTTTGTTCCAAACCTGGCTCCGGCACCTGCGTCGACCTATACTTCTCCGCTTTGGAGGACACCACATTGCCAGCTGCCACCCAAGGACGACCAACTTCCCCGTGAGGCCTCTCCCAGGCTGCTGGTTGTCGACGACGATAGCATGGTGCGGATGGCGACCCAGCGCATGCTGGCGCACTTGGGATACGAATCTATTGCCGCGTCCGGCGGGGAGGAGGCCTTGACCATCTACAAGCAGTCGGCAGCCAACATCGGCGCCGTTCTCCTCGATGTGACCATGCCGGGATTGAGCGGCCTGGAAACCCTTCGCCTGCTGCGGGAAATTGACAGCCGGGTCAGGGTTGTCGTCTACACCGGCGACCCACTGGCCCCGGGACTCCAGGAGTTGGAGCCCCAGGCCGTGTCCACCGCGCTCTCCAACCCGTTCCGGATCGAGCAACTGGCCCAGGCCATGGAGCAGGCGCTGGCGGCATAAGCACTGGGCATCCACGGCATCCGCTCTGGTCACGAATAACGCGCCTGGATTCCGGCCTTCGCCGGAATGACGCTGCCGGGGCGTAACGGCGCCCAGGACGAACGGGAACCAACGACCGCTTTCCGGACGCCACCCCCCCTGGTTCTCCTCGCACGCGTGGTTGACGCGGGCCAGAGGACGCTGCTAGACTCCGTTGCAACCTGAGCGAGACCGCTCTCACTCCAGGAAGAGAGGACCATGAGTCAAGATATAGCTTTGCCGGCCCAACCGACCGGAACCCCCCCAGGCCAGATACAGGTTGCCTTTTGGTACGACTACGTTTGACCCTGGTGCTACGTCGGCCTGGAGAGGGTCGACAGGCTGGCAGAGGAATACGACATCTCCGTCTATGGTCTAGCCTACCTGCTCCACCCAGAGACACCCAAAGAGGGGAAGCCGCGGCCACGCAGGCCGGGTGAGACGGACGACGAGCTTGCCGAGCCGTTGCGAAGCGGCGTCAGGGATGCGGGATTGATAATGCGCCCTCCGCCGAAATCCCCCAACACCATGTACGCCCTAGAAGCGACCGAGTACGCCCAGCAGCAGGGTAAATTCATGGAGTTCCACAAGGCAGCTTACAAGGCTCTCTGGGAGGACGGCAAGGACCTGGGCGACCTTGCGGTGATCGAGTCAATCGCGCGGAACGTGGATCTAGACTATACGGATATGATGGTCAAGCTGGAGGACCGGTCCATGTCGTCGACGGTGATAAGCCAGTACCAGCAGGCTTTGAAGCTCGGCGTCAGTGGAATCCCCACGTTCCTCGTCGGCAACTTGCTGTTTACCGGGGCCCACCCCTACAGCATTTTCAAATCGGCGATGGAGAAAGTCCTGGAAACAGGATAGGGCCGGAAACCGTCGAACCCCACCAAACGGCGGCCGCGGTTCATTTCGACGCTTGCCTCGGACCCGCCTCCACTGGTTCCACGCCAGACCGCTGCTAGCCGTCCTCCGCGGGGGCCGGAGCGGGCTCGGTGGAAGCGCCGTGAGTCAGACCGTAGTTCACCGCGTACAGGCGGGCGTAGACGCCGCCGTGCTCGAGTAGCTGCTGGTGGCGGCCCACCTCGACCACCCGCCCGTGGTCCAGCACCACTATCTTGTCGGCGTTGCGGATCGTCGAAAGGCGATGGGCAATGACTATCGAGGTGCGGCCTCGCAGGATAGTCTTGAGCGCATCCTGGATGATTAGCTCGGTCTGGGTGTCGATGTTGGCGGTGGCCTCGTCGAGGATTATCACGCGGGGGTCTCCCACGATCGCCCGGGCGAAGCTAACCAGCTGGCGCTGTCCCACGCTCAAGTTCACCCCTCGTTCCGCCAAGACGCTCTCGTAGCCGTCCTCCAGCGCCATGATGAACGTGTGAGCCCCCACTGCCTTGGCGGCGGCCACCACCTCATCGTCGCCGATATCCTCGTGGTTGTACCGGATATTCTCCTTCACGGTCCCGGAGAACAGGTAGGGCTCTTGAAGCACCATGCTCATCTGCCCCACCAGGGACCGGCGGGTTACCTCGCGAATATCGTGGCCATCCACGGTAATACGGCCCTGCGTTACGTCGGCGAAGCGGTGTATCAGCGTCACCATCGTGGTCTTTCCAGCTCCGGTAGAGCCGACGAGAGCCACGTTTTCGCCAGGATTGATCTCCAGGTCCACGTCATTCAGAACATCGATGCCGGCTATGTAGTGGAAGCCCACCCCTTCAAATTTCAAATGCCCCCGGACCAGCGGTATTTCGATGGCTCCCGGCGCATCGATGACGTCGGCCTTGAGATCCAGCACCTCGAATATCCGCACTCCGGCGGCCATCGCCCGTTGCAGCTGGCTGTACTGCATGGTAAGGTGGCGAATCGGCTCGAAGAAACGTTGAATCCAAAGGGCGAAGGCCACCAGGACTCCCCATTCCACCTGGCCGTCCAGCGCCATGATTCCACCCACCGCGACCACACCAAAGCCCATGGCAACGCCGATCAGCAGCTCCACCAGCGGCAGGAGGGCCCCGGAAAACCGGCTCGCCTGGAGGTTCGCGTCCAGATGCTCCCGGTTCAGCGCCTCGAAGTTCCTCAGATTCAGTTCCTGCCGGTTCAGGCTCTCCACCACTCGGACGCCGGTGATGTTCTGGTTGTACTCGCCGTTCACCATGGCCACGGCCCTTCGGATGCGCATGAAGGAGTGCCGGGCGAACCGCTGCCAGTACGCCAGGACGAAGAAGAGCACCGGAACGATACTGAGGCTCACCAAGGCCAGGCGCCAATCGATGACCAGCATGATCACCACGATGCCCAGCAGACTGAGTAGATCCGACAGGCTCTGAACGATCAGCTCGAAGGTCTCCTGTAGCTGGAGAACGTCGCTCTGGCTCCGGGACATGATCCGCCCCACCGGAGTCCGGTGAAAAAAGGATGGGGAGAGGGACTGGAGATGATCGAACATGGCGGTGCGCAGCGAGTATAGGATCCCCTGTCCCACCTTGGGGATGAAGACGAATTGGACGTAGTTGGCAGCGAAGTGGATCAGCGTGACGGCGATGAAGCCGGCGCCAACCACGTGCAGCCGCCACAACTCCCCTTCGTTGATGGCCCAGTTGATGCCCAACATCATCAACAGGGGAATGCTCACGTTACCCAAGGTGTAGAAGAGGACGGCGGCGACGCTGATCAGGGCGTTTTTCTTATACGGCCCCACGTAGGTGGCCAGCCGGACTACCACCCTATGGTCATAGGCCTTCCCCACCAGGCTCTCGTCGCTGAGATTGTCCTCAGTTGGGGCTTGCGGCCCGGCGGCGTGCATACCGCGCACCCCTCCCAACATGCCGCCGGACATGCTGCCGGGCCCGCTATCTCGCATCTAGCTGTCTCCCCCGTCGTCCGCGGTGATGGCCGCATCCAGCATAATTTCTTCCTGGGGGCGAAGTTGAAGGTCGAATATCTCCCGGTAGATACCCCGCCGCGCCATCAACTCCTGGTGGGTCCCCCGCTCCGCTACCTCTCCATCCCTCAGAACCACGATGAGGTCGGCTTCCCGCACGGTGCTCAGCCGGTGGGCGATGACAAAGGTGGTGCGGCCCTTCATCACCCCGACCATGGCCTGGTGAATCAGCCGCTCGGTCTCCACGTCCACGCTGGATGTGGAGTCGTCAAGCACCAAGATGGGTGGGTCGACAAGAATGGTTCGGGCTATGGCCAGCCGCTGCCTTTGCCCGCCGGAAAGGGTCGTCCCCCGTTCTCCGACAAACGAATCGTAGCCGTCGGGAAGGTTGATTATATGGTCGTGAAGCTGGGCGATCTTTGCGGCGTTGACTATCTCCTCGTGGGGAGCGTCGACGGCGCCGTAAGCAATATTCTCTTTGATGGTGGCGCTGAACAGGAAGATGTCCTGCTGCACGATCCCCACGTTGCTCCGAAGGGAAGCGAGGGTGAAATCACGGATATCCCGGCCGTCGATGGTGATACGCCCGTAGGTTGCGTCGTAGAACCGGGGCAGCAGGCTGACTATGGTGCTCTTCCCGCAGCCCGGAGCCCCCAGGATGGCGATCACCTGGCCGGGGGAGGCGGCCAGGTTCACGTCTTTCAAGGCGGGGAGCCGGGAGTCGTAAGAAAAGGAGACGCCGTCGAAGTCCACGCGTCCCTGCGCCCGGCCCATGTCCTCGGCGCCGGGCCTCTCAACCACCGGCGAGCTGGCATCCAGCACCTCGAAGAGCCGCCCGCCGGAGGATATGGCCCGAGAGAAGCTGTTGATGATAAACGCGCTCATGCGGATGGGAAAAGTGAGTTGGCTCAGGTAAAGGATGAACTTGGTCAGCCCCCCAGGCGTCAGGTCTCCCTTGATAACTTGCCAACCGCCAAACCACAAGATCATACCCAGAGCCAGGGTAAAGTACAGGGTCATCCAAGCGCTGTTGGTCCCCTGCAGCCGCTCGGAACTGTAGTATTCCCCCCGTAGCTCAGAGGCCTTCTTAGCGTATTTCTTCTTCTCGTGCTCTTCGGAGGCGAAGGCCTTTACCACGTGGATGCCCACCAGGTTTTCCTGTAGGACCGTCACGGTCTGCCCCATGACCTCTTGCACGTGAAGCCACATGGCCCGCAGCCGGGTGACCACCAGGGTAGACCGGAGCACCAGGAAGGGGACGAAGGCCAGGCTGAGCAGGGCTAGCTGCCAGTTCAGGTAAGCCAAAATGATTGTGACGATTACTATTCGAACCACGACTTCCAGGGAGCGGACCAGGCCCATGTTGACGAAACGCCGGACCGCTTCGACGTCGGCGGTGACCTTGGACATGAGGTTGCCAGTGTGCTCTTTATCGTGGTAGCCGAAGCTGAGGTGCTGAAGTTTGTCGTAGATGCGATTGCGAATATCGTAGGATACCTTCTGCGACAGGGAGTCAGTGCTGTAGGTGCGGGCGAAGTCGAAAACACCCCGCGCAATGCTCGCGCCCAGTATGCCGAGGGCCATCACGACCAGGGTGCCCCGTTCCACATCCCCACCGACAATGCCATCGTCACCGAACTTGACCAGCTTGTCGATGGCCTCGCCGAAAAGGTGAGGCAGGAGCAGGGAAAAACCTACGGC
>JASMCQ010000100.1 GCA_030753265.1 Dehalococcoidia bacterium
CCCGGTCCGCATCAGACGCAAAGCCCGTTCGGCCGCCCCTTCCAAAAGCTCTTCCGTGCGCCTAAGGCTTTGATCGAAGCGCATGGGGCGGTCGGCGATGCAAATGATGCCCGCGATGCCGTGCTGGTACAGCTCCTCGAAGCCTCTTCCCAGGCTCCCGGCAAGCAGGATGGTGGGCACTCCTCGGGCCAGAGCGCGCCGGGCCACGCCCACCGGTGCTTTGTTGTAGACAGTTGATTGGTCGGCCCGGCCTTCACCGGTGATGACTAGGTCCACGCCTTCCAGATGGGCGTCGAACCCCAACACCTCGCAAACCATGTCGATCCCCGACCTCAATTCAGCGCCGGCAAATACCATCAGACCGGCGCCCAGCCCTCCGGCCGCTCCAGCTCCGGGCCGCTCCGCCACGTCCTGACCCAGGTCCCGGTGTACCACCCGGGCGAGATTGCCGAGGGCCGAGTCCAGCTCATCCACCACCGCCGGCGACGCACCTTTTTGAGGGCCGTAGATGCTGGAGGCACCGGTGGGGCCGCACAGGGGGTTGGTCACGTCGGTGGCGCCGACGATGGTAGCCTCACCCAGCTTGGGGTGCAGGCCGGACACGTCGATGCGGGCCAGCCGGGCCAGCACGGCGCCACCCGCGGGGAGAGGGAGATCGCCGGCGTCCAGGAACCGGGCGCCCAACGCGCCGGCCATTCCCGTCCCGCCGTCGTTGGTAGCGCTGCCGCCCAGCCCAACGATGATGCGGGTGAAACCCCGGTCCAGGGCTTCTCTCATGATTTCGCCGGTGCCCTGGGTGGTGGTGTCTCGCGGATTGCGCTGCGATGGCGCCAGGAGGGCCAGGCCCGAAGCCAAGGCCATTTCGACCACCGCCGTTTCGCCGTCCCCCATAACCCCCCACGCGGCCTGCAGGGGCCGCCCAAGGGGGCCCGCCACCGTGCTCCGGAAAAGCCGGCCTCCCGTGCCCTCCACTAGGGCGTTCAGAGTCCCGTCTCCACCGTCGGCCACCGGCACCAGCACCGTCTCGGCCTCCGGCGCGGTTGCCCGGACCCCGCGCTCGATGGCCCTGGCGGCCTCGAGAGCGGACACGCCGCCTTTGAATCCCTGGGGGGCTATCAATACCTTCATCGCCACCTTCTTCGCCAATGACTCCTCATTGTACACCTAGGCCACCGGCGGTCAGCTATCAGCGGTCAGCCGATAGCCAACGGCTCGTCGTGCCATCGGCGGCGACTGTTCCGGAACGCCCGCCAATCCGATTGCTGACGGCTGATAGCTGACTGCTGACCGCTGACCGCTGACCGCTTCCCAAAGCGATACCCTTTCCGTGAACCCTCTGCTACAATCGGGGCAAGCCGGATCAGGGGGTGGCCACATGCCGTCGCGAGAGGAACTCAAGCGCCGGGCCTTTGAAGAAATCGACGCAAGGGCCGATGAAATAATCAGCCTGGCGAAAACGATTCTGCAAAACCCGGAGCCGGGATTTCGTGAAACCAAGACCTCGGCCCTGGTGGCCAAGAAGCTGGCCGAGATGAGTATCCCGCATCGCACCGGTCTGGCTATGACCGGTATCCGGGCGGAGTTGACCGGGGGGAGCGAGGGCCCCACCTTGGCTATATTGGGCGAGCTGGACTCCCTGATCGTTAACGAACACCCCTTCGCCGATCCCAACACCGGCGCGGCCCACGCTTGCGGCCACCACTGCCAGCTTCCGATGGTGTTCGGGGCCATGTTCGGACTGATGCAGCCCGACGTTTTGGCGGCGCTGAGCGGGCGCCTGGTGATGATGGCCGTGCCCGCCGAAGAGTACATCGAGATCGAATACCGGGACTCGTTGCACCGCGAGGGCAAGATCGAGTTCCTGGGCGGCAAACCGGAGATGATCCGCCTGGGCGAGTTCGACGACGTTGACCTGGCCATGATGATCCACACCACCAGCAACCCAGACGAAAAATGGCTCTGTATGAGCGGGACCAATAACGGGACCCTGGCGAAGAAGATCCAGTTTATCGGCCGCGGGGCCCATGCCGGAGGATCACCCCATCTGGGAATCAACGCCTTGAATGCGGCCACCATGGCCTTGACCGCAATCCACTTCAACCGGGAGACCTTCCAAGATGGGGACACCGTCCGTGTTCACCCTATCATCACCAAGGGCGGTGAAGCCGTGAGCGCGGTCCCCGCCGATGTTCGCATGGAGACCTTCGTCCGGGGCCGCACGGTCGAGGCCATCTTGGACGCCAACCGGAAGGTGGACCGAGCGCTCAAGGCCGGCGCCATGGCCGTGGGCGCGAGTGTCAATATCCAGACCATCCCCGGCTACATGCCCCTGAAGCAAGACCCAAACCTGGCGGAGATTTTCGAATCCAACGCGGTGGACCTGGTGGGCGAGGAGAACGTTGGCCACGCTTCCCACCGGACCGGCTCGACGGACATGGGCGACGTCGGGCAACTTATGCCGGTTCTCCACCCTTACGTGGGCGGGGCCGTGGGGCTGGGCCACGGCGCCGACTACGTGGTCGAAGACTACAGTCTGGCGGTGGTCACCGCGGCGAAGGCCTTGGCCGCCACGGCCGTGGACCTGCTGGCGGACGGGGCGGCCGGGGCGGGTCGAATCGTGTCCGGGCACCAGCCTGCAATGAGCAAGGACGAGTATCTGACCTTCCTGCGCGCGCTGGCTTCAGAAGAAACTTTCAACGGCGGATGAAATTTATGTTGACCATCCCGGAATTGAAGCAGATGGCTTGTGCCACGATCGAGAGCAAAAAGAAGGAGATCGTCGGCATTGCCCAAGATATATTGGCCCACCCCGAGGCCGGGTTCTCTGAAGAGCGGACCTCGCGCCTGGTCGCGAGCAAGTTCAAGGAGCTGGGAATCTGGCACCGGCCGGGCCTGGCCATCACCGGCGTCAAGGGACGATTTCCGGCCGGGAACGGACCCGGACCAAGAGTGGCGATACTCGGCGAATTGGACTCCCTGGTGGTCCAGGAGCACCCTTTTTCCGATCCGGTGACGGGCGCGGCCCACGCTTGCGGCCACCATTGCCAGATAGGGATGATGCTGGGAACCGTTATGGGCCTCCTCACCCCGGAGGTCTTGGAGCATCTCTCGGGAGAGATAGTGCCCTTCGCCGTTCCGGCCGAGGAGTTCATCGAAGTGGAGCGCCGGCTTCAGCTACGGGAAGAGGGCCGTTTGGAGTTTCTGGGGGGCAAACAGGAGCTGATCGGGCTTGGAGAGTTCGACGACGTGGATATGGCTATCATGTGCCACACCGCCAGTGACATGGGCGCCAGCAAGTTCGCCTTGGGGGGCACCAGCAACGGTCACGTCGTGAAGTACGTGCG
>JASMCQ010000101.1 GCA_030753265.1 Dehalococcoidia bacterium
GCGAACCGTCATCACCTGAAGGGAGCCAATAGACCCAGACTCCCGGCGCCCGCCGGGGTCATCAACTATCGGCGGCTTTGGCCCGCCGGCCTCACCGGTTTCCCCAATCAACCTAGCTGACCGCCGGCGTCACCGCCAGGAAGTTTTTGCTGATGCCAGCCATATGATGGGCTAAACACGCATCATTTGGTTGTTGTCGCGACGGCTATCGGTAAACCGACCCTCGAACGCGTACCAAAAACCTTCGCAAACCCGTGCTAGCTTGACTTCCCAGCTATTGTGAGCTGGACTGCCCGAGAATCTCCATCTAGCTTGCAGACAGTAACTTCTGGGCAATATTCTGAATCATGATAATCGGCCCTGGGCAAGCAAGCGGAACGCCGAACTACGTTGCTCAAAGCACGTGAACCGTAACATGTAGCAGATGTTAGGTACGCCTATCGTAGACGCGACGACAGGCGATAACTAGTCCAACTACAACGAAGGAGTAGCTATGCTCAGGCACCGAGGGTTGAATCGATGGACTCTTCTTCCCATGATAGCGGCGTTGCTATTAGTGATCTCTGTGGCGTGTGGTGGGGGCGCCACGGCGACTCCCATCGTCAGGGAGGTGGTGGTGGAACGAACGGTGGAAGTGCCAGTGGAAGTGCCGGTGGATGTGGAGAGGACCGTGGTCGTGGAGAGGACGGTGGAAGTGCCGGTGGACGTGGAAAGGACGGTCATCGTTGAGAGGACCGTCATTATCCGCCCGACCACTACCCCCGTGCCGGTGGCCACGCCGGTTCCCACGATTGATCCAAACCTAGCCAAATACGGCGGGAACATCCAGATGTCGGCCTACGCCGACACCAGGGACTGGGACCCTCTTGGTTCCTCCTCCCTCTCCAGCGTCAAGTCCTACTCCCAACTGTACAATCAGATCGTCCAGCCCGACACGACGGATACCGTCAAGATAATTTGCGACCTGTGCAGCAGTTGGGACATATCCAACGGCGGCCAAACCTTCAGCTTCAAGATTCGCGACGGCGTCAAGTGGCAGGACGGGGAAGATCTTACCGCGGATGACGTGGTTTACGGCCTGGCACGGTACATGAACCCTGAGGTGTCCATCGGCCGCTCGGGCCTCTTCCGGAACTACGCCTTGCCGGTTGAAGAAGGCGGCATCAAGCTCGTCGGCGACGATACCGTAGAGTTCAACCTTACCTTCGCCTCCGGGGCCTTCATCAAATTCCTGGCCCTGAACTACGTCAAGGTCTTGCCCAAGCACCTGCTGGAGCAGGGGATTGACCTGAACCAGGCGGAGAACGTCATTGAGCACAAGTCCGGCTCCGGCCCCTTCATATTGGATGAGTACAAGCGGGGCAATGTGTACGCCGTATCCAGGAACCCCAACTACTTCAAAGAAGGGCGGCCCTACTTTAACGGTATCGACCACTTCATCATCGTGGACTCGGGCACCGTTATCGCCCAGTTCAAGGGGGGCCAGTTGGACATGGCCAACAGCTCTCAATCAAACCTGACTCCGACCGAAAACATGCAGTTGGACCAGGACACGATTGGCGCTCGTAACGGCCATGTGATCTCTTACGAGCTTCCCCCCAGCTTCAACGTAATGTTCATGATGAACCGGAAGGCGGAGCCCTTCACCGACCTCCGAGTTCGCAAGGCCATATACCTGGCCCTGGACCGGCAGCAGATCAACAGCTTGCTGCAAGACGATACCGCCGCCATTCCATGTCCCATGATGGGCATGGGCTATACCTACGACGATTGTCTGACTTGGCCCGGTCTCCGGCCCAAGGACACCCCGGGCGGGCAGGCGGACATCGCCGAGGCGAAGCGGCTAATGGCTGAGGCCGGGTTCCCCGATGGGTTCAGCACCAAGTTCGACGCCCGGCAAGTAGCTGGCTACGACGAGGTTTGCTCCGTGGTCAAGCAACAACTGAAGGAGACCCTGGGGATCACCGGTGATCTCCAAACTTGGGAGAGCGCGGCCGGGTACGCCATGCTGTCCACCGCGCGGCCGGCAGACGCCATTGGAGACTGGGAGCTGGCCTGCCAGGGCGAGGGGACAACCGTGTTGGACGCCGACGGCGTGCTGGGAGGCGTGTACATTCCGGGAGCCACCCGGAACTACACCGACTGGAGCCCCACCTTCATCGAAGAGAAATTCGAGCAGCAGAAGGTCGAACTGGATCCGGACGCGCGCCGGGACATCCTCAAGGAGATCGAGGATTACCTGGTCTACACCGACCCCGACGACCTGACCAAAGGCTATGTGGACAACCACACGAGCACCGTGTATTGGGGCAAGTTCTTCTGGATAGTCCACGAGGACATCAAGGGCTTCCTCGTTCCACAGTCGAACCAGACCGTGTTCAAGCACGAGGACATCTGGTTGGACAGATAGATACCCGGTGACATTGGATTAGCTATGATGGCCTGCTCCGGGCAACTGGAGCAGGCCATCTTTCTGGTTCGCCAGGTCAATTTCCCGGCCGGCGCCGGCGCGACGGGCGATTCGAATCCGTGGGGGCCGCTGGCCGCCGAGATGGCGCTCACCGCCGGCGCCATCCCGCCGCGGAGTCCCCGTGGAACGGTCCGCCCGTGGCGCTTTGGAATCTTGCCGGTGGCGTCCCCGGAAGAATTCGCCTGGCGGCCCGGTCCCTCCGCCATAATGACAGACCGCTGGTTCCGGGATATACTTGCGGCACATCTGGGACGTGCGGCCGCGATCGGCGGTGGCGGGTCCTTGAAGCTTGAAGGGTTACTCACCGGAACAGCACGAGCCGTGGCGAAACGTGCCTCTAGAAAACGGGCCGACCTTCTCTTGGTTGACCGGGGCCTGGCCGAGAGCCGGGAGCAGGCCCAGACGTTGATCATGGAGGGGCTGGTCTTCACCCCCTCGGGCCGGGTGCCCAAGGCCAGCAGTCTCTTCCCGGAGACCGCCTTCCTGGAAGTCCGCGGGCGGCTGCCCTACGTCGGCCGTGGCGGCTTGAAGCTGGCCCACGCCCTGGACTTCTTTGCGTTCGCGGTGCGAGACCTGGTGGCGTTGGATATTGGGGCTTCCACCGGAGGGTTCACCGACTGCTTGCTGCAGCGTGGCGCCTCACGGGTCCACGCCCTCGACGTCGGCCATGGCCAGCTCGATTACCGGCTGCGCGCGGACCCGCGGGTCGCGGTCATGGAAAAGTGCAACGCCCGGCACTCCTTCCCGCTGCCCGAACCCGTGGACCTGGTGACCATCGACGTGTCCTTCATCTCGTTGGCCCTGGTCATTCCCGCGGCCCTGGAGTACCTCAAAGACGGGCGATTTCTGGTGGTGCTGGTGAAACCCCAGTTCGAGGCCCGGAGGGAAGAAGTGGGCCGGGGCGGGGTGATCAAGGACCCCCAGGTCCACGCCAAGGTCCTGGGCCGGACCATAGCCTGGGCGGTTGGCTACGGGCTGCGGGTGCGCAACCTCTGCTCCTCGCCCATAGTAGGCGACGCCGGCAACCGGGAGTTCTTTCTGCTCCTGCAAAAGAGACACACCGGGGCCACGGAGAAGGCACTTTAGGGAAAGGGTAATCAGAAACAGCTCTCAAAGCGCCGGTCTCGCTTCAACACCGTCACTCCGGGGAGCGAAGCGACGAGGAGCTTGGGCGGGGTCCCTCCATGGCAGCCCGGACCCACCACCCCGGACCCCTCGATTCACTCGAGGTGACCCGTTCCGGCGTACCTTCGAGACCAGACTCATGGGCCCAAGGGGCATGAATGAAGGAGGCAATGTCTGATGGACGTAACCGAACTGGCTGAGCTATTGACGTCACAAGGCAAGACCGTGTCGGTGGCCGAAGCCGACACCTGCGGCCTGGTGGGATACATCCTTGGCACCGTGCCGGGCGCCTCTCGCTTCTTCCCCGGCGGGGTCATCGCCTACACCGGCGGCCTGAAAGAGCGCATCCTGAACGTGCCGGACGAGGTGGCCGCCAACCATGGCACCGTCAGTGAACAGATGGCCATAGCCATGGCCCGGGGCGTCCGGGAACTGACCGGCACCGACTTCGCGGTCTCCGTCACCGGGGTAACCGGACCCGCGAAAGGCCGCTCCGAAGTCCCCATAGGCACCTTCTTCATCGGCCTGTCCGTGAAGGACGGCGGTGACCGGGCCATCAACTTCCACGCCCAAGGAGACCGGGACGCGACTAAACAGGCGGCAGCTCAAGCCGCCCTGGATCTCTTGGGCCGGCAGCTGTTGGGCGGCTAGTTCTTCCCTTCGATAATCGGCCCCGCCAATGCCGTTCGTGGTGAGCTTGTCGAACCACCGGCTCGGAACCCTTCGACAGGCTCGTGGCGAACGGTTGATCTTTGCCGGCAATTCCCGGTACTAGGCAATGGACTGAGAGATCAACATGCTCACTGTATTTGGCATTGTCGCGGTCGGGATAATGTTTGTCTCCTATTCGTTGGAACGCCGCTCCAAATGGATGGTCTTGGTTTTCGCCATCGGTTCCGCCCTTACGTCCGCCTACAGCGGGCTGGTGGAAGCTTACCCGATTACCGCGATCGAAGCGCTCTGGGCCGCGGTCGCACTCCAGAGGTTCCGCCGGCGGTTCCAACAGGAGAGACGCGTGGTGATGTAGCGGACTGTTCCCTGATAGGGCGGGACGGCCCGGTCCACGGATCGGGCTACCCTATTCCAGCGGCACCAGCCGCTGCCGCACCTCGCTGCCGGCGATGATGCTGTCCCAAGAATACTGCATCGGCACCATCTGTACCTGTCGCCAGGCCTCCGACTGGTCCTGGTAGTGGCTGCTGCCGGGATGCCCGGAGCTGCCCAGAGGCACCACCCACAACGAGCGGTCCCAATCCGCCAGGTCGTAGGCGTAGCGCACCACCGACAAACCCGTGATGGTAGCGGGGTCCGCCGGAGAATAACCGCCGGCCAGCGGCGTGTCGGCGTCCCCGCTGGCTGGGATCGCCGGCGGGTCCAAGAGTTCAGCCAGCTCCGGGAAGGCGGCGGACAGGGTATGCCGGGGCCGGGCCCGGTGCAACCGGCCCCACCGCCACTCTTCCGGGTTATCGCCCAGCCTTTCCCTCAGGAAGGCGACGCCTTGGCTCAAGGCTCGGGCCATCACCGAAGGCCAGTCCTCGCCCGGTGGCAGCAGGGTGCGGTCGTCCTCGGAAATCAGGGTCACCAGCCGCGCCTTGAATCGGTTGACGAAGGACCCCACTCCCCGGTCGGCGGGATGCCCGGCGGCATCCGCCAGCTCGGGCCCCAGGTTGTGCTCCAGAAGCTCCTTGATCAGAGCGTCCCGGCAGGCGCTATAGATGGTTGGAGCCACCTCTTCGGCGTCCATCGCCCCGGTCCAGGCCAGCAGCTTCTCCCTGGCCGGGGTCTCGGTTTCGTCTCTCGGCGCTACCCTTCCCAGCAGATCGATGTAGGTCTGGGCCGGGATGGATATGCGCTCGGCGTGTACCTGCCGCATATCCTCCGCCGTGGGTCGCACCAGGGCCAGCAGGCCCTCGGTCACCCGTTTGACCCGGAACTCGGGGGTGAAGTCGATGCCGATGAGGTAGGGATAATCGTCGCCCACCGGCTTGTTGTTGGCGGTGGCGATGTAGCCTTGTTCCGGGTTCACCGACCGGGGTATCTCGTCGAAAGGAATCTGGCCCAGCCACTCGTACTCGCCGGTCCAGCCGGGGACGGGCAGCCAGGCATTGGCCATCGGCCGAATGGGAATTCGACCCCGGCACAGGTACCCGGCGTTGCCCTGGACATCGGCGAATAGGAAGTTGTTACAGGGGTCCACCCATTCCCGCATCGACTCCATCAGCTCATCGGAGTTCTGGGCCCTGAGCATCTCCGGCAGAACGTCGGGCCAGGGAGAGGGCCTTTCGGTGGCGGTGTATTTCAGGGCGACGCCTACCCCCTGGTTGGGGCTGCCGGAGATCACCGGGCCGTGGTGGGTAACCCAAACCGGCAAGTCAACGTCTTCAGCATCCTTCACCTTGATCTTTTCGTGGTGGACCTCGGCGCGGCGCCACTGCCCTTGGAACAGGTAATATTTGGGGTCGTCATCCTTGAACCGTTCGATGTAAAGGTCCTGATAGTCGGCGGCGGTGTGGGTCACGCACCAGGCCACCCAGGCGTTGTGCCCGAAGTGAGGAAAGCCGGGCAGGCCGGGAAAGGACAGGCCCACCACGTCGAACTCGGGGCAGGCCAGATGGTTTTGATAGTAGACGTTTGGAGTGTCCAGGGCCCGGTGGGAGTCTCCGGCCAGGATAGGCTTTCCGGAGGCCGTGCGGGCGCCGGAGAGGACCCAGCTGTTGCTCCCGCCGTCGGTCTCGTTCAGGTAGTTGAGGGCGGCAGCCCCACGGCTCAGCTCTTCCAATCCGTCGGCCAGCGGCCCGGAGTAGGAGACGCCCGGCGGCAGAATCAGCAGCTGGCCGGGCTCGTAGCCGGGGAACAACCTGGCCGCCCGTTCCGCTCCCAGCTTACCGACCAAGCGGGCCCGCCACACCTTGGACTCGAACACGCCCATCAGGACGTGCCGGACCTTGTACACGATAAGGCCGTCCCAGGGCTGCCAGGGCTC
>JASMCQ010000102.1 GCA_030753265.1 Dehalococcoidia bacterium
GGACCGAGGCGTCGATCTGGAGGACCTGCGCCGGCGCCCGCGGGCTGGGACGAGAGGGGCGCCGTTGACCGCGGGCTCCGGGAGTGGAGCGTCACTGGGGACGACCTCGTCGGCCATGGTGGCCCAGTCCACCAGCCCCGCGGTGATGAGCTTGATGTTGCCCTCTTGTGCCGTCCGCGCCATCAGCTTCTTGAAGCTGGAGAAGCCCAGCTTCTTTTCGTCGAAGCCGGGGAAGCGGCGCATCAGCCGCTGCTTGATCGAGGTCAGCAGGGGTGTGCCGCCCGCCTGTCGCTCGCCTCGGACGCATTCCTCGATTTCGCGAACAACCTCCCCCAACTCCAGCCGGCCGGCGTTGCCCGGAGAGGGGCCCCGCCCGTCGCCCGCGGCAGCCGTTTCGGCGGGGGTGACCGGGTCGACGTCCTCGTCGTACAGGATCAGTCCGTCCACCTGGTCGGCCAGCCGCCGGGAGGTGGCCCACGAAACCCCGATGATGACCACGCGCTTGCCCATGGTCCGGAGGGTGTTGACTACGTGGATGAAGTCGGAGTCGCCCGATACCAGCACGTAAGTACCGATGTTAGGATAGGAGTGGGCGCACTCAATGCAGTCGGCGGTCATCTTCACGTCGACGCTGTTCTTCACCCGGAAGGTGCGGCCGGGCGGTGACGATGCGGTGCCGCCGTAAGCCAGCCTAGTTGGGACGTAGACCGGCTCGATTCCCGCCGCGTAAAGGGCCGGCGGATCATTGATGAACTGGCTGGCCCCCCTCAGCTCTGGGGCCCGGGTCACCCAATCGGCATAGGCTTTGGCCACCACGACGCGGCCGAGGTTGGAGACCTCTTCTTTCAGCGCGGAGACGTTGGGGTGGCGGCGGCCGGTGGCGAGGCTGATCTTGAAGTTTTCCCAATCGATGAATAATGCAACGTCTTCACCCAGGTATGGAGGGCCATTCATGTTAATGTTTCGTCCAAAAGTGACTATTTTCTGGCATCAGTTTAAGCTGCGCTCAAGTTAGAGTCAAGAAACTACCTGGCGGGTTCACGGCAATACCAGGCAACCCGCCCGGCTAGCTTCCATTCAGGCTGCGGTTATCAGCCCGCACGCTGCCTTTAGCGCGGACTGAAGGCCAGACCCCGACGGCGCCGTATTCCACGAGTATAATGTCCTTAGACTGCGGCGAAAGGGTCGCCGCTCCCGACGCCGGCAAAGGGAAGGTTGGGACTACCCGAGGCGCGGCGCGGGCCGCACTTCGGCATGCGCAACCCTCCGGCGATCCGATGGATTCGTAGGTGGATAATATGGGCCAAGCTCCGCGCCAGAGACCATTCACCCCCCACCACGTGGCTATACCCTCTGCCACGAGCCAAACGGTCTCTTGAGCGCCGTACCCGCCACGCTTCTGCACGGTGCCGGGGGGTCTTCGGGATTCGGGGACGAGATTGTCCTCGCCGTTCTGCTGGGAGGAATCCTTATCGCCCTGATCTTCGCTTCCCGCAGGGGCCGGCGGAAGGCAAATAGGAGAAAGAGATGAGCCGGGGAGTCAACCTGCCTCGGCGGCCGTTCCCGTTGCCGGGACGCCAAACCCTGCTGGCGGTGCTCTTCTTCTGCGGTCTAGCAATCGCAGCTTCGCTCTCGGGACCGGCGAATGCCGACGACTTGGGCATCAGCGCCGCGCCTTCGCCGGTGGAGATGACCTTCGCCCCCGGTGACGTGGCCAGCCGGGAGGTCACGGTGTTCAACCAGGTGCGCCACCCCATCCGGATTTCCGCGTCCGTCGAGCAGTACCGGGAAGGGGCCGGAGGCCCGTCCGCGGTCGACTGGCTGACGGTCGAGCCCGGCAGCTTCCTGGTGGCCGGTTATGGGGAACGAACGGTCACCGTTACTGTCGAGGCCCCGGAGGGGGAACTGCCCTCCGGCGGGTGGTATGCGGCCGTGGCCTTCGACGCCGTGTCCATGGACCCTTTGCAAGACACCGGGACCACCACCGCTGCCACAGTGGTCCCTTTCCTAGTTGCCCTTGACGGCCGGGGTCGCCTGCTCCGTGGGACTGCCGTGGATTGGTTCGCGCCCGTCTTGGAGCCCAACGGGCTGGTAACCTTTCGCGCTCAGTTGGTCAATCGCGGCAACATCCACTTCGTCGCCGATGGGTTCGTGGAGATCAACGGGAGCGACGGTCCGCTACCCGCGAGACCGGCGTTCCCGGAGAGTTCGGCGATCTATCCAGGGGAGAGCTACGGACTGGTGGCCGGCCCCGCAGTGGCCCTGACACTCGGTGACTCGTACACCGCGACCGCCACTTTTTCCTATGGGGGGACCGCCCATCTCACGGCCGGGGCCGAGTTCACCGCAACCCCGGTCCTGACGGTGTCGGGCCTGCGCGCTGTCGAGAGTCCCGGCCTCCCCATGGGAATTGTCGTCACTTTGGAGAATGAGGGCGACCTGGCGCTGCGGCCCCGCGTCCAGGTATACGTCCACGCCGCGGACGGAACGGTGCTGGGCACCACCCTCGATACCGGGCCTTCTCTGCTGTTGCCCGGCAAACCGGGGGATATGCGGTTTGAGTCCCGGCAGCCCTTGCCCCCGGGCGAACACAAGATTGTCGCGGAAGTGTACTTTGGGGCCCCGGATCGGATTGTGAAGGAGCAGCCGCTTCGGATCGGAGACGCCGAGGCCGGGGACCAGCCGGAGACCGGCGGCGGACCTGCTCCCGTGGGAACGCCGGAGCCTGAGGGAGGGACAGGCTGGTATCTGCCGGCGGGGGTTGCGGCGGCGATTCTCGTCCTGGCGGTGGCGATAGGTTTGACGCCGCCGTTTGCGCCAGTGCGACGGAAGCTGGGCATTTCGGATGGGTCCCGGCGCGGGGGATGTCAAACCCGGTAGCCATCCCGAAATTGCCGGCCCGGTGAGTCCCATGCCCTCGGGTCTGTTGGTTTTCGGACCGCTTGTGTAGAATATAATAATGGCATCAAGCTGGAGAAACTCACCGCGCGGACACGGGCCTGTCCGGGATGTCGGTGCGGAACGCCCCCGGACCTCGCCGGCACTGCTGCTGCCCATACTGGTCTCCCTGTATATCCTCTTCCTGCCAACCTTTGGGCCCCTGACTGACCACCACTTCGCCGAGAAAGCGCCCAACCATGCTCACGTCTATCTGGGACAGGGCGGACCGGAACATGCCCACCCCTTCGACGCCGGGCACGGGCATGACCATGTTGCCAGTCCCTTGCCGGCAAATTCCGCCGGCCTATCTGAAATCTACGACGGGCTTGACGGGATAGTGTTCCTGGCGCCATCCGAAGGGAACGGCCCGAGCGTCGCGACCGCCATTTTGACCGTGGCGCCGGCCTCAATCGTTTTCCAACCCCCCGGGGACATGTTCCGGTTCGGATTGGCCGGCGAGGATAACCGCCTCCTGGCGGCCTTCGTTGGACCTGTGAGAAGGCCCCCTCGAGCCTAGCTCCTCCTCCACCCCTCGACTTTGGCTGCTCCAACGTCTGCGACCGCGGTTTTCTTGGCGTGTAGCCTCGCATTCTGATGTCTCTCCGTGGAGCCTCCGTCTTGGGAAACGAACTCAGCCCACGCGCATTCGTACATTGTTCGTATTTACAAGGAGCTACTCATGAAGTTTTCATTTTTGTCCCTACGGTTAATTGTGGCCGTGGTATTGCTTCCATTGCTTCTGCTTAAGGCGGCCGCCTGCGGCGGCGGCGGACCCGAAGAACTGGAGATTCCGGTGAAGCTAGAGCACGGAAAGCTGAGCCCGGAGACAATCAGGGTTAAACAAGACGACATGGTCACCTTGAAGATCGAGGCCGAGGAGCCAGGTGAACTCCACCTCCACGGCTACGATATCGAAAAGGAAATCGCTGCCGGTGAGTTGGTTGACTTCTACTTCGTGGCCGAAACCACCGGCCGGTATCAGATCACCTTCCACGCCGGCGGTGGTACCCACGGTGGAACGTTCGAGTCGGGGCCGCTGGAGCCCGGTGACACGTTCACCTACGAGGTGGAGGACCACCTTGTGGGAACGATGGTTCACTTCCACAGCCACATGCGTCCCGCGGTGGCTGGCTCCATTACTGTGTCCCTCGATGCTCCCTCCGCCGAGCGGGTGGCTATCGAAGTCATGGATGCGTCAGCCGTCCCGGCTGACATTGAGGTGAGGCCCGGCACAGCCATAACTTGGACCAACAAGGGCTCCGTGGTCCAGACCATGTTGAGCGGCCAACATGCCGATGCGTTTGAAACGGATGAGGAGCCGGACAGCTCAGCCGAGGAAGAGGAACCGAACGCCGGCTTCCTGGAGGTCCTGCCGCGGTGAACGGCCCGGCTGCCCGCGGACAATGACAAGAATATCCCGCCCAATAATCGGTCAAAACCCCCTACCCCGTTTTGGAGCGGGTGGGGGATTCCAGGGGGAGGCAAGATCATGTACGTCGTTGACCCGCGCCCGCCGGAGAGTGGCCGAGGACTATCCTGCCAGTGGCTCCCAGCTCGCCGAGTTTCGAGGGCGGGCCTCTTGTTGGCAGTGGTGGGAATCTTCCTGCTCCTCCTGGGGGGCGCCGGTTGCTCCTCCGACGAGGTGGAGACCGCCCCCGGCTTCTCATTGCCCGCCGCCGATAGCAGGGAAGTGGCCCTGGACCAATTGCTCCGCGAGAACAACACGGTGGTTCTGGTCTTCTACCGCGGCTTCTTTTGAGGCCTCTGCCGGAACCAGCTTGTGAAGCTGGCAGACGCCTATCCCGGGTTCCAGGCCGAAGACGCGGAGGTGGCGGCAATTAGCATGGACAGCATTCAGGACGCCGCCCAAATGGCAACCTTAACCGGATCGGTGTTCCCCGTCCTCGCGGACCCAGAGGGCAGTGTCGTCCGCCGGTACGGCGTCTACGACCTGCTTGGGGACAAGGTTGCCGCTCCCGCTACCCTTATTATTGGGCAAGCTGGCGAGGTCCTCTGGCGCAACGTCGGCCAGGACATCGCGGACCGGCCATCGGCTGAACAGATCCTTGCGGTCCTGAAAGACTTGGAGTGACCTTGAGCTGGGAAGACATCTCCTATCTGTCTCACGTCTTTCTCACTGGCTGAAGCGAGGGGATGTCACTCGATCAAACCGAATCATGTATGGTGGTGCGATGATCCGTTTCAAAATGATTGCGCTCCTCGCCGCCGTGGGAGCCGGCTTGCTAGTCCAGCCTGTCTTCGCCCACGGCTTCGGCGAGCGCTACGACCTTCCCGTGCCTCTCCACTACTTCATGATAGGTGGCGCCGCCGCCGTCATACTGTCCTTTGTCCTCATCGGCGCCGTGGCCAGGGGAGAGGTCAAGCACTTCGACTACCCCCGCCTCGACCTGCTCCGCTACTCCTGGGTCCGAGTGGCGGTGAGCCGGCCGGCGCTGTTCCCGGTCAAGGTCTTGTCCGTCTTCCTTCTGGGCCTGGTGGTGGCCGCCGGGCTGTTCGGCGACACTCGCCCGGTGGACAATTTCGCCCCCACCTTCGTCTGGGTCATATGGTGGGTGGGGATGGGCTTTTTCGTGGCCCTGTTCGGCAACCTGTGGGCCCTGGTAAACCCCTGGAAGATTCTCTACGGCTGGGCGGAGGCCCTTTACGAGCGGATTTGGCCCGGCCGGGATATGGGGATGAACTGGGAGTACCCCCTGAATCTGGGTGTCTGGCCGGCGGTAGCCCTGTTCTTCGCCTTCGCCTGGGCCGAGAATGCCTTCGGCGAGAGCGCCGACCCCCGGCGGCTGGCAGCAATGGCCATTTCCTACAGTGCCATAACCCTGGGAGGCATGCTCATCTTCGGCAAACATCAGTGGCTGAGTCGCGGGGAAGCCTTTTCCGTGGTGTTCGGCTATCTGTCCCGGTTTTCCATCACCGAGATCAGAGTGAACGAGCCGGAGGTGTGCCGGGAATGCAACGTTTCCTGCGAAGGCGAGGATGGCCGGTGCGTGGACTGCTACGAGTGCTGGGAGTACTCCCAGCACCGGGAGTTCAACCTCCGCCCTTTGGCGGTCGGGTTGAGCAATCCGGGCCGGGTGACCGGCGACGTTATGGCCATGGTGCTGCTGATACTGGCCACCGTAACCTTCGACGGCTTCGGCGCCACGCCGGAATGGTTGGAAGTCCAGAGCTACTTTATCGAAAAATTCCCGGATCTGACCCACGAGGCCCTCAACGGGCTCACGATAGCCAACACCCTGGGCCTCATCGGGGTACCCGCGACCTTCGCGGCCTTCTACCTGAGCTTCGCCTACCTGATGCACCGGTCGGTAGGGAGGCGGAACGGGACCTTCACTTTGGCCAAGGCATTCGTGTTCTCTCTGATACCCATCGCCCTGGCGTACAACTTCGCCCACTTCCTCAGCTTTCTGCTGATCCAGGGACAACAAATCATCCCCCTGGTGTCCGACCCCTTCGGCGCGGGCTGGGACCTCTTCGGCACCGCCGGGTACCTGATAGACATCCGCATCACCAACGCCCGGTTCATCTGGTACTTCTCGGTGGCCGTGATCGTGGTGGGCCACATGACCGCCGTGTACCTGGCCCACGTCCGCTCCATCCTCCTGTTTCGCAGCGTGACCCTGGCGGGCAGAAGCCAGCTTCCCATGCTGGGGCTGATGGTGCTATATACCATGGTCAGCCTGTGGATTATCTCCCGCCCCATCGTGGAGTGAGCGTTTTTCAGACCGGCC
>JASMCQ010000103.1 GCA_030753265.1 Dehalococcoidia bacterium
TTGGTGGGCCGTGTGGGAATCGAACCCACGACACCCGGATTAAAAGTCCGGTGCTCTGCCTAGCTGAGCTAACGGCCCGTGTCTGGCCAGTGCCGAGGCTTCTCGATCAGAGAGGGCGTGGGACATCCTATCCGGCCGGAAACAGTGGATGAGGACCCCATACAATCGTACAGGCTAGCCGAACAGTATTCTATCATCTGCCGTGCCAAGGGCAAGACGTCTTCGGCGTGGCGTTGCCCGCAAATCGGCTGGGCCGCTTCCTCGGTCACCGGCAACAGCCATAGGTGGCCGGTTTCCCGGTAACGCCGGCCTGAGCGTCTATCCCTTACTGTTACTGCTTCTACTTATATAGATACCAACGTTACCAAAGCTTCCGAACTGAACCTCGGGCCGAACACCGCGCTTCGACCGAAAGCAACCTCGCATTCAGGTTCCTCAGCCGGTCCAGGCGGGCCAAAGTCTGCAATATGCACATCCACTCGCTCCGCCGCGCCACCTTCTCGCCCTACATTAAAATAGGTCGGTGATGGGGAAATAGGCCGGTAATGGGCGGAGATTTCTTCCCACCGCAACAAATCTCGGCCATCCGCGCTAGGACGATCCGGACTCGTGGATACAGCCCCACTCGGAGCCAGCAGCATTCCCCCGGCCACCGCCTCGCGATTTCCCCCAGACTGCAGATCGCCGGTGTTACCGCACCGGCGCTTGACACGCGGGCCAATTGGGCCTACATTCCTAATGGTCACGTCAGCATTGGAAGCATCGGAACTTATGATGTTATGGGCAGGTTTATATTCCGCAACGCGGGTGAGGCTTGGCTTTCCGTCCAGCAATTGAAAGGCCCACCGAAAACCATTCCGGGGTGAGCCGGCCGGACCGAAGGCAGGCTTTTACAAGCATCGACTTGTAGCGGTGGGCGTTGTGACCCGAGTGTGAACTCCTTTGCTGCCGGGGCTTCCGGCATTACCGGGGTTGACCACCAGGATCTTCGAATAGGGCATCCGCTCCACAACGTCCTCTCCTCTGTGTTTTCGAATGGTCCGCGAGGATTCTGCGTTCGTGCCTTGGTCAGACTTGGCACAAGATTAAGGAGGATAACATGGGTTCTGCACGACATTTCAGACCGCGAGGGCTGGCGCTTTTCCTTGCGCTGGCGCTGGGGGTGTTTGCCTTAGCCTGCGGAGCATCCGCGACGGCTACTCCCCGCCCCACCGCCGTTCCCGCCGCCACGTCCGTGCCGGTGGCGACTGCCGTTCCCGCCCCAACCGAGCCGGTGGCCGAAGTTGCAACGGGCAGTCTGGTCATCGCCCTCCAAGACTTTGGGGTACAAACCTGGGAGCCCTGGATTGGGCCTTCGAGCCACGTCAGGGACTTCGTCTTGGAGCCGCCACTCTACAATGACCCCGAGACCGGCTGGATCATACCCGGCCTCATCACCGAGTGGGACATGTCCCCGGATGGCAAAGTTTGGACCTACACCACCCGCGAGAACGTGAAGTTCCATGACGGTGGCGATTTCAGCGCCGAAGATATTGCGTACACCGCCAAGTTTGGCCTGGAAAAAGAAGACCTGACCATGGACGCCTTTGTCCAGATATCGAAGAACATGGCGTCGGTGAACGTATTGGGCCCCAATAGCGTGGAAATGGTATTCAACAGCCCCATGCCCACCTTTACGGTGGCTCAACTCTCCCAGCAACACGCCCGCTTCAACGTTTCAAGCAAGGCCTACTGGGAAGAAGTGGGAGAAGAAGTGGCGGTACGGGAACCCATAGGTACCGGACCGTGGAAGCTCGTGGACCAGACGATCGGTTCTTCGGCGACCTTCGATGCCTTCAATGACTATTGGGGCGGGGTCCCACCCTTCAAGGACCTCGAGCTTCAGTTCATACCGGAACACGCCACCAGGATTGCCCTTCTAAGTGCGGGCGAGGCGGATATCGTGGACCTGCCGTTGCTGGTGGTGGATGAGGTCGAGGCCTCCGGTTTCGATATCGTGTTGACCCCCGGTGTGATAACCCCGTTCATGGTGTTCGGCGGCAGCGATCGTGTGGACGCGGCCACCTACGATCCCGATCTCCCCTGGAACAAGGACGCGAGGGTGCGTGAAGCCATGGCCCTGGCCGTTGACCAGGACGCGATTATCCAGGGCATCTACAAGGGCCGGGCCCTGCCCGCGGCGGTCCCGTTCATGGCGGCTGGAGTCGTCGGTTTCGACAGGATCCAGCACCTAGAGCCATACCCCTTCGACCTGCCAAAGGCGAAGCAGCTTCTGGCCGATGCCGGCTATCCGGATGGCTTTGACGTAGAGATCCGCACCGTGTCCCTCGGCGGCGCCCCGGAGCTTCCGGAACTGGCCGAGGCAATGGCGATCATGTGGGAGGCTCTGGGCCTGAATACCAGTATCCTGCCTTCCGACTGGAGGGCCCAGGTGGCCCCGGCCTTCAAGAAGCAAGAGCCAATGCCCTACCTGATAATGATGCGGCACAGCACCGTCCCAATCCCTGATGTCAGGTTGGCGTCCTACTCCTCGAACTATTTCTACTTCGAGGCGGGGGCGGAAAACGACGAACTCGTGGCTCTTACCAAATCAGTTACCGACGCGGTGGACATGGACGTGAAGTCTGATGCCATCGCCGCGCTCAACCAGTTCGTGTACGACCGGTACGCCACGATCCCCGTAGCCATTACGCCCACGGCGTTTGGCGTCAGCAAAAAGGTGGCGGCCTGGCCCACGGTACCCGGCGTGGTTTACATCCACAACATCCATCTGATCACGCCTGGCGAATAGATCCAAGCTAGACAATCGAGGTGGCCCTCCGGTTCCGCTGATCCGTCGGCGGGCCCGGGGGCACTCGAAGAATGTAACGAGGCCGACATACCGGCCAGACCAACCAATGGACAGGAAAGAGACGGCTGGCCCGGTTCACGGGATGGCCGTCTCTTCTCTATCATGCAGCCGCTTGCGGCCCAGCGGAGAAGGTGGCGGTGGCGGTGCATCGGGTCCAGCGCATCGGAGGGTCTGCCTCTTGCCGTGCGGCGCCCCGGAGCAGGTTTGCCGCCGCCGTCTATAATGTATGTTCATTTGCCTTTCAATTTGAGGAAACGCTCAGAATACCTGGCCGGTGGCCAACCCGCGAGAATGCGGCTGGTTTGAGAGGGAGTCCTCCGACAGCCACGGGCCGGGCCGGCAGCAAAAGGGTAACGGGTAGGGTGAGTGACGAAGTGATCCCAGGGGATTAATCGCGATGCAGAAGTACGCGTTACAGCGTTTTTTTCAATCCGTTCTCGCACTGCTATTCCTGACGATGATTGTATTCGCCATGACTCATGCCACCGGCGATTCGGTCAACATGCTGGTCCATGAAGAAGCGACGTTAGAAGACGTGGAACGGGTGAGAAAGTCTTTGGGGCTTGACAAGCCCCTGGTAATACAATATTTCGTCTACTTGGGCGATCTTGCCCGAGGCGATCTGGGGGATTCCCTCCGGGAGCGCCGGCCGGCAACGGAAATCTTGAAGGAGAGAATACCCGCAACCTTCCAGCTTGGTCTCGTGGCTACTCTTTTCGCCACCATGATCGCAATTCCGGTTGGAGTCCTCTCGGCGGTGAAGAGAGGGACGGTGGTGGACCTCATGGCCAGGCTGTTCGCCCTGCTGGGGCAGGCCGTCCCCCCCTTCTGGCTGGGAATAGTCCTCATCCTCATCTTTTCCGTCACCCTTGGGCTGTTGCCGGTTGCCGGCAATAAAGGGCCCCTCAGTTTCGTCCTACCCGCCATAACGGCCGGATGGTACATGAGCGCCGGCATGATGAGGCTTACCCGGTCCGCCATGCTGGAGGTATTGGACAGCGAGTACGTGAAGCTCGCCCGGGCCAAGGGCGCCTCCCGCCGCACCGTCATCTGGAAGCATGCTTTCAGGAACACCCTCATCCCCGTCGTTACCTTCGGAGGCATGATGCTGGCGGGCCTGTTGCACGGCATCATGGTCGTTGAGATGGTCTTCGCCTGGCCGGGCCTTGGGAGGGCGGCACTGCAGGGGGTCTACGAAAGGGACACCTCCGTCGTGCAAGCCACCATCTTGGTGTTCGCTTTGCTCTACCTGGGCATGAATTTCATTGTGGACATTCTCTACGCCTACATAGACCCAAGGATTCGATACAACTAGCAGGTTTCAAACGTGCGCCTTGAAAGAGCGAACCACCCGATGGACATGACACTTTTACCTACCTACGGCCAGGCATACGGTCAGGTTTCAGCATGAGTTCACCAGTACTTGCCCGGGGCTCGCAGGGCTGGCTCCAACTAATCGGGCGCCTCCTTAACGGAGTGCGACACGAGCCCGGCCTGGCGATTCCCTGCGGTCTACTGCTTTTGGCCGTGATGACCGCCCTGTTGGCTCCGGTTATCTCACCTTATTCCCCGACCGAGGGTTCTTTGCTGAAAAGCCTGCAGCCGCCCGTCTGGCAGGATGGCGGCAGCATGGATCACATCTTGGGGACCGATTTCCAGGGCCGGGACGTGCTTAGCCGGCTGATCCATGGTTCCAGGGTATCCCTGGCCGTCGCCGCGGTGTCCATTTTCGTCGCGGGCTTCATGGGCCTGGTCTTGGGGCTGATGGCTGGATACTTCGGGAAAGCGGTCGATGCTCTGATCATGCGCATCGCCGATATGTTTTTCGCCCTGCCCATGATCTTGTTCGGCCTCCTGTTCGCCATGACCCTGGGCCCAAGCTTCCGAAACGTTATCATCGTGATAGTGCTCACCATCTGGGGAAGATTTGCCCGGCAGGTACGCGGCGAAGTGCTGAGCGTCAGGGAACGGGACTTCGTGGCGCTGGCCCGGGTCGCCGGCGCATCGAACAGGCGCATCCTGATAACCCACATCTTGCCCAACGTGGCGAACTCGATCATCGTTCTCGCCACCTGGCAGGTGGGCCTGGTCATTCTGATGGAGGCGTCCCTCAGCTTCCTGGGCGTGGGCATACCGCCGCCCACCCCTTCTTGGGGGACCATGGTAGCCGACGGCAGACTGTGGATAGCGAGCGCATGGTGGGTCTCCGTGATCCCCGGACTGGCGATCCTCGTCACCATCCTTGCCATGAACATGGTTGGGGATTGGCTCCGCGACTACCTCGACCCGAGGCTCAGACAGCTTTAACGATGGCGTCTCCTGCGGGCTCCTCGGCGCTTCGCATCCCATCTCGCCGGTACGGAGTGTAGTGGCGGCTTCGGTTGGCGCCGAACAACCGGGCGCTACCCGAGCCATAGCCGTTCCCCGTATCTGGGCCCTCGTCACCGGGCCCTCCGGGCGCCAACACGCCCAGCGGGACGCGGACCCCCCGCCGGTGGCGCCGTGGGTCGGAGACCTGAGTCGATTGCCCGCATCGAGCCGCTGGGAGGCCGCGGCTAAATGCCAACCTTCAACGCCGTTGGCCGCCCAGATGCCGCGGGGTATTCGCCCATCATCCCTTGGGGAGAAGGGGTCACCAGAAACTCCGTGCCGGACACTCACTATCCATGGAACACGTAGAGGAGGTAGTCATGACCACCAATGAGCCGGTAGTCACCTACGAGAAACGGGGGCAGGTTGCCTACATAACCCTCAACCGGCCCCGGGCCCTGAACGCGATCAACAGCGAACTCCAACAGCGCCTGAACGACGTCTTGATCGAGTTCCGGGATGAGGACGAGATGCTGGTCGCCGTCGTTACCGGTGAGGGCGGCCGGGCCTTCTCCGCCGGGGCCGACCTGAAAGAGATCAACCAGTCGCAGACCATTGGCCCCGCCCGGAGCCTTCCCTACACCCCCTTGCGGGCGGTTAATCTCTGGAAGCCCGTCATCGCCGCCATAGACGGCTACTGCCTGGGTGGGGGCCTGGAGCTGGCCCTCCAGTGCGACATACGGATCGCCACCCAAAAATCGGTCTTTGGACTGCCAGAACCCCGGAACTCCGGAGGGCTGGCCGGTTTCGGCCTTTTCTACCTGTCGCGGACCATTCCCATGGGAGAGGCCATGTACATGCACCTCACCGGAGCCCACATCGACGCCGATCGGGCTCTCCGCAATGGCCTGATCCAGAGCGTGTCGCCCGACCGGGATGCCCTCCTGCAGGAGGCGGACCGGATAGCCGAGGAGATTCAGCTTTGCTCGCCCCTGGCCATCCGCAGCATCAAGCAGGTCATATCCCAGACCCGTGACCTGCCCCTGGAATACGCCGTCAAACTCGCCGAGCCGGTTCTGGAGGCAATTCTAAAGACCGAAGACCGGAAAGAAGCGTCGAGGGCCTTCGTGGAGAAGCGCAAGCCCCAGTGGAAGATGCGTTAACCGGAAAGGCTGAGGCGATATTAGGGATCCCGGGTCCTGGCGGTCCGGCCACCTGAGAGACCGCCATGATCGACGTCGCCGTCAAGCATCATGGCCCCAACCCCGAGTTGGCCGGCAAAGGTCGGCCAACTCGGGGCGGATAGCGTGGAAAGTCGCCACTTACGCCCCACTATCACCCAATTGCTCCAATAGGTGACCACGATAGGTCCAAGAAACGGTGGTATTGTTCCGCAAAAAGGGGTAGAATTCGGCAATACTCCGAGCGGGGTCCATCTGGACTTAGGGGGCCACCCGTACTATCATCAAGTATGCAGGATGACCGGCATGGGGTAGCGACAAACGGCGTCACAGCCTTGATGGAGCGGGTAGCCGACTACTTGCCCCACGATTTGACGGAGCAGGTCGGCAGGGCCTACGCCTACGCCGACGAGTGTCACCGCGGCCAAACGCGGAAATCTGGCGAGCCCTACATCGCCCACCCCCTGGAAACTGCCCTCTTCCTCGCCAACCTCCACCTGGATTCCAACACCATCATCGCCGCCCTACTCCATGACGTGGTGGAGGACTGCGACGTTACCCTGGAGGACGTGGCGGCCCGGTTCGGCCCCGAGGCGGCCAAACTGGTCGATGGCGTAACCAAGCTGACCCGTTTGGACGTCCACCTCCACGATATCAACGGCCGGGACCCAACCCACTTCGACGACCCGGACAACCTCCGCGCCGAGAGCCTCCGCAAGATGCTGGTCTCAATGGCGGAAGATATCCGGGTCGTGCTCATCAAGCTGGCAGACCGGCTCCACAACATGCAGACCCTGAACGCGCTGTCCCCGGAGCAACGGAAGCGCATCGCCCAGGAGACGCTGGATATCTACTCGCCTCTGGCCCACCGCCTGGGCATTTGGGAGATCAAGTGGCGGCTGGACGATCTGGCGTTCCGCTTCCTGGACGAGGAGCACTACCGGGAGGTCTCCAAGATGCTCGCCGCCAAGCGTGGAGAGCGCGAAGCGTACGTGGAGAAAGTCTCCGGCAGACTCCGGGAAGGAATGAAGGAGTTCGGGGTCACGGGAGAAGTGGCGGGGCGGCCCAAGGGCATCTACAGCACCTACCGCAAGATTCAGAAGTACGCCACCCAAGGCAAAGAGCTGCAGGACATTTACGACCTGTACGCCCTCCGGGTGCTAGTGGACACCACGGAGGACTGCTACAAGACCCTGGGCGTGATTCACCACCTGTGGCACCCAATCCCCGGCCAGTTTGACGACTACATCGCCAACCCCAAAGAGAACCTGTACCAGGCGCTGCATACCACGGTGATCTGCGACGGCGGCAACCCCCTGGAGGTGCAGATCAAGACCTACGAGCTGCACCAGATCGCCGAGTACGGCGTGGCGGCCCACTGGCGCTACAAAGAGGGCAAGTCCGGCGACAAGCGTTTCGAAGAGAAGATGACCTGGTTGCGCCAACTCCTGGAATGGCAACGAGAAGTGGTTGGCACCGACGAGTTCATCGAGTCGGTCAAGCATGACTTCTTCCGCGACCAGGTGTTCGTCTACACCCCCAAGGGGGACATCGCCGAGCTGACCGCGGGCTCCACCCCCATCGACTTCGCCTATAAAATCCACACCGAGCTGGGGCACATGTGTGCGGGCGCCAAGGTCAACGGCCGGCTGGTTGCGCTGGACACCACTTTGAAAAACGGCGACACCGTGGAAGTCGTGGTCTCCAAGGCCGGGCGGGGGCCCAGCCTCGACTGGCTCAACCCCAACCGGGGATACGTGGTCACGGCCAGCGCCCGCCAGAAGGTGCGCCTTTGGTTCCGGAAACAGGCCCGTGGCAGCAATATCCAACGGGGCCGGGAGCTGCTGCGCCGGGAACTTCGCCGGCTCCACCAGCGGCTGGGCGACGCGGAAGTTTTGGCCATCTGTAAGCACGACAATATGAATGACTTCCTGGCCGCCCTCGGCTCCGGGATCATCACGGAAAGCCAGGTGGCCCACCGGCTGGCCCAGGCCCGGCAGGCCGCGGAGCCGTCCATCGAGCAAGCCAAGCCCAGCGTGCCCGTCTCCAGCCCCAGTTCAGGCATCACCGTCTTGGGTGTCGGGGACCTTTTGATTCGCGTGGGCCGGTGCTGCAACCCGATTCCGGGGGACGATATTCTCGGCTTCATCACCCGGGCCCGGGGGGTTACTGTCCACAAGAAAGATTGCCCCAGCCTGAGGAACGAGGACGAGCAGGAACGCATCGTGAAGGTGGAGTGGGGGGAGATTCGGGAGATGTACCCGGTCCGCGTCAAGATGAAGGCCTACGACCGGGTGGGACTGCTGCGGGACGTCACCGTGGCGGTGTCCGAAGAACACGTGAACATCGCCTCGGTGATAACCCAGGAGCACCCCGACGGCTCGGTCACCATGGAGTTGACCCTCCACACCACCGGCCTGGACCAGCTTGGCAAGCTGTTCACCAAACTGGAACGGGTCCAGAGCGTCACCTCCGTCACCCGGGACCGCTCGAGCATTCCCGCCCCCACCCGTGGCTGACCCTCAAGAGAGGAACGCCGCGCCATCCCCTGCCGTCGCTGCCTGTGCCTCCAGGTTCCCATGCCGGGCGCCTACCGGCGGCACCGGCCGCGTTTAACAAATGCGGCGTTCCCGTTGCTCCTAATGGATCCACCGAAGAACGCCATGCGCTTGATGCGCCATCCGCCAGAAACGCCATCCGGAGGTGAGCCCAATGCCAGGAAGAACACCGGTCATTCCCCCGGGAGCCGCCCCGAATCCGGCCCTCTCCCCCGGTATACGGATCGGGAATCTTCTGTTCGTCTCCGGCCACGTGGCCCTGGACGGCAGCGGCAAGCTAGTCGGGGCCGGCGACTGCGAGGCCCAGTCCAGGCAGGTCATGGCCAACATCCGGGCCGTGGTGGAGGCCGCCGGGGCCACCATGCAGGACGTGGTCAAGATCACCTGCTTCCTCACCGAGGGGGCCGACTACCGCGCCTATAGCAAGGTGCGTGCCGAGACCTTCCCCAGCGACCCGCCGGCCAGCAGCACCGTCTTCGTCGCCGCCCTGGTCCGGCCGGAGTTGATGGTTGAGGTGGAAGCGGTGGTGCACGTGCCCGGTGGCGAGTAAGTGGAGGACCTAGTGGGGCAGCCGGGATCGCGGAGCCGGAATCTCGTAGAATGTAGCGTGCGCCGGGAAATCGGTCCCAGCCTATGGTCCCGGCGCGCTCTCCTGGCGCCCGGCGGCAAGAATGGATACTGTTTGTGACCCCATCGCCAGCCGGAGGGCCCGTGGCGGAAGGCCGGGGCGGTGAAGAGGAGCTTGGCTTCGCCTTTGAGGGCCCGGGCTACGGTTGGGAGACCAACCGCATCGCCCATTGCCCGAGGGGCCGCCAACGGGAGAGGTAGATGCGCGAGCGGCTTTCGCCATGGATGCTGCTACTCTGCGCATTCCTCCTATTCTTTATCATCTATCTTACCGGGGCGGTATGGCCGGCTTTCATTAGCTCACGCGGCCTTCAGGAAGGAACTCTCGGCCTGATTATCGGTTTCTACGGCCTCGCCTTATTCGTGGCGCGCCTGCCCATCGGCTTTCTCTGCGACCTTCTGACGGGCAACCGCAGGGCTGTGATCAGCGCCGGCTTTCTCTGCATTGCCCTTGGGCTTGTATTGCCCGGCCTGTTTGAATCGGCCTGGCCGCTATTTGTTTCCCGCATCCTCTTGGGAGTGGGGGCGGGATCATTCGTGGCCATCGCTGTCCTTTACACGCTCTACTCTTCCCCTCGATCCGCCGGATTCGGCATGGCCGTGGTCGCATCATTCCTTGGCTGGGGCCAGATCTTTGCCAACCCGCTGGGAGGCTGGCTTGCCGACAGGTTCGGAATGCTGGCGCCGTTTTGGGTCTCCGCGCTGGTGGCCGTGGTGGGGGCGGTCTTGGCCCTCGCCATCGTGGAGCCACGCCCGGAACGAGTACCCACGCAAAGGGTGCTGCTCCCAAAGTCCGCCAATCTTTACATCGGCTCCCTGACGATGGCGGTGGTCTTTTTTGCCGTCTTCGCCACGGTGTACAGCGTGACTCAGCTTTACGCCGCGACCCAGTTGGGGATAAACAAGGCTACCCAGGGCTTTCTGCTGACGGCTTTCATCTCGCCTTTCGTCGGCGTGGTGCTGATCAGTCCGCTTCTCGCCAAGACCCTTGGGGTCACCGGCGTCGTTACCGCCGGCCTGGCTTTCCTGGGAGCCGGGGCGCTTCTCACCCCGGTGGCGAATCTGCCAGTGTTGTTCTTCTGTGAAGCACTATTGGGTGTGGGTTTTGGCCTCACCTTCGGCCTCCTCATGGCCTTGAGCGTTGAGGAGGTGCCGGCCGGACATCGCTTCTACGCCATGGGTATATTTCAGTCAATCTACGCCGCGGGTATGTTGCTTGGCCCGCTGACCGCGGGTTACGTCACCCAAGCCTTCGGATACCCGGCCGCTTTCTTGTCCGTGGGCGCCGTTGTCCTGCTGGCCGGCACGTGGTTTCTTCTGGTCCGGATTGGGGTATTCGCCGCCGGGGTGAGGCTGGCACGGGGCTGACCGCGCAGCTTCCAGGGCGCACCACCGGGGATGCCGGCGGGGACGGCCGACCTCTACTATGCATGCGCCCGGCAGTGACCCATTGACCGGAGATACCGCAGCCGCCCGCTGGGAAGGGTTGCCCCCCGGTGGCGAAGAGAGGTAGCATTGGGCAGATGAACGCCCGTCTCGCCAATACAACCGATCCCCATGGCGGTCGCGATCCGCTCCGCTGGGGGTGAGGGGGGCCGGGTCAGCCGGAGGCAGATACCCATTGCGCCTTCCCGAGATGGGCGTAGGACCGGCGGGACTTCGGCCCTGGCCATCGTCAAAGGGCCCCATCGGGCGCAATCCGGTACTGGTGACGCCGGCGTCCGGTTCCCATCAACCGTTATCCGTGGGGAGCAGACAAGACTCGAATGATTGAGGGCGGCCTCTACACCTTCATGGTTCCTCTCGGCAGGTTGCTGGCCGGCCTAATTCTCGGATTGTTTCTGGGCATCCTGGGCGGGTGGGCCGCGGTGATCTTCAACGCTATGGCCGAATACCCCTTCGCTCTGTCGGTCCACCGGAATATCTACCTGATGGGTGTCGGTCTGGGCGCAGGGACCGGCGCCTACCTGGCCTGGGCCAGCCTGGATTTGAGGCGGCTCTTGATAGCGATCTCAGTCCTCCTGGTGCTGGCCGGCGGTGTCGCCGGCACTTACCTGGGCTACCTTTACGGGCAGAACGTTGACCCTACGTATCTGGGGCGTACTTATACCATCGACAACAACATCCATCTGGGCGCGGCCCTCGGCGCTATAGCCACGGCGACCACCTTGGGCCTCATCAGCGCCATCCGCACTCCGGGCAACTAACCCGGCTCCGTCGCGAAACTCCCGGCCGGCTTTCCGGCCAGCCTCGGAGCTGCTCCTGGTGGTGCTGCCACGATGGATCAAAGCTCTCGTCGAACCGATACCGCGTACCGGCATTGCCACGGTCATCCGCAAGCCGGCCGCTCCTGCTCTGCTGAGCCATCGAATTGGCGCCCACCGAAGGAGGAGCGGCTTGAGGCCTTGAACCGGGCTGGGGCCGGTGTGGGGAGGTGTTCGAGGGCCAGCCGCCGGGGCGGGCGTCCCGGGGAGGCCCCGGCTTACGAGGCCGTTTCAGATCGCGGCGCCAACGCAGGCCCCGGAGGGCCGCTAGGAGCCCAGGCACCAGGTTCCTGAAACAGTTCGGGCGCCTGAGGAAAGCTCAGTGTGCCAAAGGCTCCGAGCCGGGGATGGCCCGGAGCCTTTGGGTCACGTCCTTTACCCGGTGACGACGTTCTGGGGCCGGCCTTCAAGGAAGGCGATGACGTTGTCCACTGCGCCCGCGTTGAGGGCTTCAACCCCCTCGGGCGTCATGTCGGCAATGTGGGGAGTGAGGACCACCTGGTCGCAGGAGAGGAGGGGATGGTCCGCCGGTATCGGCTCCTTATCGAACACGTCGACCGCCGCGCCGGCCAGGTGCCCCGACTTCAGGGCGTTGACCAGGGCCTCGGTATCCACCAGCCCGCCCCGGCCGCCGTTGACCAGCAGGGAGCCCGGCTTCATCATGGCCAGCTCCCTCTCTCCGATCATTTTATCGCTCTCGTCGCTAAGCCGAACGTTCAGGCTGATCACGTCGGACTGGCGTATCAGGTCGTCCAGCTCCACGAACTTGACGCCCAGCAGGGCGGCACGCTCCGGCGTCGGATTGTAGGTCCAGGCGATAACCTGCATCCCGATGGCGCCGCCCAGGCGCACGACCTCGGCCCCAATGTTGCCGGTGCCGATGACGCCCAGCGTCTTACCCTGCAGGAAGATGTTGTCTAGCTTGGTCCACCGGCCTGCCTTGAGTTCCGAGGTCTGGTAGGCGGCCCGCTTGGACGCGGCCATCATCAGGCCAAAGATGTGCTCCGCCACGAATTTGGACGTTGCCTTCGGCTGGTTGCTGATGACGATGCCCATCTTGGTCGCCACTTCCAAGTCGTAGTTGTTGGTGCCGACGCCGCATGTGGTTATCATACGAAGCTTGGGCAGGGCGCTGAGGGCCTCGCCCGACCAGGAGATCGCTCCCCGGGTGTTCAGCATGATGTCGGCATCCTTGACTCTCTCCAGCTGCTCCTCGGGGCTTGACGGACGGTCGGTGTACAGCGTCAGGTCTCCATAGGGCTTCAGCCGCTCGAGATGGGGCGAGCCCTGGATCTGGATGGGCATATCGCCGGGCACGACAAACTTTACGCGCTCCTTGGCATTCATTTCGAACACTCCTGAATCGAATTCAGCTCTGCGGGGTCTGGCCAACCGGAGACAGCCCTGGGGCAGTTTCCCACCATAAAGCCCATCGGTGGGAACCAAGAACCCGAAGGTGGACGTGGCCTTATCCCTCCGGGTATTTTTACCATTTGTTCGGTGGTCCCGCAAGGGGCGGCCTGGCCCCATTTCCGGTGCCGCCGGTAATCCCCCGGCCAGGAGAATGTTGCGTGGCCGGAGACGCGGCGCCGGCTGCCGGCCATTTCCGGTACGGCCGTGGCCAGCCCCGGGTTGCGCGCGGCGTACTGCCTGCGGGTATTGCCTGAGTGTATTGACAGAAGAATTCCGGGTGAGTAGGCTGCGCACATAGGACGCGGCCGCCGGCCAGACAGGGGAAGAGTCCGCGAGACCTTCGAGAGCCTGACAAGACTCACTCGTCGGCGGCCTGAGAATCCAGAGCCAGGCGCATTCTTGGCTCGATCTCCCGGATAATCTCTGGGGCCGGGCCGGGCGTTCTTGAATAGTCTGAGACGGCCCGCGGGGGCGCTCACGTGACGTGGCCGGCCACCGGTTAGCCCGTCGAAGACCAGCAAGGGAGGAAGACAGATGCCCTTTCGGATGTATGTTTCCCTACAAGAGGATGAAAAGATCTCGATTTTCACGATGGACGCCGCGACCGGCAAGCTGGAACACGAGACTGAGGTGGCGGTAAGGGGCGGTCCCGCGCCGATGACGGTAGACCCGGAGCAGAATTTCCTCTACGTGGGGCGCCGGGGCAGCCGCCAGCTGTCGAGTTTCAAGATAGGTCAGGATACCGGCGGCCTCTCCCTGATCCGGTCGATACCTCTCGCCACCGATCCGTGTTACATCGGCATGGACCGAAAGGGCAAGTTCGTGCTCTCGGCCTATTATGAAGGCGCGAGGATAACGGTCCATGCCATCGGCGACGACGGGGCGGCGGCCGCGCCACCCGCCCTTTCCCTCGATACGGCCCGGGGGGCCCATTGTATTCAGACCGACCGGTCGAACCGGTTTGCCTTCGTGCCCCATATCGCCATCAAGGGACCCAGCGAGATCCAGCAGTTCAAGTTCGACGAGGGTACCGGGCAGCTCACCCGCAACTCGCCCCCCAGCGTCACACCCGGAGGCGACCTGGGTCCCCGGCACTTTTGTTTTCACCCAAACCGTGACATCGTCTACTGCACGAACGAACAGGGGTGCAGCGTGACCGCCTATCATCTCGACCCGTCGGCGGGAACCTTGACGCCCTATCAGACTGTTTCGACCCTGCCCGACGATTTCGAAGGCAAGAACTCCTGTGCCCAGATACAGATCTCGCCTTCAGGAAAGTCCCTGTACGCTCCCAATCGCGGTCACAACAGCATCGCTTGTTTCTCCATCGACGACTCCACCGGCCAGCTAACGCCGGTTGGCCGGGTCTCCGCGGAGCCGGTGCCGAGGGTGGTCAGCCTGGACCCCAGCGGGAGCTTCCTCTATGCCGCCGGCCTGGAAACGGGCCGCATTACGTCGTACCGGGTCAACGGCGACACCAGCGAACTCGAGCCCCTGGAGACCTATGATGTCGGCAAGAGGCCCATGTGGATACTTTTCACCGGGCGAGGGTAACCGGCGAACTAACCAGAGGCTAGCTCGGAACCCGGGGTCTCGAAACCTTAAACGCTTTTCGGGTCCGCTGGAGCTTGGCATCGGGCCTCTCAAAGTCGGTGCTCATGCCAGGCTCCTCAGCAGCTCTCCGTACCCCTGAACCGGGCTGGTCCAACCCACCCTTCTCAGCGCCATCCAGATAGTGGCCTGGTTCACTGTGATCACCCTCTTCCCCAGCTTTTGCTCCAGCTCGTCCACCGCCTCCAGGGCCCGCCAGGCCGTCCCCGGCAGAAACACGGTATCCGCCTCATCTCTCACCACTGTGGGCACGAAATCCGCGATGACCCGGGGCTCCTGCACGTCGATGTCCCTGGGGTTCATGGAGTCCTGCATCCAGGGCTCGCCGTCGGCGCTGACCACCTCGAACCCCGCCTCTTCCAAGAAGGGCTTCAGCCGGTTCCGCAGGTGGAAGTTCCGGTAGGGACCGGCAACGCTGACGCGGCGGGCGCCCATGAACCGCATCGCCTCGAGACACGAGCCCACCGCGGTAATGGCGGGCGCGCCACCGGCCTGCTCCATGGCCTCGGACATCCGGCGGTCAAAAGCGAGGTTGCCCTTGTGCCAGGTCCCGGAAGTGCAGGCGTAGACCAAGAGGTCCGGACCTATGTTGGCCAGGGATCGAACGCCGCGTCCCACGTCTTCGTTCATCTTCGTTGCGTTGAACCCGAACAGTGCCCAGTCCACGGTGCCGGCCTCTTCACTGGTCAGCTTCACGCCGTACTGCTCATCGTCCGGCATCTCCGGCTGATTACCCCACCGGCCGTTCCACAAGCGCTCGAAATGCACGGTGATGCCCCGGGGAACCACCGTATAGAAGTCGGGCTCCACAACCGGGTTGGTTGCGGGTAGCAGAGCCCCTATCCGCTTCGTCTCAGCCATGGCCAAATCCCCTCCGCTTCTCGTCCGCGACCCGGCGCCTCGCCATCGCCGGGGGACCAGCTATCCGGGCGCCCCGTTGTTGCGACGAACATAACCAAGGCCCTCGTCAGGCGCCAATTTCAGGCTGATGGCCCTCGTCGGATTTGATGTGCGGACGTACTCAGATCACGCCCTCGCTACGGAGGCCATCGATCTTCTGACGCGACAGGTGCAGGTACTCCTGCAACACCTCCTCCGTGTGTTCGCCGAGTCTCGGGCCCCGCTGGTGCTCCATGGCCGAGTCACCGACTTTGATGGGGCTGGCCAGCTGCCGCACGGTCCCGAACTCTGGGTGAGGGACTTCAAGAATCATCTGGTCTTCGGCCACTTGGGGGTCGGCGAGAGCCTCCTCCACCGTATTCACCGGGGCGCAGGGGACCAGTCCGGCAAGAAGCCGCAGCCATTGCGCGGTTGTCCTCTGCCGGGAAAGCTCTTTTAGGACCGGCACCAAAACCTCGCGGTTTTCGAGGCGGTCCGCGAAAGTCAGGAAGCGCGGGTCTTCCGCCAGGTGGGAGGCACCGAAGGCAGTCACCAGATTACGGTAGAATTTCTCCTTCGCGCACATCACTACTATCCATCCATCTTTGGTCGGCAGGACCTGGCAGGGCACTTGGGATGGATGCGCCGAATCAGGAAGCCTTTGCGGTTGAAAGCCCCTGGTCAAATGCCAAGCGCCGACGTAAGCCAGTTGGGAAAAGCCGGTATCGAAAAGGCTAACGTCCACGTCACAACCGGCGCCGGTGGCTCGCGCCCGGAGGATGGCGCTGACGGTCCCCAACGCCGCCATCTGTCCTGCGCTCAAGTCGACGAGTGACAGACCGGACTTGGCCGGCGGCGCGTCCGGGTCGCCCGTCAGGCTCATCCAGCCGGCATAACCTTGTATCAAGTAGTCGTAACCTGGTTCAGCGGCGCGCGCACCACCCCGTCCGAAAGCCGACAGAGAGCAACAAACGATGGCGGCGTTGACCTCGCCGAGCGTTCGGTAGGTCAGGCCCAGTTGGTCCGGCAGGTCACCCCTCAGGTTGTTCAAGACGGCTTGAGAACCGGCCACCAGCGGGTGGAGGATCTCATTGCTCCGGGGATGCTTCAGATTCAGTGTGATGCTCTTCTTGTTCCGGTTGAAGCTCTGGAAGAACAGGCTATCCTGGTCGCCGGTGTAGGGAGGCACGTATCTGCCGACGTCGCCGCCCGTGTCCGGGTTTTCGATCTTGATGACCTCGGCCCCCAAGTCTCCCAAGAGCATCGTCCCCCAGGGCAAAGCCCCATACTGCTCTACCGCGACAATGCGAACATCCGAGAGTAAGGGTCGAGGGCCAGACTTGCCCTCATTTGCGGACATATTCATACCTGGCCGTTCCCGGTGTCAGGGCGCGGGACACCATCGGTCCCCTGCCCCGGTCGGCATTTGATTCGGCGGACCCAGGCCGGCACGCCGTCATGCCGGCTCTGCCTGGTTCTGCCTGGTTCTGTTGGATCGCCCCCACTTCCAGCCGGGCCTCCCCCCATTGCTGGGGATCGCTTCACCGTGAACTCAGCCGAGCGGTCTGGATGGGGCGCCAGGCCGTGCCGCAAGACCGAGCAAACTCCCTAGCCGCTTTGACTGCCCGTGACGCCCAGGTCCGGAAGGAACTCTTCCATGCCCAGCCGCTTCAGGGTTTCGGCAGTGGGTATCCCCGTATCCACGTTCCAACCCATCTGGCCGTAGTACTCGTCGACCATGGCGGGCAGATACGGCTTGATGCTCAGACCCTTGGACGGGCCGGTGGGCGGCGCCTCCAGGTGTTTCTCTGAGATGTCGAACTCGTCCGACTTCTGAAATCCCCTCCTGGCGTACACTAACCGCATCAGGTTGGTGACCCGTTCGCCGATAGCCATGGCTTCTTTGGTGTCAAAGTCTTCCCAGCCCACGCCCTGGGCCAGACTCAGGCTGGTGAGGCGCAGGGAGTCATTGACCCCTCGCGCGCTGAACATGCATATTCCCAGGCTGTCCCAGAACAGCTTGGCGAACTGGGACCGGCGCACGGGTTCCACCTTGCTCAGGGCTTCGTCGGCGTTGTGGGCAACCCCCGGCGTGGCTTTGTCGTATCCAATCTCAGGCAGGCTGTTCCGATCCGCACCCGCGCCCTGGATCGAGGGCCCGGTACCCGCCACCAGCTCGCCGAAAACCACGCTCCAGTATTGCCGCTGATCGTGGGTCACCACCCCGGCGCCCTTCACGTCCAGGATCTTGGCCCGCATCTGCTCCACCATTCCCTTCTCGCGGCCCAGGGCCTCGGGCATTGCCTTGGCGCCCAGGGCCAGCTTGGCCCCGATGCCCTCCCTCCGGACGGTCCGGTTGACCAGCTCCATGGCCGCTTCCCAGTTGCCCCAGGTCAGGTCCAGGCCGTCGGTGTCCTCCAGGGTGAGGATTCCCTCGCTGTACGCTTCGAACATCGCTCCCATCAGGGTGCCGAACTGGCCCGATTCCAGTCCCAAGCCGTCGAAAAAGTCGGTCATAATGACCACGGCGCTGGGGTCGTCCACGCCGATCATGGCGGCGGCGCCCTCCATGTTCTCGGCGCCTCCGCAGGGGCTTCCCACGAACCCGGCGTAGGGCCCGTCGGTGATCTCGACATTGTAAGCGCAGGAGATCTTGCAGTTGTAGGACGGCTGGGGGGTTATCTTCCAGCGGGCGCAGGCGTCGACGTACTTCTGGGCGTACTGGGCGCCCCATTCAGGGTCGGTCATGTTCTTGGCCGCGACCCTCATGTTCTTGCCCAGGCTGTTGTAATAGTTGCGGGTAATGCCCCCGTCCTTCAGGCCAAACGCCGAGGCCAGAACGCCGGATGTGTTGGCGGGGTCGGGCAGCAGGTTCTCCTCCCACTCGGCGGAGGTTTCCACCAGCCCCTCGGGGTCGAATACAGGGACGGCGCCGGTGCCGCGCACGGCGATGGCCTTCAGGTTCTTGCTTCCCATCACGGCGCCCGGGCTGCCTTTGCCGGAGCCGTGGTTTCGGTCTGCCTTCACCATGGCTCCGGGCAGTCGCGCCTCGCCCGCGGGGCCGATGCTGGCCACGCTGATGAACTCCTCGTCGCCCAACTCCAACTTGAGGCGCCGCTCGGTCTCCCTGGTGGTCAGGCCCCACAGGTGGCTGGCGTCGCGCAGCTCCACCTTGTCATCGTCGATCCAAAGGTATTGAGGCTTCTCGGCCCTGCCGGTGATGTAGAGGCCTTCATGCCCGGCATGCTTCAGGTAGGCCCCCCAGAAGCCGTGGCCGTGGCCCACCCCGGCGGCGTAAGGTATCAGGGGGTTGTAGCAGATGGTGGCCCAATCGGAAGAGTTGTTCGCGGGAGTCCCCGTCAGCGGCCCCGTCATGATGATGAGAGGCGCGTCGGCCGCGGTAGCTTCGGCCTTTGGGGGCGCGTCGCGCAGCAGCAAATATATGCCCAAACCCGTGCCACCCAGGTACTTGCGCAGGATACCCTCACTGGGCAGGGGCTCCCTGGTGATGGTTCCCTGGTCGAGGTCTATTCGCAGGTAGTGAGGCCGGTATCCGCCGCGAATCGCCATTGTCTTTCTCCTTGTTTCGGGTTCGCCGCCGACAGCGCCGGTGTGGTGAGCGGTCGGGACCGTGGGACCGGTTGGCAAGCCTGGAATCGAGATTTCCGAGGACAAGTCTCTGGTCCTAACGAACTCTCGAGGGTCTCTCCCTTCGGCCGCCTCACGGGTTTGGGGCACACCGGAACGGAGGGGAAACGAGCGCGCCAATTGGGGGGAGTGGAAGCGGCGAGGTAGAATTCGAGGAAACCGCGCCTCCCTTCCAAGCACCGCGCATCGGGCCGGGTCCTTTCCGCGACACCGCCATCGCCATGAAAGCCAAGATTCAGCTGAGTAAGCCATAGCGGAAACCGTGGGGGAGATGCCGCGTAGATAATGACAGACCAGGGAGGAATAGTCAACGGGAGATGCCTCTGGGCGGAACGGCCACCAGGGTCTGGCCAAGACGGCCTGATGCTGCTCCAAGCCTCAGAAGCTCAGGTGGCCCCACACCCGACATCCAGCCCCCGGGCCCCTTCGGGAGTTAGCTCCTTCATCCTCCCAATCAGGTCCAGGTCGCCGGTGAGTCCCGGGTGAGAGACGTTGTTGTATATGGACTGTATGAACCCGTGGGACACTTCGGCATACCGTCGGGCGTGGCGGCTATAGAACTCTTCGGATGTCTTCTGCATCTCTCTCCCGCATGGTAGGAAATTCAAGCCGTACCGGAGGGTGTGGCGGGGAAAAAGCTGTTGCGAGCCTATCGTGACTCCCTCAAATTGGGTTCGACGGGTCCGCAAGTGCCTGCCTGCTGGGGCCGGATCTCCGTTGCCCGGTTGCTCGTGCGGTCCAGGCAAGGCCCGGGCTCATTGCTCTCTGGTAGGTACTAGAACCCGACGCGGAAGTCAAATATTCGACGCTTGGGTGCCCCGGCCGCCGAGGGATGATGTATCATGTCTCGGGGGTGTGACATGACGTTGAAACCGAACAACCACGTCAGGACGGACGTCCTGGTCATCGGAGGAGGGGGAGCGGGCCTCCGGGCCGCCATCGAGGCCCAGGCACGCGGCGCCAGGGTGCTGGTGATCTCTCAGTCCCGCGTCGGCTATGGAAGCAACACTACGATTGCGGGAGGGGCCGTCGCCGCCGTCCTCAGCCCTTCGAAGGGTCGCCGTGATCCGCTGGATTCGACCGAGCAGCACCTGGCGGACACCGTTAGCAGCGGCCGGTTCATCAACGACCAATCCATGATGCAGACAGTAGCCGACGGAGCGGAAGAGGAAGTGGAGGCATTGCGGAATTTCGGGGTTGAATTCGCAGCCCCTAAAGCCCATCCTTGGTTACGCCTCTCCTACGACCCGGGTCACAGCCGCCGCCGGATAATACATGGCCAGACGTTCTTCGGGACTGATTTCACCTTTCCTTTGCGGCGGTACGCCCTGGCCCAGGGAGTAGAGTTCGGGGAAGGACTCCTGGTAACCAGGCTGCTGATGAGCCGGGGCGCCGTGGTTGGGGCGATGAGCATCGACAGCAAAGGCGAGGCCGTCATGTTCGAAGCGCCGGCGGTGGTCCTGGCGACGGGGGGACTCGGCCAGGTCTACTCGCGTACCGACAACACCGGCGGGTCCACCGGGGACGGCTACGTCCTGGCATACAAGGCAGGGGCGGTCCTTCAAGACATGGAGTTCGTCCAGTATTATCCCGCCTGCATGGGCTTGGGATCACCGGCGCTGTTCTACGAGAGCCTCCTTATCGGGACCAAAGCCAGGATTCTCAATTCCCGGGGCGAGGATATCGTGGAGAAGTACGGCCTTGCCGACCCGATGTCGATGACCCGGGACCGGCTGAGCATCGCGATCGGTAAAGAGTTGGACGCAAGTGAGGGCCTCGACGGCAAGGTGGTCCTGGACCTGGAACATTGCCCGCCGGACCGGATGGAGGTCATGTGGCCGGTCATGCCCAAGGCCGTCCTCAAGGGAGAGCGGCGGCTCGCGGTTGCTCCGGCCGTCCACTTCCATATGGGTGGTGTGATCGTCAACGGGCGGGCCGAGACCTCAGTGCCCGGCCTGTACGCCGCCTGTGAGGTAACCGCTGGCGTCCACGGGGCCAACCGGCTCTCCGGGAACGCGTTGACCGAGGCCTGGGTCTTCGGCGCCATCGCCGGCCGGGAGGCAGCCCTGCGGGCCAGAGAAACGGACGCCGGGCCACTGTCCAAAGATGAGATGTCCGCGGAAAAGGAAAGGCTGCAAGGGCTGACGCTGAGGCGGAACGGGGAAGCGGCCAAGACCATGCTGCAGTCCCTCAAAGATAGCATGTGGAACAATGCCGGCCTTATCCGCGACGCCCACAGCCTGAACCAGGCGTTGGACGTGATCGAGGGCCTGCAATCGCGCTTCGACGATGATACAGTGGGCGATGGCCGGAGGCCCCAGTCGGTGGTGAGGCTGGGCAACATGCTGGCCGTCTCGGAGATGATATGCCGCGCCGCCCTGTACCGGGGTGAAAGCCGGGGCGCCCACTACCGCCGGGATTGCCCCGAGCAAAACGACGCCGATTGGCTGCGGAACGTGGTGATCGCCAACAAGAACGGGAAGATGTCCTTGACCACCGAGCCGGTGAAACTGACCAAGGTGCAGCCGCCGGCCCGGGGAAGATAACGCCCGTTTTTCTCACCGTTTGAGTCTGCCTACCATGCCCTCGTGAGGTAACCACTCCCGTCCGGCATAACAGCCCAGAAGCTGCAGGGAGCCCCTCGTGAGCGCCAAACAGAGGGATGGACAGAAAAGTTGCAAATGCTTTTGCACTCAGGCCCTCCGCAACGCCATCCCGCCAGGATGCTCCGTATATCCACCTCCTGCCGGGTGGTAAGATCTCAGTTGGGGATCCTGTGGGAGGGACCGATTGAGAGTGACCGCGCTGGTTTTGACCCTGGTCAAGGGGATGGCTTCGCTGATGTGGACCCTGGCCAAGGGTATGGCGTGGCTATTGTGGACCCTGGCCAAAGTGCTGTTGGGTGCGATTCGTCTCGTGAGAGGTGGGCCGGGCCGGGGTGTTGGGCGTAGAATCGCCGGAAGGACCCCCGTTCGCGTCCGGCGGCAATGGGACGACCATCGTATCGGCGCGGTCCGATGGTCCGAATTGACCAATGTGCATTGGGACAGCGTGTCCGGCGGCACCCAGGTGGAGAGCCCGGAGCCGTACATTCATGCTTATGTTTGGTGCGATAAGGTCAAGGGCACCATCGCCCACTCGTGTATCCACGGTCCCGGCCCGCACAACATCAAAGTGTGCCTGGTCAAGAAGGACAATAGCGGAGAGGTTTGGAAGCGGATGTTGGAGTTAGCGGGGCCCAGACCGGCCAAACGTTTCTGGTGAGACAAGGGTACGGCCCTGAAGCTGAAAGCTAATCCTGATCGAAGGGTTGAATGACGGGCGAAATCCCCCTACATCCCCCTTTATAAAGG
>JASMCQ010000104.1 GCA_030753265.1 Dehalococcoidia bacterium
CCGCTGACCCAGGCGCCCGAGGTGCCGGCGTGAGAGCCCATGAGGTACGGCTCGGTCAGCACCAGCTCGGAGTCGGTGAGGGCGGGGTCGATGTTGTTGGACGCCCACAGCAGCACCTGGGAGATGGTCATGTTCAGGAAATCTTCCCAAGCTTCGCTCTCCACCGCGCGTTTCGCGGCCGGATCGGAGGCTTCCGCGATGAGCTTCTGCATGGCCTCGGCGGTGCGCATGTAGATGGGGCCCTTGCCTTCCTGTATGTCTCGAAGCATCAGGTGGTTTCTGAGGGGAGTCGGCATGGGCGCGGCGCCGGAGTAGGGCTGCCAGCCTTCCAACTCGGCCCGGCGCGTCTTCTCGTACTCTTCGCCGTAGGCGTTGGTGGCTATGGAGTGGAACATCAGGAAGTACATACCCACCGGGCCGTAGCCGTCCTTGAAGCGGGTCTGCACTATCCGGTGCTCCATCTGGCTCATTTCGGCGCCAACCTGGAGCATCAGGGCGTACACCGACCCGGTGTTGAACACGGTGTACCAGGCCCGGCCCAGCCCCTCGCCCACGGCGTGGGGCCGCCAGAGGTTGACGGCGCCTCCCGCGGAGCAGATCACGGCCTTGGCCTTGAACACGTAGACGACGTTGTCCCGGACGCTGAACCCGACGGCCCCGGCGATGGTGTTCGGGTCGTTGGGATCAGTGAGCAGGTGGGAGATAAACACGCGCTCGTAGAGGTTCCCGTCCCCGATGGCGGCCTTGGCCGCCTCGGCGACGATGGGCTTGTACGACTCGCCGTGGATCATGACCTGCCAGCGTCCTTCCCGGACGTACCGTCCCTCGGGGGTTTTGAAGAAGGGGAGGCCCCACTCCTCGAACATGTGGACGGTGGCGTCGACGTGGCGGGCGATGTCGAAGGTCAGGTCTTCCCGGGAGAGTCCCAGGGTCTCATTGCGCACGTAGCGGACAAAGTCCTCCGGGGTGTTTTCTCCCCATTTCATGCCCATGTACATGTTGATAGCGGAGAGACCCATGGCCACGGCGCCGCTTCTTTCGATAGCAGCCTTCTCCACCAGCACGACTCGCAGGCCCTTCACTTTGGCCCAATGGGCGGCCTCGTAAGCCGCTCCGCAGCCGGCCATCCCGCCGCCGATAACCAAGACGTCGCATTCAACCACTTCGGTCCTGGGCTCAGCCATGCCTTACTCCCTGCTGATATTGTCTGGGTTCAAAAAAAGGCCCGCGTTATTTCGCGGGCACGGGAAGGTCGTCCACGCCAAGGTAACATATCTCCGCTGCCATGGCAGGTGTCCTCAAGTCTTCCAGTCCGGGTGCGTCCGCCTTGCCGTGGGGCTCGATGGACCCCCAGGGTGTGGTCCTGATGGGGAACCGGAACCGTTTCAGCGTCCCATTCCGGAACTTCACGGCCCAAATGATGGAGTCCGTCCCCCTCAAGGGAGTCGCCGTCGCTCCCATGGGCATCACGTCGGCGTAGCCTCTGAGGTCGATAGCCGACTGGGGGCACATCTTGACACAAGAGTAGCATTCCCAGCAGGTATCGGGTTCCTGGTTGAAGCCCTTCCCGATCGACGCGTCCAGCTTCATCAGGTCGGCGGGGCAGATGTACATACAGGCAGGTTTGTCCAGGGCCTTGCAGCCATCGCACTTTTCGGGGTTTACAAACGTCGGCATCTATTCACCTCGCATGCAACGTTACAGTATAAGAACATCAACCCATCTCCGCAATATGGCCCATGCATAGCACCTCGGCGCGTTGGTCCCGTTCGCTGGATGCTTCATGCTTACCGGTGCCCTCGCTTTCGGCGGTTTCCTCAGCCGTCCCTAGCTGCAGGGCGAGTCTTTCTTTCCTGAGTTCAGGATATATAGCAGAAGACATCCGGGTCTTTCACGGGGACACCGATGGGCCGGGCTGCAGGCGGGTCAGCTTCACCTCTTCCCGCCACACCTCTGGCGCGCCGTCCGAGTCCCGCCGAACCAGGATGTTGCAAAGCCATTCCCGGTTGTCGGTATCGGGGAAATCGCTGCGGTAGTGAGAGCCGCGGGACTCCCGGCGGGCCAAGGCGCTCTGGCAGGTCAGCCGGGCCACCGTCAGGATGTTCTGCACGTTGAGCCACTCCTGCCAGGCCAGGTTGTACTCCCGCAGCGGAGGCACCGGAGCGCGGGCCGCCCGTTCCTCCAGTTCATCGAGGCCGGCGATGGCCGACTCCAGGCCGGGGCCGTCGCGCACCACGCCACCCTGGACCCACATCAGGTCTTCGATCTCCCGGCGGATGGCGTGTATGTTCTCTCCGTCTAACCGGCCGTCTTCCTGGCGCAACGGCCGGACCGCCTCGGCCACCGCCTCTTTCACCTGCGCCGGGACCGGATCGGGTTGGGGACGGCCGGCCACGAACTCGGCCATGGCGTCTCCGGCAAGGGCCCCGAACACGGTGGATTCGGCCACGCCGTTGCCGCCCAGCCGGTTGGCGCCGTGAACGCCCCCGGAGTCTTCGCCGGCGACGAAGAGTCCTTCCAGGCCGGTGCGGCACCATGGGTCGATAACAGCCCCGCCCATGTGGAAATGGGCGGTAGGAGAGACCTTGACCGGGGCCCGGGCCAGGTCGAAGCCCACCTCCCGGCAACGATCCACCATGCCGGGAAAAGTCTTCTCCACAAACTCGGCCCCCAGGTGAGAGACGTCGAGGAGAACCGCGCCATCGGGGGTGGCCCGCCCCGCCTGAATCTCCATGTACGCGGCCCGGGACACCAGATCCCTGGTGGAGCGCTCCATCCTCTGAGAATCGTGCCGCTCCATGAACCGCTCCCCCAGGGAGTTGTACAGGTACCCTCCGGCGCCCCGCAACCCCTCTTCCAGCACCGCCCCGGTCAGAATGGACTTGCCCGCCACCAGCCCGGTGGGGTGGAACTGGAACATCTCCATGTCGCGCATCACGCAGCTGGCCCGATAGCACAGGGCCATACCGTCACCGGACTTTTCGAGAGAGGGGGCCGCGATGCTGTACATGCGGGCGCCCCCTCCGGTGGCCACCAGGGTGGCTTTGGCGCTAACGGCGGTGAAGCCCCCGGTGCGTATGTCGAGCAACAGCGCGCCGCCGGTCCGCCCTTCCCCATCGGCCAGCAGGGAAACCGCCCGCTGCTCGTCCAACAAGAGGAGGCCGGAGGCCAGGACGTTTTCCTTGAGCCGGGACATGATCTCGATGCCGGTCAGGTCGCCCCGGTGCACCGTGCGGTCGAAGGTCTGCCCGGCGAAGGCCTTTTGATAGATGCGCCCGTCACGGTCGCGGTCGAAGAAACAGCCCAGCCGCTCCAGCTCTCCGATGATGCCGGGGGCCTGATTGACCAGCACCCAGGCCAACTCCTGGTCATTGATGAAAGCCCCGCCCCGGACCGTATCTTCAAAGTGGAGATCGAAGGAGTCCCGGGGGTCCATGACCGCGTTATAGCCCCCTTGCACCATGCGGGTGCACCCGCTCTGGCCGACCAATCCCTTGGCGGCCACGGCGATGCGCAGGTCGGGGCCTTTGCGGCGGGCGTGAAGCGCCGCCATCAGGCCCGCGCCTCCGCCGCCCAGGATGAGGATGTCCATGGCCAGGCTCTCGTACATGTGGCTCCGCTCGTCCGCTCCTCTGGCCGGAAATATAAGGCACTTCTTGCAGCAACGCAAGGGGCGGCCTGCTACCGCACGCCCGGCTCCACACAGGATGGCAAAAGGCTGTCAACCGGGCCGCCGAATCCGCGGCAAATCGTGTCTTACGGTGCCTTGAGTGCGCGGTGAAGCTGGCGAGGAAATCCCCCTGGGCCCTTCGCCGAGGAAATCCTCCTTAGTCCCCCTTTACCAAAGGGGGAAACAGGGGCATTTTGCCCGTCGGCCAAGCCCTCGATCAAATTTTGTTGTCAATTCAGAGGCCAGTAAATGCAGGCTTCGGCTCCCCTTGGCCCTCAGAGATTCCGGAGCGGTGAAGAAAGCGGTCCGGCTGCTCCCCTTCGTCATTCCGGCGCGGGCCGGAATCCAGGCGCGCCACTCGACACCTGGCAAACCGCGCAGCGGAGCCTGCATCCCTGAGTTCCGGTTTTCGCCGGAACGATTGGGAGACACCATCGTGGTGGTGTGCCCTCTCCCTCGGACAAAGTGCCGAACCCGATTGTCCTGCTTCCAACCCTGGCAACATTCCCGCCCGCCCCAACTTGTGGTAGTGTGAGAGGCATGACTGCCGACGCCACCGGCATCTCCCAAGAACTCATCTATCAGGTCGCCTATGAGGCCAACAAGCGGGCTGCCATCGTGGTGCCTCAGGACGGCCTGGTGGCGTTCGGCCAGGCCTGGGAGCGGGAGAGCAAGCCCTTGGCCCGGGTCATCCTGGGCCGCCTGATCGAAAACGCCAAGGTGGCGGTCGCCGATGCCCGGCCCATGTGTGGGGACACCGGCCTGCCCCGCTACTACGTGAAGGCCGGCAACGAGGCGGTCATCGAGGGCGGCTTCGTCGCCCTGGAGCGGTCCCTGCGGCGGGCGGTTGCCGACATCACCCAGGACATCCAGCTCCGGGCCAACCGGGTACATCCTCTGACCCGGCGCAACCCCGGCAACAACGTGGGGGTCTACGCCCCCAACGTGGACTACTCCTTCGAGCCCGATGCCAGCTGGATCGACTTGATCGCCGTCCACAAGGGCGGCCTGTTCGGCACCGACTACCGGATGCTGTTCCCCGCCGACGGGCGGGACGGCATAAAGCGGTTCCTGCTGGACAACATGGCCGAGTTCGCCCGGCGGGGCCTGTCCTGCCCCCCGGTGGTGGTCGGCGTGGGACTGGGCGGCACCAAGGACCAGGCCGTCCGCCTCTCCAAGGAGGCTGCCTGCCTGCGGCTGATCGGAGAGCGGCACCCCGACCCGGCGGTGGCCACCCTGGAAGAGGAGCTACTGGATCTGGCCGACCGCACCGGCTTCGGGGTTATGGGCGTGGGTGGAGATACCACCGCCCTGGACGTGCACATCGAGATAGCCTACACCCACACCGGGGGCGTCCCGGTAGCCATCTCCCAATTCTGCACCGCCTACCGGCGGGCCGTCGGCCGCATCTACCCGGACGGGACAGTGGAGTTCCGGGAAGACCCGCGATGGTTCACCGAGTACTACCGCCGGGAGGGGATCGGCTAGATGCAACAAGCCGAGAGCCGCGAGTGGCGTCTCAAGACCCCGCTCACGCCGGAGGACCTAGCCAAGCTGTCCGCCGGTGACCTGGTCTACCTGACGGGCCCGGTGTTCACCGCCCGCGACGGGGTGTACCAGCACATGCTCGTGGAGGGCCACGAGCCGCCCCTGGACCTGGCCGCCTTGACCAACGTCAGCTTCCAGTCCTCCCCTGCCGGCGTCGAGGTCTCCCCCGGAGAGTTCAAGGTGTCCTCACTCCAGGCCACCGCCAGTTTCCGCTACGCCAAATACATGCCGGAACTGCTGGGACGCTACGGGGTCAGAGCCGTGGTGGGCAAGGCAGGCATGTCAGAGAAGGTCTACCAGGATGTGTTCAGGGAACATGGTGCTGTCTGCCTCTCCACAGTGGGCTATGGACTGGGAGCCATCTACGGCCGGGCCATCCAGCGGGTGTTGGGGGTGTATTGGGTGGAGGAGTTGGGCATCTCGGAGGCCCTGTGGGTCCTAGACCTCAACGAGCTGGGACCCCTCCTGGTGGAGGGCGACGCTCGGGGAAACAGCTTCTTCTCCAAGGTGAACGAGGATATCAACCAACGGCTGGGCGCCCTCTACGAGGGGTTGAAGCCCCCCGTGTTCCGCCGCATCGGCGAAGAGCAGAATCCGGAGATGGAACTCTTCTAGGGGGGTGTGTTGGCCGCACCGGTCCGCGCCTTACTACTCCACAACGGTCCCTCCCGCGACCGCTACTCCGGCACCCACGCCGGCTGGTGGGCCTGGCTGCTGCAGCGGGTAACGGGAGTGGCCCTGGTTGGCTATCTCTTCCTGCACATCGCCGTCATTTCCACCGGCCAGGCCGGAGCGGACACCTTCGACGACGTGCTGAAGGTGCTTCAAACCCCGGTCTTCGTGGCCCTGGACCTGCTGCTGCTGGCGGCGGTACTGTATCACGGCTTAAACGGGCTGCGGGTGGTCCTTCTGGACCTGGGGATCGGCATCCGGTGTCAGGCGGCGCTGTTCTGGGCCTGCCTGGCCTTGACCCTGGTTACGACCGGCACGGCCGCCTACGTCAGCTTCCCCTTGATCTTCTGAGACCGGCCCGCACTAGCAGCCCAGCGAGAACTTATGACCATCCCTACGACCGGCATACGAGAGCGAGACCCGTCAGGCTTCTGGCCCTGGTTCTTCCAGCGGGTCAGCGGACTGTTGCTCATATTCTTCCTGGCGGTCCACATCTGGATGGCTCATTTCTCCGGCATCGCCGACGTGATCGACGGCCGGCGGGAGGAGCTGGTCCTGTTCGACATCGTGGAACGCCGGCTGGCCCAGGGGCTGTTCGTTTTCGTGGACTTCTCCCTACTGGCTCTGGTCCTATTCCACGGCCTCAACGGAGTCCGCAACATCCTGCTGGAGTGGCGGCCCGCCGCGGAACGGCGGCGGCCCATCACCGCTGGCCTCTGGCTGCTGGGCGTGGCGACCTTTGCCTATGGTGCCTGGGCGCTGCTGCAGTTCATAATCTAGCCCTCCGAAAAATGGGTGCGAGCAGGCTATGGAACAGATAACGCTGGCGGTTAAGCGAACGGGAACGGGCGCCGAAGCCGGCCCCCACTGGCAGAGCTTTTCCGTGCCCGTCATAGCGGAAAGCATGAGCGTGCTGGACGCCCTCATCTGGGTGCAGCGAAACGCCGATCCTTCGCTGGCCTACCGCTGCGCCTGCCGGGTGGGGATGTGCGGGTCCTGCGGCACGGTCATCAACGGGCGGGAAGGCCTGGCGTGCCGCACTCTGGTGCGCCAATTGCTGGACGGCCGTGGCGGCACGGTGCGGGTCGAGCCGATGCGGCATCTGCCGGTGGTGCGGGACCTGGTGGTCGACCCGGCAGTATTCTACCAACGCCTGCTCCAAGTCGTGCCCTACCTCTCTCCAGTGGGAGACGACCGGGGGCCCGTGGCGATCTCCCCGGACTCCAAAGAGCGAAGAGCCATCGATCCCCAGCGGGAATGCGTCTACTGCGCCCTCTGCTACTCGGCTTGCTCGGTGGCCGGCCTGAACGCCGATTTCCTGGGACCGGCGGCGCTCAACCGGGCCTTCGCCCTGGTCTCCGACAGTCGGGACAGTGCTGCCCGGGAGCGGTTGCGGGTGGCAGCCAGCGAGGAGGGCTTGTGGCGGTGTCACACGATCTTTGAGTGTTCCGCCGCTTGTCCGAAGGGGATTCCCATCAGTGTGGCCATTCAGGGGTTGAAGCGCCGGGTGGTGGTGAACAAGCTGAAGCGGCTTATTGGAATCAGGTAGCGGCGAGGCCTCTTGGAGGACCTCTTTCTTGCAAGAAAGAGGTCCTCCAAACCTCCCCAGAAAGAACCAAGCCAAGCACAGGTTTCTTGAGGGGGCCTGGGGGAACTTCTTTTCCTAAAGAAGTTCCCCCAGAGCGTGGCGCTTTCTCACTCAGCCAGTGCGTCCAATGCCTTCCGGACCACCTTACGGCGCAACTCCCGCTCCTCGCCGGGCGGAAGCCCGGTGTCGCCCAAGGGGCAAACAATCCCTTGACCCCGCACGATGCGGTTCGAACCCACCGCCTCGGCCACCAGGGTCATCGGTGTGACCTGGGCCACCGGAATTCCCGCTTTCTCGATCTCCGTTCCGATCGCAGCGCCGCTGCGAGTGCTGGTCCCTCAAGTTGAGACCAGGATCACCCCGTCAACCTGCGCGATCTTGAGCCACTCCACCATCTCCCGGCCCATTCTCCGGCTGTTCTCCAGAGGGTTGACGTTTCCGGTGGTGGACAGAAACTCCTCGTGCAGCTTGCCGAACAATCCGTCCCGCTCCATCTCGCGCAGGACATCCACCGGCACCAAACGGTTGGGGTCGGCCTGGACGTACCGCACGTCGTAGCCGCCATGGGCCACCTCATAGTCCTCGCCTATCAGGCCGTCCCGCCCGGCGATGCTGTAAGCCCCCCAGACCTTGGCGAACCCCGTGGGAATTCGGTCCGGGTTCCCCTTGGGGACCAGTCCCCCATCGGTCACCACGGCAATGGTGGCATTGGATAGATCGGCCACCGCCGGAGGGACCGGCACGGGCTCCGGGGCTTGAACGGGGGCTTCTGACTCGAAGGGCTCGCCTTTCAGCTTGGCCAGCAGTAGGTTCGCCAGGCGCTCGGCCGCCGTCTGGTCGACGAACTCTGACCGCAGCTTCCCTTGGAGAAGGTATCCTTCCTCGGCGGGCCGGCCCACCGGCTGCCCGTTCACCAGATTGACGCCCAGCGAAGCCATCTTCGCCAGGACATCCTTCATCCGGGCCACGTCACGGCCCGAGTCGATTATGTATATCTCCCCACGGTAGATGTCCACGCCGGGGTTCTCCTCCGCCATGCCGGTGACAGCCGGCACCCCCAGCTGGGCCTGGACGGCGTTGCACACCGCGCCGGCGGCTGCCCCGTAGCGCCCCGCCTGGAAGCACGGGCCCGCTACCAGGAGGCCGGCCCCGGCGTCGCGCACCGTTGCCACGGCCAGGGCGGCGATCTCTTCCGGGTGCTCGGCCGCGTAGTTGTCGCCACATACGATGGTGGACACGACGTGAGAGCCCTCGGGCAGGGCCTGCTCCAGCGCCCGGCCGGGGCCCACGGCTCCCGCACGCACCTGTGGAGGAGTTCCGGCCGCCTCCTCGCTTCCGATGCCCCCGAAGAATTGATTCAAATAGTGGACCACTAGCATCTTTATACTCCCGGCGCCAAGCTCACTCGAAGGTCAACCTCTCCGGTCCAGCGCTCATTGTCGAGTTGTTCGTGAGTCGACTTGGGGATAGCATCCAGCCTGGGTACAAAGACCCAATTCAATAGCCTGCTGCGGTGGTTCGACAGGCTCACCACGAACGGGGGATAATCGTACGAAGCGGGGGAAAGCCGTTCGTCCTGAGCCTGTCGAAGGACCTCGAGTGGCCTCATCTGGAGTTGTTGGATGGGCTCTCAGTAGACCATGGACCGGAGCCGGGACGCTCCCTGGTTGTTGGTCACCCCGCAAAGTGCCCTGGCCATCAGATCATGTGCCGGGGCAAGGGTCTCCGCCACCTCCGGGTTTCCCGCTATGACACGCTCCGCGGCCGGTACTCGCCAGGATAGGTCAACCCCCTCACTCAAGCTTACCACCGCGTCCACCCCCGGCGCACTCATGAGAAGGGCCGACTCAGCCCGCCCGTCCGGGGCCGTGTCGGTGGCCTGGATAACGGTCCTGACTCCCGCCGCCTCGCACAAGCGGGCCGTCTCGAACATGTCCGAATGAGGCGCGCCGCCCACGTACTTCGTCAGGATCACCCCGTCGGCCCTCAGAGTCGACTTGGCAATCTGGGCGGCCAGCATGGAGTTGCGCCTCATCTCCTCTTCCAGGTCGGACGAAACCGTGGCGATAGTGCCGGCGAAGGTGATCTCTCCGGCACGGTGCCGCCGGTAGAGGTCGGTGATGATGGGCTGGTTCTGGTAGAAGAAGGTTTCGAGGCCGCGGGCTCCCCACGAGTAGGAGACGACTACAGCGCCGTCCAGCCACTCGTTGGGATGGAGCGATACCGGCATCATACCGCGAGTGTTGCTGCCGTAGAGGATGTGCTCGTCCACCTCCGCTCCATGCTGGTGGCCATGAATCTGGCCGATGTAGGCCAAGCGAGGGAGCCCCCGGCGTCCTTCGGCCGATGGGCCTTCCAACTCGTAAACATCTTCGGACGCGGGAGGCCTTCCCAGGCCGGCCCGGGCCAGGTAGTTTGCTGCCTTTACAGACGCCACCCGCAGGGAGTTGAGTACCGCGTGCCGTTCGATTTCCGGAAGGGCATGGGGGACCAATACCAGATGGTGGAGGCTGCTATAGGGCGAGGCCGGCGCGGCTGGTCCGCCCATCTCCAGGACCTTTACCATGCCGCCCCTTCTCGAGTTGTATCCCCATTCGCCTCCGGGCTGCCCGCCATCCACGACCGTCACCGCCGATCCCCGGAGCACGTGGGTTGTACCCTGGCCCGCGACGGAGATGGGACCAAGGATGCCGGGGAAATCGGTCCCGTGGCCGGGCTCCTTGGCCCTGGGCTCCACAATGTCGAAGACGTAGCCTGCCCGGCACAGCTCCCCGGGCCGGACCAGGTCCAGATCAATGCTTTCGAGGCGGCGGTCCTCCAGGAGATGGCGCCGCAACTCCTCCACGTCGACCTGGAGGCTTGTCCCCTCCAGCCGGGTGGAGTCCCCGGCGTGAATCTCTGAAACACGATGGATCGCCAGGTCCAAGCGCAAGATACCCCCCCGTGCCGGGAGCGGCCCGGCGCACGATTGGGCGACTATAGCGAAGCGCAATGCCGGTGTCAAGAAGCCGGGCTGGCCCCCGGATGCGGCGGTCGCTTGACGTTTCTTCAGCAAGAAAACGAGATGTAACCGGAGCCGCCGGTTTCTTCAAAAGGGCCTGGGTTCCGCGGCGATTTCGGTGAGGCGAACACAAAACTAGGCGCCGGTGCGGCTCCAGGCCCAATAGATTCACGGACTCCCCGGCGGATCGCAAGAAAAGTCTGCCCGTTGGACCGCCACGTCCCTCGATGAAGCGTGATTTACCTTCTGGCACGCGGCACGGTTGGCGTTTGAGCCGCTGCCGGTTAAACTATGGAATAGAGCAAGGCGGGCCAAGGGTACCACCCCGCGGGCAAGCGGTGAGATTCCTTTCCCTGGCCCGATATCTAAACGCCCGGAGAACACCTGAGTTACAATAACCCCTTCACGGCTCTTTCGGGAGGGTGCCATGACCGACCAAATGCTGATCCTCGACGAGAAACCTCCCGCCCGGTTCTTGATAGCCGGGTGGCGGCGCCAGTGGTCTGACGGAGGAGGAATCTCGGGAGGCTTGATCAGATACCTCATCGCCAAACTGGGGGCGAAGAAAATCGGCGAACTGGGACCGGGGATCTCCAACACCTGTTACCCGTTCCAGGTCGCGGGGACCCACGACACCTTCCGTCCCCGGGTAGCCTTCGAGGAAGGACTCCCCACCAAGGCGATGCACCGGGAAAACTATTTCTACGATGCGGGCAACGGCCTTATTCTGTTTAGGGGAGAGGAGCCCTGGTTCCGTATCGACGCCTTCGGCAAAGCTTTCTTTCAAGCCATAACCGAGCTTGGGATCAAGCAGACCGTGGCCGTGGAGGGTGTCAACGGACCGGTCCCTCCCGATATGGAACGGCGGATTACCTGCGTCTACAGCCAGCCGGGTATGAAACAGGAACTGGAGCGGTTTGGCGTGCAATTCTCCAGCTACGGCAGCGAAGGGAGACGAGGGCCAACAATCGCGATGGCGCTGGTCACCATGGCCCATTATGAGTACCCGGATATCGAGATATTCCGGTTTGGGGCCATGGCGCCCATGTTCCCCTTCGTCACCTCTAACAACCAACAGGTCGGGATATCCGAGGACCATCGCTCCTTCTACGACATAATGAGAAGACTCAATGACATGTTCGGTTTGACCGTTGACCTATCGGAGCTGCGGGATCAAGGCCTTGCCGAGGCGCGGCAGCTGCAAGAACGGTTGGAGCAGATCAGTGACTCCAACCCCGACGCCAAACAACTGATCGAAAACGCCAGAGCCGATTACAGCTATACTCCGTACATCGTGCCTGTTGATATGGACCCGGCGTTGGACAAGACGCTGGAGGACATCCTGCGCAACATGCCGGAGTCCTGACCACCGGTGGCACACCCCGAGCTTCCCGGTGACCGGCGCCAGGTACGTCTGCACGACCAAGCGATACACCCATCGTGATGCGTCTTTGCTTGGGCTTGGCCCTCGGCCTGGCCACCATGCTCCAAGTTTCCACGGCGAATGACGTTCGGGCCGACTCGGGCGAGATCGAGGTGGTGGAGCTGGGCGCGGTGAGCCAATACCCGGACAACATCAGGTTCTTCGTAACCGCTCGCAGTCCCCAGGTAATCGACGAGATCCGATTGTTTTTCAGGAGCACCGGCCGCTACGCGACCGGCACGTACTGGACGCTGGAGTTCGAGCCCGCCGAGTTGGTGACCGGCGAGACCGTGTTGCCCACCGGTTTCGGTAGCAGATACATTCCACCCGGCACCGCGATCAGATACTCTTTTGAGATCTGGGACGAGGCCGGAGCGGTGTATCGCACACCAGACCAGGAGATCATCTACTTCGACGCCCGGTTTGACTGGCAAACGATAACTTCCGGCCTGATAACCGTCGACTACTACGGCGAGGAGGGGAAGGGCCGGGCGGCGACGGTGTTGAATGCCGCCCAAGAGGGGCTCCGGAGCATGGCCCCGGTGTTGGGCATCGACCCAACCGAACAGTTCCGCATCGTCGCCTACGATAGCTACTTTGAAATGTCGGCGGCCCTGCCATTCGACTCTCAGCTTCAGCAGGGCCGGGTGCGCACCGAGGGGATGGCTTTCGGCGATGAGCGCGTCGTCTTGGTTCAGTCATTTGACCCGGCAATTTGGGGTATCGTCTCCCACGAGGTCTCCCACCTGGCGACGGCGGAGGCCGCCAGGCGCGCCTACTCTCGAATGCCTTCCTGGTTGAAAGAAGGCCTGGCGGAGTACGGGAACCTCGCTCCCGCCAGCGAATACGATGATGCACTGGCCCGCGGAATCCACGACGGGCGGATCAAGCCTCTGAGCGACCTCGTCACCATCAGAGGCACTCCCCAGGACATAGTAACCGCCTACGGCCAGAGCCAGTCAGTGGTGAGTTACCTGGCCACCGAGTACGGAGAGGCCAAGATTGCCGAGTTGATGCAGGCAATCCAGAGCACCTTCAACATCGACCAGGCATTGCAGTTGGTCTACGGGCTGGATCTTCTCGGCCTGGACAACCGGTGGCGAACGGCCACGGGCTTGGAGCCCTGGCCCCTGCCCGATGAGCCGGAACTCGCCTTCCCAAAGAGCCCGACCGCGACGCCGCACCCTTCTCCGACGCCGACTCCCACGCCGCCACCTCCCACCCCAACACCGGCGCCCACCCCGGCACCGCCCACTGCCACACCGAATCCAACCCCCACCGGCGCGGCGCCTGCCCCCACCACCCCGGGGCCAGCCCCGGCCTCAGTGCCGCCTACCCCGGCCTCCGAACCCACTCGGGCGGCCCCGGAAGGTGCCGGACAAACCAGTGAATCTTCCCCCGGCTGCAACGCTCCAAGCTCTAGCAGCGGCGTCCCCGGTGACCTGGCGCTGTTGGTCATCCTGGTTGCCCCCTTCGGCATGCTGGCTTTTCGCGGGTTTCGTTCCCCCTGCCGGCGGAAACGGTTGACCGGCCGGTCGACGTTGCCGGTCATCTGCCCCTCCGAGGCGTCCGGACCCTGAGAGGAGACTCGCGGATGCTACAATTGGGCGGAAGCGGGCCGGGAGTTGGCCCGGCAAGCATTCGTATGTAGACCGTCAGCGATAATGGGACACATTGGGGTGTAAGAAAACCCGAGAAAGTGGAAGTGGCGTGAGCTCCTGGAATGAAGGTACATTACTTCCAGAAAGGAGCAAATGTGTCCCAGTCAGAAAACATCAAGGCCAATG
>JASMCQ010000105.1 GCA_030753265.1 Dehalococcoidia bacterium
TCGAACCCACACACCCGTTAAGGTAGCGGATTTTAAGTCCGCCGCGTCTACCGTTCCGCCACCCCGGCAGGTGGACCTATGGTATTCCCGAGTGAGCGCAGGAGAAAGGTAGTGGAGACTGTTTCGCCCTTGCGGTGGAAACCCCGCCGTGCGCGGGCTCGAGGGCTGCCGAGCCCTCGGGCCGCGGGGCCGGATTGGAGGAGCGGTGCGGGACGGCGCGGTCCTGGCTGGCGCCGAGCCGAAGCCAGGCGGACCCGGCCGTTGGAGGGAGGAGCCGTGCCGCTCCGGAGTGGCGAGATTGATTGGAGGCGACGGGCGGATTCGAACCGCCGAATAGAGGTTTTGCAGACCTCCGCCTTAGTCCACTTGGCTACGTCGCCGTGGTTCTTTATCAACCAATGTCGCCGAGTTGGTGCCGAGGGCGGGATTTGAACCCACACAGGCGAATGCCCACGGCCCCCTCAAGACCGCGTGTCTACCAATTCCACCACCTCGGCCTAGCCGTGCGCCGCATATTATATCATGTTCATCTGTGGGAGGCACCACGGTTTCACCTAAAATCAGGCTCGGGCATCGCTCCGGGAATGCCCCGGTCCTGCGGCATTTCCAGATCCGGCAGCGTGGCATTCCCCGGCCCAGAAAGGATTCCTGGGCTCGCGGGTAACGCGCCGGCCGCAAGGGGAGCTGGAAGGATTATCCACGGGCCGGTCCACCTCGAATTCAGCCGCGGTTTCCCAGGGCAGCCGGTGCTGCTTGGTGCCGCGAAGAAGGGGTCTGATATAATCCGGATAGCCGCCAGACCAGCCGGGTCTGGTTGGGTAGGCCGATACTCGACGCTGCGTGGGTGACATGACGGAACCGGAAAATGTGGTCAGGTTCAAAGACCAAGCCTACACGGTCGCGACCCAGGTACCGGGGCTGGATGACAACAGCCTAGCCGAGGCCAGGCGGCTGATTGGGGTGGACTACCGGGGAGCTCAAGCCACCGTGGAGATAACCCGGGAAAATATCCGCACTTACTGCAATTACATGGGCAGCGACAATCCGCTGTTTCTGGACCCGGAGTACGCGGCCCGGACCCGATGGGGCGGCATCGTTGCCCCTCCGGTGATGGTCGGCCAGGCGATAATCGCGCCGGGCCTGCGGGGCATCCAATGGATCTACGCCGGCACCGAGTGGGAGTTCTTCCACCCGATGGGTCCCGGCGACATCATCACTCAGAGTGGCCGATTGGTCGATGCCGTGGAAAAGCGAGGGCGGACGGTGCCCCGGATGATTCTTCAGCATGGCGAGGTGGATTGCCGCAGCGCGGATGGCGTCCTGGTGGCCAAGACCCGGACCCAGGTGATGCGGACGCCCCGCCGCCAAGCCCCCGGGGGCATGAACTACCACGTCGACCCTCACCGGTGGTCTCTGGAGGACCTGGATGCGGTGGAGCAGGAGATGTTGGAGGAGTCGGTCCGCGGCAGCCTCCCCCGCTACTGGGAAGAGGTAGCCGACGACGAACAACTGCCCCTGGTAACTTACGGCCCCCTGAGGGTGGTGGATATCGCGTTCGCCGGCAGCTACACCGATTCCGGGGCCACCAGCGGAGAGGGAGTAGGCCATCCCGGCGGCCACGTATACCAGATCCTCAACCGGCGCCGCCATCCCGCCGACACCTTTGTGGACCCGGAGACGGGGGTCCAGGACCATCCCCACCGGGGGCATTGGGAGGAGTTCATGGCCCGGGAAGTGGGGATGCCGGGCGTCTACGACATCGGCCCTCACCGGTTGTCCTGGCTCTGCCGCTACATGACTGACTGGATGGGGGACAACGCCTTCCTGGTCCAGGTCGGAGGCTTCTTGCGCCGCCCGAACATCGTCGGCGATGTCACCAGATTGCGGGGACGGGTCGTGCGCAAATGGGTGGAGGGTGACTATCACCTGGTGCAGTGCGACATTTCGGCGGTGAACCAACGGGGCGAGAATATCATGCCGGGGAGCGCCGTGGTCTCGCTGCCATCGGTGCATGGCCCGGCAGACCAACCCATCGTCCCTCCACCCCTGGAGCAGAGGTAGCCCTCCCATGCTTTTACCAAGTACTCCCACCGAAGGACTGGATCCCGCGTCACTTGAGGCGGCGCGGGCCCTGATCGGCGTGCCGTTGCGCCGCCCCCTGCACAACTGTCTGGCCAGCCGTCCGGCCATCAACCGTTGGACCAAGAGCATTGGCGACCGCAACCCTCTTTGGCTGGACCCCGCTTACCCCGGAAATGGCGGCGAGGGCCGCATCGTTGCGCCCCCGTGCTGGCTGTACAGCGTGGACGCTACCTGCATCGCCCCCAAGCTCCCTGAGCTTCACATAATATATGGCGGCACCCAGTGGGAGTTCTTCAAATTGGTGCGCTTGGGGGACCGAGTCCGGTCCGAATCGCGCTTGGTCGACGTTCAAGAGAAAGAGGGGCGGTTCTGCGGGCCGATGGTCCTCCAAACGGGGGAAACGGCCTTCACCGACGACCAAGGCGAGGCCGTGGCCAAGGCTACCTCATGGGTCCTGCGCACCCCTCGGGCCCCGGCTATCGACGCGGGGAAGTACCGGGAGTGGCGCAAGCAGCCCCTGACCGAGGCGGAGGCACTGGCCATCGAGGACGCCTATGACGCCGAGGAGATAAGGGGCAGCCAACCGCGCTACTGGGAAAGCGTGAAGGAGTCGGACCCGCTTCCCGCCATCGTCCGGGGGCCGCTGACCTCCGAGGAGATGATCCAATTCATCAACGCCACCCGCCCAAGCCTTGGCTTCAAGGAGTTCCTGCGCTACCGGCAGCGCCACCCCGGCTTCGCCTTCCGTGACCCGGACAACGGCTCGTGGGAAAGCTGGGAAGCTTCCATGCTGCGGGATGACGTGGCCGGCATGTTCGGGTTCCCCTACGCCCATGACTCGGGCATCGACCGGATATCCTGGGTGAGCAATCTTCTGACAAACTGGATGGGAGACTCGGGCTTCCTCAAGTCTCTGAGCGTCACCTTGACCTTGCCCAATGGGTATGGCGACGCCACCTGGTGCCGGGGCCGGGTGACCCGGGTCTACCGTGAAGAAGACCGGCGCCTGGCCGACGTGGCACTGTGGTGCGAAGACCAGCGGGGCCAGCAGACGGCCCTCGGCCGGGCCACCGTGGCCCTGCCCTCCCAGGCGGCGGGCTAGGGGGTGCGATGCCCCACCGGGGTCGCCGGGAGAAACAGGTCCGACTAACCGTGTTCGACAACGAGCCCATGGCGCGGCTGGCCGAGCAGCGGCTGCGGCAGGCGGGCATCCGGTGCGTCATCCGGTCCTTGCGAGGCGGGCCCGGCCTCTGGGGCTCGGCCTATAACCTCCCCCATGACCTGTGCGTCTACGAGTCCGACCAGATGCCGGCCAGGGAAGTCTTGGACCTGGGACCCCAGGAGTTGCGGGAGCGGGAACGCCGGGGCACTGCGCCGGAGTCGAGATCGACTCTCTGGCTGGTCTTCGCGGGAATCATCATCGCTGCGCTGGTGCTGGGCATCGTGGTTCCCTTGATCTCCGGCTCGGATGGATAGATAGCCCTCTGCGCCGGTATTCCCTCTGGGACTCCCTGTTCCGGGCCGACTCGGAAGCGCCCAAGTGCCGCGGACCTCTCGGGCCGGCCTCCTTGCCTATTTGAGTACCGGCCACGTTCCGATTACCTCCTGCCCTCCAACAGGATCGCGACGTTTTCAGGCAGTGGCAGCGGGAAGGATAATGGGCTATCATTCAGGCAATCACGAGCGGCCAGCTATCAGCAGCTACAATTCCCTCCGAACCTGAAAGCTGAAAGCTGAAGGCTGATAGCTGACCGCTTGCACCACGGAGGGGTCGCCATGAGGACAACCACCAAGCTTCGCCAAATGCTGGCCTCGGGCCAGATGATTACCGCCCCATTCGTTCTTAACGCGTTCCATGCCAAGATCGCGGAAGCGGTGGGCTTCGACGCGGTGTACATGACCGGCGCCGGCACGGCCGCCGAGAAGGGCTTTCCCGACGTGGGCCTGCTGACCATGACTGAGATGGTGTCCAACGCCAAGTACATCGCCAACGCGGTCGGCATTCCAGTGGTTTCCGACGCCGATACCGGCTACGGGAATCCGCTGAACGTCCGGCGCACGGTTCGGGAGTACGAGTCCGCCGGGGTCGCCGGCATCCACATCGAGGACCAGGTATTCCCCAAGAAGTGCGGGTTCTTCGAGGGCAAGCAGGTCATCCCCATGGAGGAAGCGGTCCAGAAGATCCGAGCCGCCCTGGACGCTCGCACCGACCCCGACTTCGTCATCATCGCCCGCTGCGACGCCTACGCCGTCACCGGTTGGGAGGATACGGTCCGGAGGTGCCGCGCCTACATCGACGCCGGCGCCGACCTGGTGTTCGTCGATGGTGTCAAGACGTTGGATGATCTGCGCAACTACGCCGCCGACCTGCGGGACCTGCCCCGGATGTACAACGGAGACCTGTTGCCCACCCAGGAGGTGGCCGCCCAGGGTTTCAAGCTGATGATCTGCGGCAGCACCATCTGGCTGGTCTACAAGCAGGTGCGGGACGCCTTCGAGGAGCTGAAGGAGACAGGGAGGGTGGACCCAAGCCGGGTTGCCACCCGCTGGGACGCCGCCGGCATGCTGGGGCTCCCGGAAGTCTACGAACTGGAGCGGAAGTACGGCGTGTCCGGTGCTACGATCGTCGAAACGAGGAGGTAGACCATGGCTCGCTACATGAAACAGGCTAGCTATTCCAGCCAGGGGCTCGGGGCCCTGATCAAGGACCCCCAAGACCGGAGCGCGGCGGTGCGGCAGATGATCGAGTGTCTGGGCGGCAAGCTTGAAACCTTCGACTACACCTTCGGCGACTACGACGTGGTGGCTATCTTGGAACTCCCCGACAACGTGACCATGATGGCGATGTCCATGGCAATAGCCAGCAGCGGCGCTTTGAGGAATTTCAACACCACCGTGCTCCTACCGATGGACGAGGCCGTCGAAGCCATGCGGAAGGCGTCGGCCGTGGGCTACCAGGCGCCGGGCCGCTGACCCGGCGTCCCGGCCGTTGGAGCTTCATTGCCCGGATTTTCCGGAATCGGGCGGCCCGGGCAATACCCCACATTTGGGCCTTGCCTCAAAAGCACCCTGGCATATGTTACCCCGAGTGAGGCGAGGGGTCTGGGGCGGTGGGTCAAGGTTGCCATGGAGGGACCCCGCACCACCCCGATAGAATCGGGGTCGTCCCTGCGCTCCTCGGAATGACGGATTTGAGGCAAAGCCCCACGCTTGTGGCCGGCCCCTGCCGGATGTACTGAGACCCGGCAGGGCCACTTCGTACCAAGGATGACTTTTGTCAGTGGCGGGGCCGGTCCTGGAATTCCCGCTCAGTGGTCTGCGCCTCAACCTCCTGGTACTCGGGGAGGCTGATCAGGGCCTCAACCTCGTCGCGCATCTCCCGCACCCGCTGCTCGTTGATGCCGATGTGGCCGGTGTCCTTCAGGCTCTGGTAAACCTTGCGGAAACCGTCGACCGCGGCGATTATGGGCGCGGTGGCGTAGATCATTATCTGGTAGCCCAGGTCCGTGTACTCTTGGACCGTGATATCGTCGGCCCCGGCGATGACCAGCAAGGGAACATCGGATACGCCTTTGCGGTAGGTATCCAGGTCTTCCTTCTGGCGCACGCCCCGGGGCATTATCACGTCGACACCCAGGTCGCGAAGGGCGTTGCCCCGGCGGATGGCTTCGTTCATGTCCCCTTCCACTGCGGAGAAGGCGTCGGTGCGGCCGATGATGATGAAGTCCGGGTCGGTGCGGGCTTGCAGCGCGTACTTCATCTTTACCAGGAACTCGTCGCCGGGGATGACATGCTCCAAACCCGCGTGGTATGAGGCCCGCTTCGGAAAGAACTGGTCCTCTATGTGGATGGCGGCAATGCCCGCGGCCTCAAAGGTCCGGACAGTGTGCATGGCGTGCACCGGGTCGCCATACCCAGCGTTGGCGTCGCAGATCACCGGCAAGGAAACCGACCGGGCCACCCGGGCGGCTACGTCCACCTGCTCGGTCAGGGTCATCAGCGGCTCGGTGACGGCCAGATGGGCGCCGCTCATGTATCCCCCGGTATAGACAGTGTCGAAGCCCAACGACTGGATCAGCCGGGCCGATATGGGGTCGTAGGCCCCCGGCGCTACGATGGGTTGTCCGGAAATTAGCCTATTTTTCAGGTCGGATCGTGCTGACAATTTCGGCCTCCCTTGTTATGTTTGGAAATTGACTTGGGCGCGCCCTCACCCCGGCCTTCGGCCACCCCTCTCCCAGTGGGAAAGGGGCCGGGGGTGAGGGCACCCTAATCTTGGGGTATCAGGGGCATCACCTCTCGGGCGAACTGTTGCATCTCCTCTTTCTGGCCGGCGATGCTATCGGCCGGGAAGCTGAGGATGAAGTTCCGGACCCCCAGGTCCTGGTACTGCCGCAGGTCGGCGGCGATCTGCTCGGGCCGGCCGCTCATGGCCTTGCGAGATAGCATCGGGGTCTTCTCGAACGATACCCCGGTGCTGAACGAAATCGATACGGCGTCTTCGGCGCGCCCGGCCTCCTTGGTCAAGGTGCGAAGGCGGGCTATTTTCCCGGCCATTTCCTCGGGTTCCAGGATGGCGGGAGGGCGCAGGCCGATGGGCACCCAGCCATCGCCAAGCCTGGCGGCGCGACGGATCGCCGGGCCGGTGTGCCCTCCGATCCAGATCGGCGGATGGGGCTTCTGCACCGGCTTGGGCATAAACCCGCTGCCGGAAAGCTGGTAGTGCTTCCCGTTGAAGACCGGCTCGTCCTTGGTCCACAGCTCTTTGTAAAGCTGCAGGTACTCGTCGGTCACGGGTCCTCTGGCCGCGTAGGTGTCCAGCCCCAGCGCCTTGAACTCCTCTTCCATCCAGCCGACGCCCACCCCCACAATCACCCGGCCCCCCGAGAGCGCGTCCAGGGTGGCCAGCGTCTTGGCGGCTAGGACGGGATTGCGGTAGGGCACGATGAGCACGTGGGTGCCCAGCCGCACCCGCTGGGTGCAGCCGGCGAGGAAGTTGAGGGCCGACAACGCCTCGAAGTACGGCTGGTCTGGGCTGAAGACGGCCACCCCGTCCGCGGAGTAAGGGTAGAAAGACTGGACCTCACGGGGCAGAATGATGTGGTCGCTGACCCAGACCGAGTCGAAGCCCAGGTCTTCGGCCCGCTGGGCCAGGGAGCGAATCCCCTCCGGGGTGGCCAGCTGCCCCCGGGTGGGCAGGGAACATCCAAAAGTCACGGGCATTGGACAACTCCTCCTGGGGCTTTCCGGGTCATCTTACTCGAAGCGGCGTCCCGGCGTGTTGGCTCAGCAGCTAAGGGTTGACTCGGGTACTAGCCGCCAGAGACATTCCCCGGCCGAGGCTACTTCCGAATCACGTAGGTGCCGGCTATGTGGTCGTGCCAGCCGCGCTTTTGGGGGTCCCAGCCGACCCACAGGTAGCCCAACCCGATGGCGATGGCCGAGACAAATTTGCCCACGATCTCCCGAAGGGCGGCGCGCCCGATGCCCGGCACGTTGCCTCTGGCGTCCACCACCTTGATGCCCAGGGCCATCTTGCCGAGGGTCTGGCCTTTGAGGCCGGTGAGCAACACGTAGTACGCAATGGATAAGAGCGCTCCGGTACCTGGGAACCCCATTATCGCATCCACACTTGCACTAACGATGCCGGTCAGGATGGCGTCGATCACCACGGCCGCCACCCGGATCCAGAAGCCCATGTACCCTACATTGGTATCGGCTCCCCAGCCCGCGCCCACGCCCGCGCTCGCAACGGAAGTGGGGGCCGTGCCGGCGCCGGTCGCGGCACCGCAACCGGCGCAGAAATGAGCACCCAGTTTGATCTCCGTGCCGCAGTGGCCGCAGAACGAAGGATTGACCTCGACTCTCGTCCCGCAGTGAAGACAGAAGCCGGCATCCGGGGAGATGCCTTTGCCGCAGTTAGGGCAAGCTTTCTGGCCTTCCATCCAACCTCCCGAGTCCTGAGCCATCACTGCCCCCCTTCCGATAGCGGTTGATTTCTGTTGCCTCCGCCCTCGCGCCCAATACTCGCTAGCTCTACGGCGCCAATACTGTGAACGGATAGGCGGGAACATTGCGCAAAACCCAAAATAGAACAATCACCCCCAACAGCATCCAGATCCAGTTGGCCGGGATGAAGACTTCCGGCATGCGCCGTCGACTCAACCCAGAGACGGCACTGGAGAGCAATGAGTACCCCACGAAAGGCAGCGAGAGGACCATCAAAGGGTTGAACCCAAACGCCTGCAAGAGGTTTCCATTAAGCAATTGGTGTAGCCCGCGCAGTGTGCCGCAACCGGGACAGTAGAGGCCCGCCACGGCACGGAACGGGCATGGTGGGAAGAGCCCCGACTCACCGGGCTCAAAAGCAAGAAGGACCGCTGTGCCGGTGACCAGTAGCAGCACGGCGCCCGCGATGATCCAGCGCGAATCAACGGGCGATCCGTTGGTCCGCGGGAAACCGGTAACGTTTCCAACCAATCGACTAACCACTGACCACTGTGCTGCATGCCGCAATCGGGACCCAAAGGGCGACCAATCCCAGCCCGACGCCGAAAGAAACCCAGACCCAAGTTTTGGCTGTCCTGGAGGTCCTTACGGCTCCCTCATGATCACCGCTGGCCAGTTTGCCATTGACCTGCGCCGCATAAACGATCGCGACGACCCCGAATGGCATGCAGCAAAACAGCGTAACTAGGATCGCCTGTATCAGATAGTTGGGAACATGGGCGTAAGGATGACCCGCCAGGCCGGTGCCGAACGCGGGACCGGAAGCCGGTCCGGCAAACGGTGGCGCCTCGGTTGCCCGGGCCTCGGCTCCGCACGAGGGGCAGAAGCGGTTATTCGCTTCGAGCGCCTGGCCGCAGCTGGAGCAAAACTTCCGGCTGCCCCCGAAGGGTTCCTGGCTTTGTACCATCTTTCTACCTCAGGCCTCGGGCGGGTGAATCTTCCTCCGCCAGGTGGGGGAGCAAAGGGCAGACATCAAGAGTCAGCCCTGCTTGAATTCAACCGCCTTTCGGAGCAGCCGGTGTTGCCGCTATTGGCTGGACTGTTCTATTACGTCTCTATGCCGTCTCGCGCGGCCTGGCGTCAGCGGGGTGCCGCCCGGTTCAAGTCCATCTGGACCAGGAACCAGACAACCGGGGCGAAGACGATCCATAGAATGAAAATGGCGATCCCTGGGTATTTGCCACCATTGAACTCAGCGTACTCGGAAGAGTGATGCCACTGAGCGAAAAGATTGGCAATCGGGATTATCGAAAGAAGCGTCCACAGACCCGCCCCTTCCGTCTTTCCGTTCGCCTTCTGCATCTCGTCCAGAGTCACGTAGTACCAGTAGATCACGTAGATACCAAGTGTCACGATGGTCAGAACGACCTGCATGATCATGTTGCGGTTCTTGATGTGGCCGGTGCTTGCCGGTCCCCCGGCGGCGGCCGGAGCGGAGGCGGGCTGCCCGCCGGCCGCGGATCCACAGCTAGGGCAAAAACCGGTGTTCGCTTCGAGTTCCTTCCCGCAACTGGAGCAAAACCCTCCGGAAGGACCGCCACTCTGCTGTTCCTCTGCCATGACACCCTCCCCGTTTGCCCCCTCGCCGGTGCCGGTGCGATATCGATGTGACGAAGCGCGGCAAACACTCTCTGGTTCGATTCGAATGCCGTAGGCTTTTCCCCGTGCGACACCCGGATGGGCCGGATTGTAGCTGGGTCGATTCAGACTGTCAACTCGTGGATTGCTCGGGTAATTGCGCCATCCCGCCGTTCGGTTGAACCCTCAACCTTCGCTATGCTAGGCTGTCTGTAGAGGTGCGCGGGCCGATGGTGGAGAAGGTGGCCGTCGCCATGAGCGGCGGGGTGGACTCGTCGGTTGCTGCCTTGCTGCTCCAGCAGCAGGGCTACCAAGTCGTGGGCGTGACCATGAAGCTGTACGGCCTGGAGCACACCGACCTTCCCAAGTACTATAAGGGTTGCTGCACCGTTGGCGATGTGGTCGACGCCAGGACGGTTTGCCGCCGGCTGGGCGTCCCGCACTACGTCCTCAACGTTCAGCAAGAGTTCCAGGCCCACGTTATCGACTACTTCTGCTCCGAGTACCAGAACGGCCGCACCCCCCACCCCTGCATCGCGTGCAACGACAAGATCAAGTTCAATTTCCTGATGACCCGGGCGGTGGCGCTGCAGGCGGATTACGTCGCCACCGGCCACTACGCCATCATTGAGCGCACCCCGGACGGGATGGTGTTGAAGAAGGCCGTGGACCACGGCAAAGACCAGTCCTATGTCCTCTTCGGCATGGGGCAGCCGGAGCTGGCCCGCACGTTGATGCCGGTGGGCGCTTACCCGAAAGACACCATCCGGCAGATGGCGGAAGATGCCGGGCTCGGCGTCGCCAGGAAGCCGGATAGCCAGGACATCTGCTTCGTGCCCTTTGGCGACTACCGGGCCTTCTTGAAGGGACGGGTGCCGTCCGTCCCCGGCTCGATCGTCAACCAGGAAGGGGAGCAGGTGGGCCGGCACCAGGGCATCGAGTCATTCACCGTTGGGCAGCGTCGCGGGCTGGGTATCGGCAACCGGGAACCGTGCTACGTGCTGCGGTTGGAACCCGAGGCCAACCGGGTGGTGGTTGGGCCGGAGGAGGCCCTTTACCAAACGCGGATGTGGACCTCTCGGGTCAACTACACCCTGGGGCGGGCGCCTGATGGGCCGGTGGAAGTGGGAGTGAAGATCCGCTATAAGTCCGAAGAGGCTCGGGCTGTGTTGCACCCACGGCCCGAGGGAGCGCTGGTCTGCTTTGAGCAGCCGCAGCGGGCGGTTACCCCCGGTCAAGCGGCGGTGTTTTACCGGGGTGACGTGCTTTTGGGTGGTGGAACGATCGAGAGGGACATTCCGGGCGGGGAGACGGTGGGAAACCCTTTCTTTCAAGAAAGGGTTTCCCACGCCCTTCCTAAAGAATATTTGCTTGACCAGGGCTCGAATGCCTGACTTGTCGATGGAGCAGGGTCTTTACCGGCGGGGCGTGCCCCTGGTGGCCGGCGTGGACGAGGCAGGAAGGGGGCCGCTGGCCGGGCCGGTGGTGGCCGCAGCCGTCATTCTGCCTCCCGCGCTATCCGGCTCCGAGACGTGGCTGGACCTGCTGGATGACAGCAAGGCGCTGTCGCCCGCCCGCCGCGAGCGAGCCGTGGATGCGATTCGGAAGCATGCTCTGGCAATAGGCGTGGGCCAGGCGGGCCCGGAAGAGATCGACCGTCTGGGCATCGGGCGGGCGACCATCGAGGCCATGATGCGGGCCGTCGCGGAGCTGGCGGTGCAGCCCGCTCACCTGCTGTTCGACTTCGTTCACCTGCGGGAATGCCCGCTTCCTTTTCAGACCGTGGTTCGGGGCGACAGCCTCAGCTACTCCATCGCTGCCGCTTCCAACGTGGCCAAGGTGACTCGAGACCGCTGGATGCGGGAGGAGGACGCCCGCTTTCCCGGCTACTCTTTCGCCAAGCACAAGGGTTATCCGACCGCGCTTCACCTGGAGCAGCTTCGAAGGCTGGGGCCTTGCGACATCCATCGCCGCTCCTTCGCCCCGGTGCGGGAAGTCTCCGGACCGATGCGGGGCGGCTGAATTGCCGACGCCCCGGACCCGGCTGGGCAACTGGGGAGAGGAGCTAGCCGGGAGGTTCCTCGAAGAATCGGGCTACAGCATCTTGGACACCAACTACCGCTGCCGCTATGGCGAGGTGGATATCGTGGCCCGAGACGGTGAAGAGTTGGTGTTCGCCGAGGTGCGCACCCGCCATGGCGGCGGCTTCGGCGCTCCCGAGGAATCCCTCTCCGCGGCCAAGGTGCGGCGGTTGGTGACTACCTGCCAGGACTACATCCAGCGCCGGTCCGAGGAGGACACCGAGTGGCGCATCGACCTCGTTTGCGTCCACCTCGACCGGGGAGGTGAGGCGACTCGCATCCACCACCTCCGCCACGCCATCCAGCTATAGGTCCGCGGGGAGGGCCCAGGTGGTCTTCGTGCCGGGGGAGTCATGTATCAGCAGCCCGTGGCGGGCCGGCTCCGTTGACCCCGCTTCGGACTGCTCGGATACTGGAAAGCCGGTGAGCCGGCAGGTCAACAGCGCCGTCAATACTATCAGCGCGAAGAGGACCCCGATGACCAGACAGGAATACCGCATCATCGGAGATGTTCCTCGCCGGCAGGACGTTTGCTCACGCTCATCTCTTCCCGGCTCGAAGCACCCGGCATCGCGCCGGGGGCCGGCCGGTTTCTGAAGGACTCGAAGCTTCGCTCGGAGATACCCTGGTGAATCTCTCGAACGGCGCTGGGATTGTACACCAGACCTCCGGCGGACTGCCACCGCCGGGCCGGGCCGTCCGGGGCGCAACATTAACGATGGAGGTACGCTCGATGGACCAGATGGCTAGCCGCATCGCTTTGATCCGGGGCCTAGCCGGCCGGCTGCGGGAGTTTCTGGCCAGCCTGTCTCAGGAAGAATGGGTCCGGCCCAGCGCCTGCGACCTCTGGGAGGTCCGGGACGTGGTGGCCCACGTGACTTCGGGAGCGGGGCGCCAGCTCGATAGCATGCGCCGGGGGATGGCCGGCGACTCCTCGCCACCGCCGGGCTTTGAATCCGTGGACCTGAGCGCGCTGTCGGCATCCAACGTCCAGCGTGACATCGCCCTGCGCAAAGAGCTGGGAGAGCAGCTTCTGCCGGTCTTCGTCGCCCGGCACGAGGAGCTGACCGGGCTGCTGGACGGCTTCGGCGCCAAGGGTTGGGACACACCGTGCTGGCACGCCAGGAAGGGCGCCATGCCGGCGGAGGAGTACGTCGACCTGCGGGTTCAGGAATTGGCTATCCACGACTGGGACATTCGTTCAGGCCTCGACGCCGGGGCTCGCCTGGACCCGGAGAGCGTCCCGGTGTTGCTGGAAGTTGCCCTCACCTGGCTTCGGGCCAGCTTCCGGCCCGGTCGCCCGTTGGACGCCCCGGTGGTCTTCCGGTTCGAGGTCACGGCTCCGGCCGGCTTCATCCACGACGTGGTCGTCAACGGCGACGGCTTCCAAGTCGACCAGGCCGGTGGGCCGAAGGCCGACGTGGTGGTGCGGTGCGATGCCGACTCCTACCTGCTGTACCTGTACGGAAGGCTCACCGCCGCCACGGGTGTCGCCACCGGCCGGCTGTCCGTGGACGGCGATGCCTCTCGGCTCCGGCGGTTCGAGGAGTGGTTTAAAGGTTTCTAGGGAGAGAAAACAGGCGAGGTCTGACCGGCCGGCCTCAATGGCTGCGCCCGTGACCTGGGCCATTGATATTCCGCTGCCCTGCTGCTAACCTCGTGTTCAGTCGCTAGGAAGCCAGTCGGAAGCCAATCGGAAGCCAATCGGAAGCCAGGGGAGTAGCTGCAAGTGGTCAATGAAACGAGGGACGCAGTCGTCGTCGGAGGTGGTATCGTCGGTTGCCTTACCGCCTACCTGCTGGCCCGGCGGGGCATGAAGGTAACCATCCTGGAGCGGGACTCGGTGGGCAGCCATGCATCGGGCTTCGCCTTCGGCGAAATGGGCCCCCTGGATGGCGCCGGCCTTCCGGACCCCCTCCTGGACTTCAGCGTCTGGTCGCTGCAACGGCACGGCACCCTGGCCGGGGAGTTGAGAGAAGCGGGCGGAGTCGACAACCAGTTCCAGGTGTGCAACCGGCTGAAATTGGCCTTTGACGAGGAGGATGTCCGGGCCTTCCACGAAGACCTGAAGTGGCAGAAGGATGTCCGGGAGCTTGGAGTGGAGTGGCTGACGCCCGAGGAGGTGGTGAAGATCGAGCCGATGGCCAACCCCGCGTGCCTCGGAGGAGTGTACATTCAAGGAGTCGGCGCGGTGGAGCCCTATCGCCACAACCTGGCCGCGGCCCAAGCCGGGGAGAAGATCGGCGTGACACTCTTGCAGCGCCGGGCCACCGGCCTGATCAGCGAAGGCGGCCGCTGCCTGGGAGTGACCTACGATGGCGGCCGGCTGGAGGCTGGGGTGGTGGTGCTGGCCATGGGGCCCTGGACCCAGCAAGCTTCGGACTGGTGCGGAGTCAACATCCCGATAAGTCCCCTCAAGGGGCAAATTCTCCGCCTACAACACAGCTCGAGCCCAATCAAGACCTCCCTGCATTGGGGTGGAAGCTACGTGGTCACCAAGCCCGACGGGCTCACCTGGGCGGGGACTACCGAGGAAGAGGTGGGGTTCGACGAGGAGACGACCTCCGGGGCCAGGGACGAGATAATGGGCGGCTTGCTGACCATGGCCCCGTCGCTCTCGGAGGCGCAACTGGTGCAGCAGACGGCGTGCCTGCGGCCCCTGTCCTCCGATGGACTGCCCATCGTGGGCAAGGTGCCCGGGTGGCAGAACCTCTACCTGGGCACCGGCGCCGGGCGGAAGGGCATACTGTGGAGCGTGGGCATGAGCCACGGGCTGGCCGACCTGATTGTCACCGGTAGCACCCAGGTACCCGGCCTGGAGTTCCTGGACCCCGCCCGGTTTGGTGGGGACTAGGGGAACTAGCGAGACGGTCGGAGGGTCATTACGCCGATACCTCCACCGTCTCCGTCCAGGTATCTGGCTCCGGGATGGGCAGGTGCTCAAGCCGCATGCCCTCAAGGTGAAACTCTATGGCATCGAGGATGTTCCTCTTTACCTCTTCCTGGGTAGCGCCCGTCGCCACGCAACCGGGTAAGTCTGGCACGTAGGCTGAGAAGTTGTTGGCCGCCTTCTCGTAGACTACTGCATACTTCATTCCCTCCCCTCTCCTCGCAGCCCCCGCCATCCTCCGCTAGGCGTCCTGCTTCCGCGCCACCAGCAGCCCGTCCTCTCGGGTGATGGGCATGGCGAAGGGGTAACGGTGGACCTGAAGGGCCAGGTCCACGTCCTGAGGGTGGTATTGGGGCTGGTCGTCGTCGAAGAACTTCCGGGTGGCCCCGCCTTCCATAATCAAGCTTCGAAGCGCCGTCGGGTCGGGCTTTCGCCCCTCCAGCAGGTTCCTCAGGTAGAGGGCGCAGTGCTCGTCCTCGTCGGAGCGGACCATACCGTGGTCGCCCATGGCGATGATTGAGACCAGGGGCGGATTCTCCCGCCGGATGGCGTTCACGGTGGCCTCGGCCACCACGAAGGAGCCCAGGTAGATGGACTCCGCCCTGGTCGCCGCCGCGACTCCCACCGTCCCCGCCCGGGTGGACTGCACCAGGGATTTGCCGGTCAGGTCCACCTGGGAAATCTCGTAGGGGGAGTTGCCGAAGTCGAACCCTTCGGGGCGTTTCCCGCCTTCCTCGCCCATCAGCAGGTCTCCCACTCCCCTCTCGTGGAGGGCCAACGCCTCCTCCACCTCGGCCACCAGCACGAGCCGGGTGGCGCCGTGGTCGAAGGCGATGGCGGCCGTGGTGAACGCCCGGAACACGTCGATGATGATGACCGTGCCCTCGGCCTCTCTGGCGTCGCGGGCCAGGCTGCCCAAACGTATCTCCATAAGACTCCTGTTGGTCAAGAGATTATTTGGGGGCGGTGCCCCTCGCTCCTCCGGGTGAATGTGGGTGGCCTGCTGCCCGTAGAGCCTATTCAACAACTCCGAAGGAGGCCATTCCTGGTCCTTCGACAAGCTCAGGACGAACGGAATGTCCCCGATCCCCGAGCGAACGGATTATCCCCGTTGGACCGCATGTTCTCCGTCTGACCGCATGCTCCCCGTTGGACCGCATGTTCTCCGTTCGTGGTGAGCTTGTCGAACCACACCGGCTGGTGATTGGATAGGCTTTGAGCCGGTTCGAGGGCCGCGCCGCCGGGTCAAGCCACCGAGGCCCCGCGCCCCAACATCATACCGCCGGACATCTCGATCACCCCGTTCAGGCGGCGGAAAAACAGGAACTTTTTCAGGTCAATATCGATGCTCCGGGCCTGCCGGGCCAGGTCCGGCGTTACCAGCAGCTCGACTCCGTCTCGCCGGACAACCCGGTACCGGGAAGTGTCCCGCCTGCCGATGTGGGTATCGACCGATACCTCTACACTGCTGCCCGCTCAAGACGACAGGCAGATCAGGTCTACGGCCGCCCGCCCGCCCTTCTTCTGAATCTCGGCTCGGGCATTATCGCTAAGGGTTACATCCATCAGGTTTCCTCGGCCTGGGTTTGTGATTCTAAGCGGACCTCAGGCGCACAATCCGCTTAAACATTAAGATGCTCCGCTCATTGGGTAGATGCAACCCCTGCCGCCAGCAGGTGGTTGCGGGTCTCGATCATCGCCGGGTGGACCATCGAGCCCTGGGACACCATCGAGACGATCTCCCGGTCCAGAAACTCCAGCACCGCCCGGTCCAGGTTTTCCAACGCCATTCGGCGCAACTCCGGTAGGTACGGATACCTGGCTATCTTTTCCGGGTCCAGCTTGTCGGCCAAGAAGACCACCTTCCCCAGGCCGTCCAGAGACGGGTGGGCGGTGGTATGCCAGTAGACGGCCTGGTAGAGGGCTGGGTCGTCCAAGCCGGACTCCCGCTTGAGGATCTCGGCCCCCACCGGCCCGTGGAGCAGCACCGGAACCTCTCGCTCCACCGCTCCGATGGGGAGGCCCATCTCCGTGGCGCGGCGGGTCAACTCTTCTTCCGGCATGGCACGGGCCACATCGTGGGCCAGCATGCCCAGAGCGGCCCGTTCCCCATCGATTCCATGGCGACCGGCCAGCTCGCGGGCAATCCCTCTGACCCGGTATATGTGCGCCTGAAGGCCGTCGGGCAGGGCATCCACCCTTCTCTGAATCTGATGGACCAGCTCGTCCATCCAGCTTCCTCCGCTTATCCCATGGCCCCCAGCGGCTGGCCGCCGAGCAAATGTAGATGCAAGTGCTCTATTGCCTGTCCCGAGTCCGTGCCCTGGTTCATGACGAGCCGGTAGCCGCTCAGGGTCACGTCTTCCCGCCGGGCCATCTCCTCCGCCACGACGAACAGGTGCCCCATGATCGGCACCTGGCCGGGGCCCACGTAGGCCAAAGACGCCAGGTGCATGTTGGGGATTATCAGCAGGTGGACCGGCGCCTTGGGGCTGATGTCGCGGATCACGATGACCCGGTCGTCGCGGTAGATTGGCGCCTCGTGAGTCGTGTCACGGGCTATCGAGCAGAATATGCATTGCCTGGTTGTCATTCTATGTACGCCTCCATCCCTGACCGGCCTTTGGTGTGCCCCTGGAAAACGGTCCGCGGACCCGGCCACGCGCTCGTGGCCCGGCGGCGCCAGGATGCCAACCGATGGGCCGGATTACCGGTAGCCCTGAAAGCAGACCGGCCTGGACTCACTATTGGTCCAAATATTGCAGCGCCAACTCCTTGTGGAAATTGGCATCCCCGTAGGTCAACTCCTGGACCTTGGCGCGCCGGGTGTAGAGCTGCAGGTCGTGCTCTTTGGTGAAACCGATGGCGCCGTGGCATTGGTGCGCGGTAGCGCAAACCCGGTCGTAAGCACCGTTCACCCAGGCCTTGGCCATCGACACGTCCCGATCCGAAGGGCCGCCCTCGGAGACTCGCCAGGCGGCCTTATAGGAGATGTTGCGGCATCCCTCCACGTCCAACGCGATGTTGGAGCAGTGGTGTTGCACCGCCTGGAAGCTGCCGATGGGACGTCCGAACTGGGTCCGCTGCTTCACGTATTCGACTGTCATGTCCAGCACGGCGCCGGCGCCGCCCAGCATTTCCACGCACCGTCCCGCGGTAGCCCGTTGCAGGGTCCGCGCCACCACCGGCCAACCCTCGCCCACCGGCCCCAGCGTCGAACCGGCGGGGACGCTTACCTGATCCAGAACCACCTGGCATTGCCGGTCCGAGGCGATGGTGTTGAGGGTCGTGATGCTGATTCCGGAGCTGTCCGAGGGTACTAGAAAGACGGTCAGTCCCTGGGCCGGGTCCGATTCGGATGAGGTGCGGGCCACCACCAGCAGGATGTCGGCCGCTTGCGCATCAGGCACGAAAAGCTTGGTGCCGCTGATCAGATAGCTGTCTCCCTGTCGCTCTGCGGCCGTCTCAACCCCCGAAGGCTCGTAGCTAACCGAGGGCTCGGTCAAGGCAAGGGTCATGGTCAAGTCCCCGGCGCAGATTCGCGGAAGGATGTCCTGCTTCTGGGCGTCGGTTCCGGCGTCCAGCACGGCCAGGCCTCCCAGCACCACCGCGGAAAAGAAGGGGCCCGGGCACAGGGCGCGGCCCATCTCTTCCAGCAGTACCGCAAGGTCGAAGAAGCTGCCCTCGGTCCCGCCGTATCGCTCCGGAAACGCCAGCCCGGTCCACCCCAGGTTGACGATCTGACGCCACAGTCCATCGGTATAGCCCCGAGGGTCTTCCTCCATGGTCCGCACGAACGTCAGGGGGCACTCCTGGGACAGGAACTCTTGGGCGCTGGCCTTCAGCATCTGCTGGACTTCGTTTAGCCCCAGGTCCATAACTCTCCCTCCGGTTGCCGGCTCGCCAAGGCCCTGGCCTTGGGTGAGCAGTCATTGGTTAGCAGGTTGCCGCTGCCGGTTGTAGCGCGGTTGCCCGAAAAAAGCGGGCCGTTTCTGCCGCCGCGGGTCTACGGGACCGGCGGTGGTGGTTCGTTCAGGATATCTATCACCGCTCCCAGGCGGTCAAAGCGACGCTAGTATAGCGTAAAGCGCAATCCGGCTCAAGGTTGAATGGATACTCGCCGCCAGCGCCGGGCCGGATATCGAAGCCCCCCGGTTGCGCCAATCCCAGGCGAGTGACTAACCGGTGAATCGATAAAGAGGCCGCTCCCGATTTCTCGCCGAGTTCTGAGCTTGAACTTCCACGGAGGCGGGGAATCGGATGGGCGCAGAGCGGGCCGATCCCGACATTCTTGGCGGTTGTTGTCCCGATGTCCAGTCCCCTCGGTTGATGCCCCGCATCAGCCAAGGGGTCCACCCCCCATCGTCTTTCCGGCGAAGGCCGGAATCCAGGGAGGCAAGACTGGATCCCGGCCTTCGCAGGGATGACGATGGGGTATCAAGCCATTTACGAGACAGTAACCCGGTACGGGAACCATGCCCTACATTGAGCCACCCGGGACCGAAGCCCCTACACCAAGCCGCGCACGAAGGTGTCCAGCCGGTCCAGCGCCTTCTGGATGTTTTCCCGGGAGTTGGCATAGGAGATACGGACGTACCCCTCACCGAACTCGCCGAAGCCGCTCCCCGACAGCAAGGCGACCCCGGCCTCCTGCATCACCCTATCCTCGAACTGGCGGCTGGTGAGGCCCGTTTCCGAGATGTTGGGGAAAGCGTAGAAAGCTCCTTCGGGCTCGGGGCACCGGATGCCCGGGATGCTGCGCAACCCGTCGGTGATGAGCCGGCGGCGCCCGGCAAACTCGGCGGCCATGGCCTGCACCGCGTCTTGAGGGCCGTCCAGGGCGGCGATGCCCGCGATCTGAGTGAAGGTGGCGGGACAGGAGATGTTGTTGACCGCCAGCCTGGTCACGTTCGGGACTATCTCTTCAGGCATGATTCCGTAGCCCAGGCGCCAGCCGGTCATGGCATAGCTCTTGGAAAACCCGTCAAGGATTATGGTACGCTCCGCCATGCCCGGAAGGGCCGCAATGCTGTGGTGCTCGCCGGTGTACAAAATATCCTTGTAGACCTCGTCGGTAAGTATGTAAAGGTCGTCATGCTGTCTGACCAGATCGGCGATGGTTTCCAGTTCCGGCAGGGTCAGAATGGAGCCGCAGGGGTTCTCCGGGGAGTTGATGATGATGAGCCGGGTGCGGTCGGTGATCAAGGATGCGAGGTCGTCCAGATCGGGGTGATAGCTCTTCTCTTCGAGCAGGCGCATCGGCACCGGGGTGGCGCCGGCAAACCGGATCAAGGACTCGTATATGGGAAAGCCGGGGTTGGGGTAGATCACCTCCACTCCCGGTTCAGCCAGGGCCAAGATGGCGTAGAACATGACGGGCTTGGCCCCCGGCGTGACCACCACCTGGGCCGGGACCGTGTCGATGCCCCGGACTTCCCGGCTGTTGCGGGCGATGGCCTCGCGCATTTCCATCAGCCCGGCCGTGGGGCCGTAGTGGGTGTAGCCGTCTCTGAGGGCTTTGACTCCCGCCTCGACGATATGGCTGGGCGTATCGAAGTCGGGCTCACCGATCTCCAGGTGGATGATATCTTTGCCCTGGGCCTCCAGCGCCCGCGCCTTGGCCAGCACCTCGAAGGCGGCCTCGGTGCCCAGGTTCAAAATCTTGCTGGTGAGCTTCATACTTCCTCCATGTCACCGCTCAAAGAATGTCGTTGCTTCCGAAATGCCACACTTCGGGAAATGTCTTGCGAATCACCCTCTCTCCCGGTTGATGGATGAAGAGGGTGGGCCTTTACAGGACGGAACCACGGCGCCGGCGCGACCCGCGATGGAGACCGGCTCAAGACGCCGGGGCCCCGGCGTTCGGTCTTTCTGAAGCGTTGCGGCGCATGACGTTGATCCGGCCAACCCGGGCCGTGTAGCGCCGCCACTTGGGCGCCAGGCTGGGCGGCACTTCCTGGGGCTCAATCAATCCGAAGCCGAACCGGCGAAAAAACCCCACCTCCCGGTCCTCGCAAACCAGGTAGAGGGGGCCGTGATACCGCCCCAGCGGCCTGATCACCATCTCCCGGCCCACGCCCCTGGTCCGAAGCCCATCACGGACGGCCACGCTGGCCAACTCGAGGAAGCCCTGGTAAGGCCTCAAGCGGGCGCATCCCAGGATGCCGCCGCCTTCATCCTCTGCGACAACGAACTGGCTTGCCTGTAAATCTTCCCCGTCGCCATCGACCAGGGCCACCAGATCTTCAATGGCCGACAGGTCCTCAGTCCCGGAGTCTCTCACCCACCACACGTGGTCCCGCCCCTAGTCGGGCTGGACCTGGCTCTGGGTCCGTGACGGCAACCCGTAGATCGAAATGAACCCTTCCGCGGCCTGGTGGTCGTACTGATCCTCCCGGTCGTAGGTAGCCAAACGGTACTGGTAGAGAGAGCGGGGGGCACTGCGCCCCGCCACGGTGCAGGTGCCTTTGTGCAGCCGCAGCCGGACGTCGCCGGTCACCTCGCGCTGGGTGCTGCGGACGTAGGCATCCAGGTCTTGGCGATGGTGGGTGAACCACAGGCCATTGTACACCACGTCGGCGTACTCCTGGGCGATGCGGTCCTTGGTCCGGGCCTGCTCCTTGCTCAAAGTCATGGCTTCCAGGGCCCGGTGGGCGGCATGCAGCACCGTCGCCGCCGGCGCCTCGTATATCTCCCGCGACTTGATCCCCACCAGCCGGTTCTCGACCGCGTCGATGCGGCCCACCCCGTGGTTGCCGGCCACCGTGTTCAGGTGGCGGATGAGGTCGACTCCGGCCATGTTCTCGCCATCGATGGCGGCGGGAATCCCGTGCTCGAAGTGGACCACCAGGTAGGCCGCCTGGTCGGGAGCGGAGGCCACCGCGCTCGTCCAGGCGTAGGCCTCTTCGGGCGGCTCCGCCCAGGGGTCTTCCAGCTCTCCGGCCTCGGCGCTGCGGCCCCACAGGTTTTCATCCACGGAAAACTTGCTGTTGCCGGGGCTGACGGGGAGACTCCGGGCTCGGGCGTACTCCAACTCATCCTCGCGGCTCATGCTCCAGTCCCGGGTAGGCGCTATGACCTTCAGCTCCGGGGCCAGGGCGCCCACGCCGACATCCAGCCGCACCTGGTCGTTCCCCTTGCCGGTACAGCCGTGGGCCACGGCGTAAGCGTCCTCGGCCTGGGCAGCCTCGACCAGATACCGGGCGATGAGAGGCCGTCCCAGGGCGGTCGCCAGAGGGTACTGGCCTTCGTAGATGGCGCCGGCCTGGAGGGCGGGAAACAGGAACTCGTTCACCAGGGTCTCTTTGCCGTCCACCGTCAGCGCTTTGGCCGCCCCGACGGTCAGGGCCCGCTGACGTATCGCCTCCAGGTCCACCATGCCCAGGTCGATGGTCAAGGTGATGATATCCGCGTCGTACTTTTCCTTTAGCCAGGGGACTGCCACCGAGGTATCCAACCCCCCGCTGTAGGCCAGGATGATCTTGTTTTCCGCCATAAGACCTATGTAGCTCCTTTACTTGCGCCGGTTGATGCCCTTCCGGGCCGAATCTGAATCTTGAAAATCCCAACCAATTCGAAGGCGGCCGCTCTGACCTGGTACCCAGCATCGAGTATCGACGTTACGATCATCCGTTCACCCTGAGCTTGTCGAAGGGCGCCAGGCTAGTGGTTCGACAAGCTCACCACGAACGGCGGCGGCAACGCCGATTATCGCAAGCAAGCCCTACTCGGGGATTACCCCAAGCTGTTGCATCATGCTCATATTATCTTCCATACCCCAGTGTTCCACCACCTTTCCCCCGGAGATGCGGACGATGTGAATCTCCGCCAAGTCGATCTGATTTCCGGTGGGAGCGATACCCATAAGGTCGCCCTGGTGCGTTCCCGTGGTCCTGATGCGTCCTACGACCCTGTCGCCCTCCGCTATCAGGTCTTCGACTTCAACGTGAAGGTCGGGGAAGGCGGCGAAGAACATCCCGAGGGCCTGTTTGAAGCCCTCCATGCCCGGTTCACCGAAGGGCGGCGGATTGTGGTCGAGATAATCGGCCGCGAAGAATTGGTCAACGGCGTCAGTGTTCTTGGCGTTTTCGACCTCCTCGATGAAGCGGCGGAAAAGAGCCTTGTTTTCCTCGAGTGACATGGAGCCTCCTGCTTTTATCGGGTCTATTTCATCGTTTCAAGAATAGGGTGGTGAGCGCCACCTCTCCCAAGGGACGAAGGTAGGGCCCGAGGTGCTCCGCCTCCGGCGCACTTGCCGGTTACTATGAACCAAGGCGCTGGGAGCGATCCGACCTGTTGTACCGTCCTGCAAATCTCTGTACATCGGCTAGGTTGAGCGACCTTTCCTCTCCTGGATCGTCTTTCCGGCGAAGGCCGGAATCCAGAGAAGCGCTAGCTGGATCCCGGCCTTCGCCGGGATGACGGACCGGGCATCAAGCCGTTTACGAGACGCTGGCTGTCAGTCTACCCGATGCAGACATTTGTCGTTTCGGCCGCAGGGAGGAATCTCGTTATTACGCTGAGATTCCTCATTGCTCCGCTCCTCGGAATGACATTCTGCCAAAACCAAGTTGGCTCAGTGCTACACCGGATAATGCCCTCACCTCAGCAGACTATTAAATCTTCCCCAGCGCCTCCTCCAGGCGGCCCACGCCCTCGTCGATCTCCTCACGAGTGATGTTCAGCGGCGGCATTAGCCGGACGGCGTTGGGCTTCACGCCGTTGAGCAAGAGCCCGGCCTCGTTGGCGTGGGTCAAGACCTGGCCGGAGATATCACTTTCGAATTCAACGGCGGCCAGCAACCCCTTGCCTCGCACGTCGGTCACGAAGGAGAAGCGGGATCGCAACTCGTTCAGCCGGCCGAGCAGGTACCCCTCCATGACCTTGACCTGGGCCGGTATGTCGTTGTCGACGAGGAACTTGGTCCCGGCGTAGGCGGCGGCGGTGGTGAGGACGTTGCCTCCGAAGGTGGAGCCGTGGTCGCCGGGGACCAGGGCCATGCAGAACTCTTTGGACATGAATGCGCCGATGGGCACGCCGTGGCCGAGCCCCTTGGCCAAGGTGATCACGTCGGGCTCGATGCCGTACTCCTGGTAGCCGAAGAGGCTGCCCAGCCGGCCAATGCCGGTCTGCACCTCGTCCAGCATGAGCAGAATCCCCTGGCGGTCGCACCACTCGCGGACCCGGATCAAGTAGTCGTCATCGGGTATGTTGACGCCGCCCTCGCCCTGGACCGGCTCCAGGAACACGGCGGCGGTCTTGTCGGTGGTGGCGCTCATGATGCCTTCCACGTCGTTGTAGTCCACGTGGACGAAGCCGGGCAGCAGCGGGGTGAAGTTCGCCTGGTAATGGGGTTGACCGGTGGCTGCCACCGTACCCATCGTCCGGCCATGGAAAGAGTTGTAGGCGGTGATCACCTCGAAGGCGCCGTCCCGGTGCAGCTTGCCGTACCGGCGGGCCAGCTTCAACGCCCCCTCGTTGGCCTCGGCGCCGCTATTGCCGAAAAACACCCGGTCCAGGCAACTGTTATCGATGAGAATCTGGGCCAGGTGAAGCTGGGGCACGGTGAAGAACTGGTTGGAGGTCTGCACCAGCGTGCCGGCCTGGGCGACGATGGCCTCCGTCACCGCGGGATGGCAATGGCCGAGGTTGTTCACGGCCCAGCCGGCCACGAAATCCAGGTACTCTTTACCGTCGGCGTCCCAGACCCGGGTCCCCTCGCCCTTGACGATGACCACCGGCTGCCGCCGCACCGTTTGGGCGTAGTATTTGGTTTCGATGTCGATCCACTCGCTGCTCTTGCTCACTTCGTAGTACCTCCCAAAGACTCGCGCAGGCTCTCCAGTGCTTCCTCCAGTTCATCTACCGCGGCGTCCAAACCGGACACCGCTTCGCCAATCCGGTCCAGTTCTTCCAGGCCCGGCGGCGTTTCACCGTCGACGGCCGGTGTTGAATCCGAAGATTCCGGCGGGGCCGGCTTGTCGCCTACCAGCATGGCCAGCCCCTGCTCGATATCGTCGGCCATGACCACGTTGCCGGCGTCGGCCAGTATCACCTTCTTCAGTTCCGGGAAGGCCAGCCCCTCCGACTGGAGGTAGAGAGGCTCCACGTAGATTATCGCGCCGGCCACCGGAATGACCAGCAGTTGGCCCCGGATGATCTGCGAGCCGGCCCCTTCCCAGAGGGTGAACTGCTGGGAAATCCGCTGGTCGTTCTCGATCCGGGCCTCCACCTGGCTGGGCCCGTCAATCTGCGGGTCGCTGGGCACCTGGAAACCGAGGAGCCGCCCGTAATGGGGCGGGTCGCTGCGGGCTACCATCCAGCCTACCAGGTTCTTCTTCTCCCCCGCCGGGCTGAAAGGGACCATCAGCACGAACTCTTCTTTTTCCTCTTCGGGCATCTGCAGCACCAGGTAGGAAGGGGTCACCTCCACTCCCCGTTTGCCGAAACGGGTCTCCAAAGGAATGGCCCACTGCTCCGCCTGGTTGAAGAACACCTGGGGGTCGGTTACATGGTACCGCAAATAGGTGCGGGCCTGGGCCGAGAAAAGGCGCACCGGGTAGCGCATATGGTCTTGCAGGTCCTGTGGCATCGCCTCCAAGTCTTCGAACAGGTCTGGGAACGCCTTTCGATACATCCGAAGCAACGGGTCTTCCGGGTCGAGAACGTAAAAATGAACCTCCCCATTATAGGCGTCGACGGCCACTTTGACACTGTTGCGAATGTAATTAAGCTCGCCGTCCAGTCTGGCGGAATAGGGATAGCGGTCGGTGGCGGTGTAGGTATCTTGCAACCACCAGATGCGCCCTTCGCCGTCCAGCACCGGGTAGGGGTCGGCGTCGAGTTCGAGAAACGGCGCGATGGCTCCCACGCGCTCCCGGATCTGGCGGCGGTACTGGATGCGGCTGTCCGAGGTTACCTGGTCGGTGAGCAGGATGTTGATGTCGGAGAACTGCCAGGCGTAGGCGAGGCGTCGTAGCGCTGAGTCCAGGGATATCCCGCCGGCGCCATCGTAGTGCTGAAAGCCGGCGCTGGGGTTGACTTCCGGCATGGTGCTGTTGACGATGGTGAAGTTTGCGGGGCTTTCACTGTAATACAGCTCGGGCCGCGACACCGGGAACTCACCCCGAATGGGGATGTCCTGGAGGAAGTACTGGGGGCGGCCCTCGCCGGGGCTGAACCCGGTGGTGGGGC
>JASMCQ010000106.1 GCA_030753265.1 Dehalococcoidia bacterium
AAAAGCCGGGTGCTCTGGGGGGTCACGCTGGTCAAGGGGTTGCGGGGCATGGCGCTGGTGGGGCTGGTCACCATGCTGCCCCTCTACTTCGAAAACGACCTGGCGCTGAGTTCGTTCAGCCGAGGGGTCCACATCGGGCTGCTGATAGCCATCGGATTGGTGGCCAAGCCGGTGGCGGGCTACGCCTCGGACCGGGTGGGCCGAAAGCAGGTGCTGGTGCCGGGCCTGCTGTGGTCATGCGTCATCTGCCTTCTGATCATACCCTACGGCGACGGACTGGCGCTGACCGTCCTGGTCGCCCTACTGGGCCTGTTTCTGTACCCGGATCAGCCGATACTGACGGCGGCAACCCTGGACATCGTGGGTACCGACGTTGCCTCCACCGCCCTCGGGATGATGGCGTTCATCGGGTTCCTCCTCAGCGCGGTATCGGCGCTGATAGTCGGGGGATTGTATGAGACCTGGGGTGTCGACCCGGCGCTCTTCTACATCGCCACCCTGTTTGCCCTGGCGGCTACCGTGTTTGGGCTAGTGCGATTGACCCCTATTGACCGAGGTCCATGATTCGGGCCAATCGCGCATCATTCCCTGACTGAATCTCACCTTCCCTCCCACCCGCCTCAAAACCTCTTTCCCGAGCAGGGTGAACCTTCTCATGAAGAATGGGCGGTCCGACGGGTTGATTCTGAGGGTGGCTGAGAATCGCCGGAAGGCTGGGGACCGATTAGCAAATGGCGAGGACGCCGGTCCCTGACGCTTCAGGGAGCCCAGGGCACCTCGATCTCCAGGAGGGGCGCGTACTGCTGGCCCCCGAAGATGTCGCTGTCCTCCAGGTCTCCCGAGAACACCGGCCTGGGTATGCTGAACTTGATCGCCAGGGCGTTGTCACAGTTGAAGAAGAGGACCTCTTCCTCCGGCTGCCGGTACATCCGGGCGACCAGCCCCTTGTTCAGCACCCCCGAGTCCCGGACCCGGGTGTAAACCTCCGGGTCATCGAACATGATGTCAAAGGTCAGCACGAAGGGGCCGGCATTCTTGCTGCGCACCAGCTTGGTCACTTCCCAGAGCTTGGGCATAATCGAAACCTCCGATTACTGATCCCTGCGTGAATTGCTAAACATTGCCAGTGGCCGGGCAGGACCGGCTAGACCCGGACCAACTCGGTCGAGAACATTTCGTAGGGCGTTTCCGGCTCCACCACGTGGTTCAAGTTGAAGCGGTGGACCGGGCCGCGGTTGAGCACGGCGGGGCTGTAGGGGTAGGCCAGGGCCGTGATCAGGCCGTGCCACTCGGGAACCGGGTTATGCACCGCCAGATGCTGGCAGCTGTCGGCGATGGAGGTGGCCAGGTCCTCGGTTGGAGCGGTTACCTCGATGAAGATGCACAGCTCGTGGGCCAAGTGGGTCGAGGGTTCCAGGGGCCCCATGGTGCCGTTGCGGCCGTACACCCGGAAGAACACGGAGTAGTCCCGGTCCATCTCCAGCCCGCCGAAGGCGTCCTGGATTCTGACGGCCAGCCGCTGCTTCAAGTTGTCGAGCCAGGAATCGACCTGCCGGATGATGATGGGGTCCCGGATGCTGCCGATAACCACGCTCTGGTATCCCGCCAGCTCAACTCCCTCCAGTTTCACCGTGTAGGTTTTCGCCGGCACCCATCCGCAGCCCGAGACCTTCACCGCCCGGCCGGAAACCGCCTCGTAACGGGCATCGGTGGTGTCGAGCATTCCAGAGGCTTCGTAGAGGTGAAAGGGGTCCGCGTTCTCGTACAGGGTGTGGGACGCCACGCTCTGCGGGGTGCACCAAAGCTCTTCACCGGGCGGTTCCACGATGAAGTGGTCCTTGCGGATGGTGGCGAACATGCAATCGGGGGCCCGGCGAATGGCGGCGCAGGCCGCGCCGCATTCCAGGGTTTTGGCGGCGTGCCACACCGGGCCTTCGGCGAAACCGCGGGCCATGGGAATGGCGGCGAAGAGGGAGGTATCGCTGGACCGGCCGGCCAGGACCACCTCGGCCCCCTCCTCCAGGATCTTGGCGATGGGCTCGGTCCCCATCATCCCCACGATGTGGACACTGTTGTTGATCACCTCGTCGTTGATGGGCGGCGCCGGTTGGAGGGCGTGAATCTTTCCGTCGGCCAGTTTGCCTTTGAGGTATTCCCGGTCCTGCTCGGAACGAATGATCCCCAGCCGAAATCTCAGGTCATCCTCCCTGGCGATCTCGGTGATTACGTCCAACGTCCACTGGAGGTTGAGGTCCCCGCCGCCGGAGCCGGCGGAGCCGATGATCAGCGGGATCGCGGCCCGGCGGGCGGCCAGCAGCATCAATCTTATGTCGCGCTTCACCGCGGATTTGGGGAAGTGGCACTTCCCGGTGGCCAGGGCGTCGGGGCCTCCGTCGGTGGAGCCGGCATCACAGGCGATGAAGTGAGGCTCCCACTCCATGGCTCGGTGCAGGGACTTCTCCGCATAACCGGAGCCGAGCATACCAGTGGGCGCCAGGGCCCGAATCTCGTCCACGGCGGACCTCCTCTGGGAAGAGTGGGGCCTGGGAATCCAGCGGTTATCGTGACGCTCGCGGGCCCGGCCGACGGCCCCTTGAACTGGAGGTTACTTCGAGGCCGTGGGGGTGTCAAGGATGGCTGGTAAGTGGAGCGGGCACACCGGCCAGGGCCGGGGATGCCGGGAGGGGTAGCGCCGGTTCAGCCGGGCCCCCAAACCTTTTCAAATAGCTTGAGCCAGTTCCCGCCCAGTACCTTGGTCACATCTTCCGTCCGGTACCCTCTTTTGAGCAGCGCTCCCGCGACGTTTGACAGCTTGTCCGGCGTCTCCATGCCCTGGGGATGGACCATGGGATCGGGGTAGGTAACCGGGCGCTCCCGGAACTTGGTCCCTTGTTGGGCGTACAACCAGCGGAAGAACGCCGCCGGTTGGTCCTGGGTATAGTCAGTTCCAATCCCCACGTGATCAATGCCAACCCTCTCGACCAGGTCGTCGATGGCGTCGACGTAGTCCTCAAGGGTAGACTCGAAGGTCTTGGGAAGGAAGGGCGGGAACGCGTTGGCGCCGATGACGCCTCCCCGCTCCGCGATCAGCTTCAGGGCGTCATCGGTCTTGTTGCGCACGTGCTTGTAGAAGCTCCGGGCGTTGGAATGGGTGCAGGACACGGGCTTTTCCGACCGCTCGGCGGCGTCGAGGGTAGTGCGGTCTCCCACGTGAGACAGGTCGATCAGGATGCCCAAGCGGTTCATTTCCTTGACGGCGTCCAACCCGAAATTGCTCAGGCCGTCGTCGGTGCGTTCCAGGCAACCGTTGCCCAGCAGGTTGCGCTCGTTGTAGGTAATCTGGATTATCCTCACGCCCAGGGCGTGAAACAGGGCAAGCCGGTTCAGGTCATTCCCGATGGGCGAGGTATTCTGCCACCCCAATATGACGCCGGTCTTGCCTTCCTTCTTCGCCCGGGTGATGTCCTCCACCGACTTCGCCTGGAGGAGAACATCGCCGTACTCTTCGAAACGGTGTATCCAGGCCGTGATGTTGTCCATCGTCTCCTGGAAGCCTTCCCAAACGGCGCAGGTGGCATTGATGGCGGTGACGGCGCCGGCGTGCAGGCTGCGGTAAACGGCTGGGCTGTCCCATTGGCTCACGTTCAGCCCGTCGATGACGATCGCCTCGTCGTAGGTTCGCTGCGCGGATTCGGCTTTCTCCATCACTGGCGCTCCTTGCCAAAGAGTGTTCCGCCATCGCGGGCGCCGCCAGATATCACTCGGGGAATAGCCCGCGGGCTGAAGCTGGGACTTTCAGGTTGGTTCAGGGGTGCGGCACCGGTTTTGGATGGACTGGTTGAGCAGAATGGGGGCGAATCCCGGCATCTTGGCGCCGGGACCCGCGGGTCCCATGCTAACCTCATGCAAGTGCTTTGGCAACAAGGTGTCCCGGGCGCTGCGCTCAAGCGGTATCAGGGCGCTATTGGGCAAATCAGAGGCTGGTGTCGTGAAGTAGCGGCGGATTTCAAAACGGCCTGACACCTCTGGTGGTGCTCCTTGAGACCGGGCGGCCTGAAGACCGCAAGGCCGGACCGCCTTTCAGTCAATCTGGAGTGTCGATGTCTCGGCCGGTCCTTTCTAGCGAAGTCCACCCAAAAGGGCAGGTCAGGGTGCGGACCTCCCCGGTACCGGCCCGGGCAGCGTCACGTCCGGATGGCGCCCGCGGGCGGTGAGGCCTACCGCCGCGGCTTGCCCCGCAGCAAAGGCTCCATGGTGCGAATCAACTCCGATACTTTGCAGGAGACCTCGACCAGGAAGTCGTCATCAAGAGGTTGCAACGGTAGGGTCTCGTGGACCCGGGTCCAGCCCCGGCCCCATTCCTCGAATTCCATGCCGGCTCCCAGCGAGGACTGGATGTCCTCCCGGTGCCGGCTCAGCAGCTCCAGGTGGCGCAGGTTACTCTCGGTTGCGCCCTCGAAGTGGAGCCCCAACTCCACCTGCCCCCTTCGCTTCTGGACCCACACTTCGTAGTGGACGGTGGGGTTTTGGTAGTGAAGCTTTATCAGGGTTGTCGACGGGCCGGTTACGTCGAACCCGCTCAGCCCCGGTGGCAGTTGCTGGCGGATCAGGTCAGCCAGGGTTTCAAGGAACTCTCTGGTTTTCACGTCGAGTGGCCAGCCTCCCTTAAAACACCGGGCCGGAAAACACCGGGCCGGAGAATGCCGGGCCGGGCAGATTGGACCGGGCAACCGGCACCGCTCACCGGGCCGCCGCGCCCCAATGGTCATACGAGCTGACCTCGGAGAGGGGCTTGCGCTGCGCCGGGCCGAAGGAGCCAAGGGGATAGCCCAGGGGAATGCAATAGACGACCTGGACCGTGCTGGGAATCCCGAACAGCCCGTGCACCCGCTCTTCCACCTGGGGGTGCAGCGTGGTGATGGTTCCCCCGATTCCCAGTGCCCGTGCCGCCAGGAGCAGGTTCTGGGCCGCCGGAATGGTGGAACCCGCGGGTCCCGGCCCTCGGCTGGTGGCGCACAGCAGGACGATGACCGGGGCTGCTCCGATCTCGTTGGAAAGCCTCATGGCCGATCTCTTCGAATTCTTGCCCGGCGGAATATCCTCGGGGCCGTTGATCCCCTCGTCCTTTCGCTTGGCCCACCACGCCTCGCGATAGAGGACGCCCAGCTGGGCCCGCAGGTCCGGGTCTCTCACCACCAGGAAATGCCACGGCTGGGTGTTGCTCCCGCTCGGGGCCCTGGTTGCCGCCTCAAGAATGTCCTGTAGGTCGGCATCGGAGATCGGGACGGCCCTCATGCGCCGGATCGCTCGTTGCGTGAATATGGCTTCCCCCAACGGCATTGATAGGCGGCTCGCCGTGGTCATGTTCTGTCCTCCTAGCTTGGTGCGGGAATACTCCCGCTATGGCTTCGGCCCAGCCGGGTCCGCCGGGTCCGGTCGATGCCCGTGACGCTCAAAGTGTAATTCGGCCCCCGCTCCCGGTCAACGGCGGCGGAAAGACCGGCCGGGTTGACGGGGCCGGCCCGTGGGAACAGCCCTTGACAGGGACAAATGAGGCGCTCTACCCTAGCTTAACCGGGCGGCGCCACGGACCGGGCCGGCCCGTAGGTTAGGTAGGAGGGCGACCATGAAGGTGTTGCTGCCGAACACCACGTTCCTCAACGACATTACCAAGATGGCTCCCAGGCCTTCTTCGTTGAACGAGAAGGTTGTGGGATTTCTGGATGGGTGGGGTTGCCGCCGTGAGGACGGCACCTTCGGGATGTACCCGCTCATGGAGGAGATGCGCCAATTGCTGGAGGAGCGGTACGAGTTGGGGGGCCACATCTGGTTCCACAAACCGAACATCTCCAAGGTGGCGCCTCCGGAGCAGATGCAGGCCCTGATCGAACAGGCCGACGTGATAATCAACGGGCAGTGCGCTTGAGGCTCTTGCACTTCGGCGTCCGTGCGCGACGCCATCGATCTGGAGCAGCAAGGCAAGCCCACCGTCACCGTTACCCACGACAAGTTCGAGCGGGCCGCCCGGGCCCATGCCAAGAGCTTGGGAATGCCGGACCTTAATCTCTTGATCGAACCGGCCCCCAAGGGGGGCAACATCTCCACCGATGTCAGGGACATCGCCGAGGCCAACCTGGACCTGGTCATCCGGGCGTTGACATCGTCGGAAGAAAGCGAGATCCAGTAGACTTGACTCTTCACCGGGACTTTCACTGATGGCTGAGCGCTATTCGTCGCCCGCCGCGGACATCACCGACTACTGGGAGTTCTTCGAGCTGGCCCTGAGCCGGGGCTGGACCGACGGCCTGCCCGTCTGTCTTCCGACGGAGGACCGGGTCGGCGCCGCCATCGAGTACCTGGGCCGCGACCCCCAGGAATCCCTCGGCGTCATCGAGCCCCAAAAGGGGGTCGCCACCGTCGAGCAGGTGGCCATCAACTGCGTAATGGCCGGGTGCACCCCCCAGATGGCGCCGGTGGTCATCACCGCCATCGAGGCCATGCTGGAGCCGGAGTTCAGCCTCCACGGCGTCCAATCAACCACCAACCCTTGCGCCCCCCTGGTCATCGTCAACGGTCCCATTGCCCGCGACCTGGGATTCAACGTCCAAGAGGGGGCCTTCGGGGGCGGGTCCCACGCCAACGCAGCCATCGGCCGGGCGGTTCGTCTGGTGCTGTGGAACATCGGCGGCGGCATTCCGGGGATCACGGACATGTGCACCCAAGGCAGCCCAGCCAAATTCGCATTCTGCGTGGCGGAGAACGAAGCGGCCAGCCCCTGGACACTGCTGCATGAAGAGCGGGCCGGCCTGGACCGGGACCAGAACGCGGTGACGGTCTTCGCCTGCCAGGCCCCGGACCCCGTGTTCGTGCCGGGCAACACGGACCGCATCCTGAAGCTGCTGGCCTACTCCCTGCCCACGGTGGGCATCAACATGTTCCACACGGCGGGACAATACCTGATATCGTTCAGCGGCAAGGTGGCCCAGGAGTTGGACCGGGGCGGCTACTCCAAGGAAGCCCTGAAGGAGTGGCTCTGGAAGTACGCCGGGTACAACGTGGGGTGGCTGAAGCGCAGCGGGATATTGGAGGAGGGGGAGGGCCACATGTACTACTGGGGCCATGGCGTGGCGGACCCGCCCAACCTGTCCAATCTCCCTGACGATGCGATCGTCCCCATGGTGGAGACGCCGCAGGACATCCACATCGCCGTGGTGGGAGGCGAGTCCCAGTGGTGGGCCGGCCTCTCCGCCGGGTGGGGGTCCTACGGCGGGTATGCCGTCACCAGGGTGATCGAGGTACCGGGCAACTAGCCGGCTGCCGCCTCCGCACCATCGCTCCTCCGGTCGGGCCTGCCTCGCCCCGGTAGTCTCGTGTTCCGCCCGCCGCCGGCCGGAAGTGGCGAACCTGACTTCACGGCATCTCCCGAACCGCCTCACCTTCTCCGCCGCGCCGCCGATGCCTCACGCCGAAGCCGCTACCTGGCGGTAGCAGGGGCCCGGCCGTCTGATTACCAAAGGGATGACTTGCTGGGAAAATCAAATCCTAGTTGGTAGACTGGGCGTCGAGGGCGACCCCGAGGCCAAGCGCGGGTAAGATTTTCTATGCTTCTCTTATATGCTTCGAGGAGGGGGAACTATGCCAGAGAAGGCTGCCGCCGCGGTAATGGTGGGCCCCAATACCATGGAGACCCGAGAGATAGACATCCCGGCCATTGGTGAGGATGATGCATTGCTGCGTGTCGAGGCTGCCGGCGTCTGTGGCACGGACTATGAGTGGTTCCAGGGTGACCTCCCGGTGCCTTACCCGTTGATTCTGGGCCACGAGCCATTGGGACTGATCGAGGCCATCGGGCCGGTGGCCAGCCGCCGCTGGGGTGTGGAGGCGGGCGACCGGGTGGCGGTGCGCTCCGCCTACCGGTGCGGGAGATGCGCGGCCTGCCTGGAGGGCAAGGACCGGCCCTGTTCCACCGGGGGTAGATTCGGCTCCACCGCCTTGGAACGTTGGCCTGGCCTGTGGGGCTCCTTCGCCCAGTTTATGTACCTACCCCCGGGGGCGGTGGTATATCCCATGGACAAGGCGCTGCCCGCCGAGGTGGCGGTCATGTTCAACCCGCTGGGAGCCGGCTTCTCCTGGGCCGTCGAAGCCACCGGTTTGGAGCCGGGCAACTCCATCGCGATTCTGGGGCCGGGGGCGCGGGGCCTGTGTTCGGTCATGGCGGCGCGGGAAGCCGGCGCCTCTTGGGTGGCCGTCACCGGCCTGGGTCGAGACGAGCACAAACTGGCCTTGGCCCGAGAGTTGGGCGCCGACCTCGCCATCAATGTCGACGGCGAGGACCCGGTGTCAAGGGTGATGGAGGTTACCGGAGGCCGGGGAGTGGACGTGGTGCTGGATACCACCCCCTACGCCGTCAGCGCCGTGGCCGAGGCCGTTCGCATGGTCAAGGTCGGGGGTACCGTGGTGCTGGCGGGATTGAAAGGAGGGCGGGCCCTGGCCGACCTTTCCAGCGACGAGATTATTCAGAAGCAGGCGACCATCAAAGGCGTGAGAGGTGTGGCGTTCGGCGCTTTCGAACGTGCGGTGAAAGCCATCCAGTCCGGGCGCCTCCCACTCCACAAGCTGCACACCCACTCATTTCCCATCGAATCGGCGGAACAGGCCATCAAGACCCTGTCCGGAGAGTCGCCTGAGCCCTCGATCCATGTCGTGATCGTTCCCAGGCCGCTCGCGTAGGCCACCAGGGGTTGCGGTTCACCGGTCAGGTAGCCGTCGGCCGCAGGCTTCGACGGACGCCAAAATACCGGAAGAATCTTTCGGGCCGCCGGGTCTCGGCGGCCTTTTTCTGTTTCGCACCGGGCGGATCATACCCCCTCGGGCTGTGAATCTCACCGGTTTCATCCACGAAAACGGACAATTTGGCCTCATCGCAGGCACCAAATCATGAACTTGCATTATTGCGAACAATGATGTTGCATCTTTGGCAATAACTCATTATTATCTTAGAGTGACTTCGCCGGTGGATTAACCGGTGGATTAAATTGGAGGTGCGGCAATGAAATTCGGGTTGTTTTACCTCTTCAGCGACTTCGGCAACATTCCTCAGGACCAGTTGTTCCGCGAGATCCTCGAGGAGATCGAGTACGGAGAAGAGTTGGGCTATGACTCGGTCTGGCTGCCGGAGCACCACTTCGCCGTTTACGGTATGTTGGGCAACCCAATGACCCTGGCGGCGGCAATATCTCAGCGCACCAAAAAGATGAAAATAGGCACCGCCATTATGGTCCTTCCCTTCCAGCACCCGCTGCGGCTGGCCGAGGATGCCGCATTGGTTGACTGCCTCAGCGAGGGGAGACTGCTGTTGGGCCTGGGCCGTGGCTACCAGCCGCCGGAGTTCCACTGGTTCGGGGTGCCCCAGCACGCCTCGCGAGGCATGTTCATGGAGAGTTTCGAGATTCTCCGGCGGGCCCTCTCCGGCGAGAAGTTCACCTACGACGGGCATTTCTGGAAGATTGAGGAACCCACCGAGATCTTTCCCAAGCCGATTCAGAAACCGTATCCCCCGATGTATCTGGCGGCGGTGAGTCCGCCATCCTACGAGATTGCGGCCCGCCTGAACATCTCGCTCTTGCGTTCGCCCCAGTTCAGCAACCTGGATTCGGTGGCTGAGGCTTACGACGGCTACGCGAAAAGGATGAGGGAGCTTGGCAATGACCCCGATGCGCTGGACCAGCCCTTCTCAGTGCGGTCCTATGTGGCGCCCTCCGATGAGGAGGCCAGGGAAGCGACCAGCCACGTCGTATGGTTCTATCACCTGCTGGCAACTCTCCTGCCCGGGGCGCCCGGACGGCCCGCGCCGCCCTCGGGCTACGAGAACTATCCCCGGGACCCCAGCGTACTGTCGCAGGTCACGGTGGACGACGTGTGGGAGCGGGGGACCTGCTTCGGCTCCCCGGAGCGGGTCATCGACCAGATGAAGCGGTATATGCATCAGGCTGGCGCCACCAGCTTCATGCTCCAGATGCGCATCGGAGGGCTGGAGCACAAGAAGGTGCTGCGCTCCATGGAACTCTTCGCCAAGGAAGTAATGCCCGCCCTCCGGCAGGAGGAAGCCAAACTGGCGTCAACGACTTAGGAACAGGGGCCCGAATCGCCGATCCCCCGGTCGCCGGGAATCAACACGAGGAGGAGCACGACGATGCCAAGAGTAGCACATACAGTTACGCGCCCCGGTAAGAACTTGGGAGACCCCGAGACGATTATTCCGGTGGCGGAGGACCTGGTCACGGTGCCGGGCGTCCGCCAGCGCCCGGAAGAGGTGGACTGGTACACCGTCGAGTATCCCCTGGAAAGCCACAATGTGGAGAACCGTTCCTACCGCCAATGGGTGGACACTGTCACCGCGATCAGGGGCCTGCGCCGAGAGCACGAAACGCTGAATAGGCCCTGGGTGACCGGCGCCAGGGCGTCGGGTGATCTGGCGCCTACGGCGACCCCGGTTCCCGAAAAGGACGTTACCCAGCAGATCAAGCAGAAGGCCCGGGAGGTGGGTTACCACGAGGTGGGGATGACGGCTTTCGACCTGCGTTACGTCTTCTCCAGCAAAAGGGACAAGGTTAATTACGACCTGCCCCACGCCATCTGCCTGGTCATGGAGCAGCCCTACGAGGACACCCAGAGCGCTCCCAGCGGCCCCGCCGAGGCGGCGGCGCTCGCCACCTACCGTAAGGAAGGCGAGGCGGGCATCGAACTGGCGGCCTTCATCCGCTCCCTGGGCTATCGCGCCCAGGTCCACAGCCCCAACGACGCCATCTGCGCGAACATACCCATGCACGTGGCGGCGGGCCTCGGCCAGCAGGGGGCCAACGGACAGCTTCTCTCTCCGTACTTCGGGTCCCGAGCCAGGATCATGCTGATCGCCACCGACGCGCTAGTGACCTATGACGAGCCGGTGGACTACGGCATCCACGCCTTCTGCCAGGTATGCCAGGTGTGTGTGAACCGGTGCCCCGGCCGGGCCCTGCAGAAGGAGAAGGTCTGGTGGCGAGGCGTGGAGAAGAACAAGCTGATTGCCAAGCGATGCCGGCCGGTAATGGGCCGCTACGCCGCCTGCGGCATCTGCCAGAAAGTGTGCCCCATTCAGAAGTACGGCATGAAAGAGGTGATGGAGCACTACGTCGAGACTGGAGAAGTCAAGGGCAAAGGCACCGACGAGTTGGAAGGCTACACCCTCCCCGATATGGGTTTCTTCGCCTCCGGTGAGCTGCCCCGATTCGACCCCGAGTTCTTCCAAATCCCGGAGGGTCGCCTGGAAGAGTGGGTCGTTAAACAGCTCAAGGAAAAGTTGGCCGAGGGCGTACAGGATGACACAAAGTTGGCGGAAGAGTACGGCAAGCACCTGGTGAGGGCGGTCCGACGCCCCGCCGACTTCATGGAAGAACTCTACTTTACGCCGGAAGTGACCGAGGCCTTGCCGTCCCGGGAGTTCTTCGAGGACGAGCCCGAGTTCGAGGAAGACCTGTAAGGCCTCCGCCGCCGTCGCTCTCTTACCGGAGAGGCCGGTAAGCGGGCGTGTTCTTGGACCTCACGGGGCGCTCCTTCCCCTCGAAAAACGAAGGGGAGGAGCCCGGGCGAGGATGGCCGCTGGACGTACCTCGTCGACGTTCCCGCCGGTGGCTTCACCGGCGCGGGGCGACGCTTGCAGGTACAGCCGGCGGCGGGTCGCGGGTCTCACAACGGTGGGCGGGTAACGCCCACTCGCCGAGAGGAACATCCTGGAACAGCCCAGACGCGGGGGTCATCCCTGGTCTAGTCACGCACCGGCCTGGCGCCGGCGTGGACCTGAGATTAACCGGGGGAGCGTGCGGGCTGAAATGCCGGGCGCGGTGGCGCCCGGCTTTATATTGCCCAAGTTTGCCGCGCCGCCGAAGCCGGGAGCATTCAAACTGTGCCCCGAGGATGAGTCGGGGCATGCCTATTTTATCGGCGAGACGGGACAGAGAGAGCCGGTCCGGTCCGAAACAGGGGATGACTGTGGTATAAGATGGGGGAGCCTCCCCTTCGGAGAGGAGCGCGCCGGCGGCGCCCCGAAGGAAACCGGAGGGGGTCCGCCCACTATGGGACCAGGAATTGATTCCAGGTACCTGACGGCTGATCGGCGGCACCCGGCCGCCGGCATGGGGGTGCCGATACCTGGTCCGGGAAGTCCACGTGCGGGAGCGTAGCGAGTGAAGGAACTGAGTCGAGGTGAGCCCGCTCGCATGGAATCCAGAGGATTCCTGCTGGCCAACCTGACACTGGGGCACGCCGTCGCCCACTTCTACCAGCGTGGCTTCCTGGTGCTTCTCCCCAAGATCGTGGACGATTTGGGGCTCAGCGGGGTGGGAGTGGGTTCCCTGGACATGGTACGGCACCTAACTTCCTTCTCTATTGAGGTACCCGGCGGCTTCGTCGTCGACATGTTGAGACGCCGGTGGAGGTTGGTCTTCGCCGGGTGTATGGCCCTGATCGCGGTGGCCTGGGCGGTGACCGGCGCCGTGCCCAGCCTGCCATTTCTGCTGGGCGCCATGGTCCTGATCTCCCTGCCGGGCACAATATGGCACCTGCCGGCCATGGCGGCACTGTCCCGGCGCTACCCCGAACGAAGGGGCATGGCCATCTCGGTCCACGGGTTGGGAGGGAATCTAGGAAACGTGGTGGGGCCCTTGGTGGCGGGAGCGCTCCTAGGCTTCTTGCTCCTAACTTGGCGCCAGGTCGCTTTTCTCTATGCCCTCCCGCCGTTGATCTTGGCACTGCTGTTCTGGGTGTCCCTCCGGAGCTTGGGAAGGGACAGCGCTGAGGAGGGGAAAAGACTGGGCGGCCGCCTGCGGGAAGCCTTGGGTTTGCTCAAGAGCGGTGCGGTCCTCCGCCTGGTGTCGGTGGCCATGCTCAGAGCCGTGGGATTCAATGCCATCAGCTGGTGGACCCCTATATACTTGAGCGACGAACTGGGACTGGGAGACGCCACCGTTGGCTTCTATGTGGCGCTGCTGACCGCCCTGGGCATGGTCTCGCTGCCCTTCATGGGCACCCTCTCGGACCGCTTCAGCAGGAAGGCCGTGCTCGTTCCGGGGCTGATAGCCATGTCCGTGCTGCCCTTCTTGCTGGTCAATGTGGGAGCGGGCCTCGGCCTCACCATAGTAATCGGTGCTATGGGCCTTTTTTCCTATTCCCTGAACCAGGTCATCAGGGCCGCGGTTCTCGACCTGGCGCCTAGAGGCGCTGAGGCCACGTCCTACGGTCTGGTTTTCGGGCTCACCCAACCCATAATCGCAGTGTCATCGATAGTCGCGGGGGCCATGAAAGACTGGTGGGGGATAGAGTTCGTGTTCTACTACTCCGGCATTCTGGTGGGCCTGTCCGCCCTCGTACTTATTGTCAGCCCCATGCAGAGACCGGTCGGCACGGCCCCCGACCCCATATAGATGGAACCCAGCCGGCCGGTCTGGCTGTGCAGCGAGACCGGCCTTGGCTTGGCTAGGCGCCGTCTTCCTCGGCGGCCGCAACCGGCTCGTGGTTGCCCGCCGGCTCTACCTGGTCAACAAGCGGACGGAGGTTAGGTGCCGGGGTGCTCGATTTGGCGAAGGGGGAACTGGCGTGAAGATCCGATGTCAATGGCCCAAGAGCGACCTAATGATCGAGTACCACGACCGGGATTGGGGCGTGCCGATTCACGATGACCCAAAGCTCTTCGAGTTGCTGACGCTGGAGGGGGCCCAGGCCGGCTTGAGTTGGGAGACGGTCTTGCGGAAGAGAGAGGGCTACCGGGCGGCCTTCGACCACTTCGACGTCGAGAAGGTCGCTTCGTATGGCCTGGAACGAATCGAGGAGCTACTTCAGAACCCCGGCATCATCCGGAACCGCCGGAAGATCGAGGCGACGGTGGGAAACGCCGGGGCTTTTTTGGCGATTCAACAGGAGTTTGGCGCCTTCGACGGCTACGTATGGCGGTTCGTGGGCGGCAAGCCGGTAGACAACTCCCGGCAGGACCTTGCCGAGGTGCCGGCGACGACTCCCCTGTCCGATGAACTCAGCGCCGACCTGAAGCGGCGCGGCTTCAAATTCGTCGGCTCGACGATCTGCTACTCTTTCCTGCAGTCGGCCGGGCTGGTCAACGATCACACCGTCTATTGCTTCCGGAACCGGGAGATTGCCGGGCTGCCCGGTCTTGGCTGAATCCGGGGACGGCGGCCGCTCCATCTGTATTGGCAGCGGCCGGGTAACATGAGGGGCTTACCCCGAAGGCTGCATACAGCGCAGGATTTGCCGAGGCTCACGAGGTCGCGATTGGGTTGTGCTGTCCCTTTTGCCCTCGCCGAGAATCCCCGTCGCGGGCCGCACGCCAAAGCAACCTTGGCGGGGCACTTGGGGCCCATCCAAATAACCAGCCACTGTGGTTCGACAAGCTCACCACGAACGGGAAAAACCCGTACCAACGGGAGCATTCCGCACGAACGGGAAGGACCGTACCAACGGGAGCATTCCGCACGAACGGGAAAAGCCGGTAGTAACGGGGGTAAATCGCACCATCGGGGAGAACCCGTTCGTCCTGGGATTGTCGATGGGCCGGGAGTAGCCTCGTTCGGGCTTGGCGGATCGGCTCTCCGGCCACTAGAACAGGGCTATCGGGTTGACGGGAGAGCCGGTGCCTCCGATCACCAGCAAGGGATTGATGGTGAGCATGAATTCGTAGCGGCCCTCCGCGGCACAGGCCTCGGCCAGGGGCTGAAGCAAAGCGTTGTCAACCAGGCCGATGCCGTAGGCGAAGATAGACCCGTGGACCGACCAGGGGATGTCGTAGCCGTTGGGGTGGAAGTCCATCATGTCCCACACCAGCAGGCAACAGTCCGACTCCCGGATGAACTTCAGGCAGGTTGAGTGCAGGCCCGGGCGCAAATTCCGGTCACTGCCCCAGGGTAGATTGCCGGCTTCGTTCCATTTCTCCCGGCCGCTGTACACCACCAGGGCATCGCCGGGCGCCATGGTAATCCCTTCTTCTCTGGCGATGTCTTCCAGTTCCCAGCCGTGGACCGGCTTATCGGCGGTTACGAAGGGCTCCCCCCGGTGTTTGGGAACGTCCAGGAGGACGCCCCGGGTCGCGATGCCTTCTTTCCAGTTCTCCACCGATCCCCAGATGGCCCCGTCCATGGTGATCGCTTCGTCGGCATGCCGGCCGTTCCACATGCCGTTGGCGTCCCACACGTGGCAGAGGGCGTCCAAGTGGGTGGTGGCCGTGCCATGGTAGGAAATGCCATAGTAGTCGATCGCGGCGCCGGCCCCGGCGCCGCGATCCATGCGCTTCATATAGTGGATGGCCGGCGTGGGGTTGTTGGGAGCCGGCTTCTTGGGAAAAACGCGGCTCAGGGAAACGGCCCGGCCCGTCTGGACCAGCCGGGCTGCCGCCGCCCGCTTCTTGGGAGTCACCAGGTTGACCGCCCCCTTCTGGTCGTCGGCGCCCCAACGGCCCCAGTTCCGGTCCTCCGCCAAGTATGCCAGTACCTCCGCCTTGGTTGGCACGCGACGCTCCATGGGGCCCCTCCTTACTACTTAAGTCAGGCTGATAGCGACAGGCAACAAACGCTGGGAGACAAACATTGGGGCGTGACCAGTGGTCCCCGCCAGGAAAATCGGTACCCCGTTGGCGGCTGGCCTAGGCACGGCCCGACGCCAACAGAATAGCAGACCGGCGGTGCGGCCGCAAAGCGGGTTTCGTGGGTGCATGAGGGCAGGGTGAGGAACGGTGGCTCCGGGCCGGTCCCCGCCCTTCTAACCGGCGCCGGGGGCGGACTCGCCGGCGGCCTTCCGGAGGCTGCCAAAAAACCGGTCCATCATCATCTTGGCGATGCTTTCCATCAGCCGCTGCCCCACCCGGGCCACGGGCCCGCCGGCTTGGGACTCGCTATCCACGGTCACGGTGGTCTTGCCCCCATGCTCCACCAGGGTAATGACCGCCTCTCCGCTGACGAAGCCGCCACCGCCGGTGCCCTGGACCACCAGCCGGAAAGACCGGTGGGGGACCTGGTCCCGCATGGATATCGTGGCGTCGTAGCGGCCGCGAATCGGACCGACGCCTACGGTCAACACCGCCTGGTAGTCGTCGTTACCCACCGGGTTGAGGCCTTCACAGCCGGGTATGCAGCCAGCCAGGATTTCAGGGTCCGTTAACACCGTCCATACCTTCGTAGCGGCCTCGTCGAATTCGTAGCTTGCCTTGATTTTCATCGGTAGCCTCAGCCGGCGGCGAACGCCGGGGTATTTGTCCCGCCAAGCCAGCGCCCTCGGCAAAACCGCCGGGTGGATTTGATCTCAGGATAAGCCGGGCTGGCCTACGCTCTATTCTTCTCGAATGAAGGATCCACCGTAAGAGCCCCAGCAGTGTACTCTTTTCGAAAATAACGCGGCTACAACCGCTCGTCGGCCAAGAGGAGCAGCTCCAGGAGCGTCTGAGCGCCGTTGGCGCAGTCCTCCGGTGTGGAGAACTCAGCGGGTGCATGGCTGATGCCGCCCTGGCTGGGAACGAAGATCATCGCCGAGTCGGTGATGGCGGCCATGGCCTGGGCGTCGTGCCCGGCGCCGCTGGGCAGCCTGGTGTGAGTGAGCCCGCAGCGATTGGCCGCCTCCTCCACCAGGGCCTGCACGGGCGGCTTGATGGGGACCGGCTGGCTCGCCCGATGGCACTCGATTTCCATTTCCACCCCGTCGGAGTCTGAAATCTCCCGGGCGGCTCGCCGGAGTTCTGCTTCGGCGGCGGTGAAGGCTTCCATGCTCGTGTCTCGAAACTCCAGCCCGAGCCGGACGTTGCCGGGAATTACGTTTACGGCGTTGGGAATGACCTGAATGCTTCCCACCGTTGCCACCCGGCAAGCCTGAAGCTCCGAGGCCAGCCGCTGCACTGCCAGGATCAGCCTGGCGGCGCTCACTAGGGCATCCCGCCGGGCCGGCATCAGCGTTGTGCCGGCGTGGTTTGCCATGCCCTTGATCTCCACCTCGAAGACCGCTCGGCCGGTAATGGCGGTGACCACGCCGATGGGGATCTTCGACTGGAGGAGGGTGAGGCCCTGCTCGATGTGCAGCTCGAAATAAGCGGCCAGGTCCCCGGGCTTGCGGGCCGCCTCCCCAATGCGGGACAGGTCACCGCCGATGTCGGCCATCCGAACACTGAGGTGCACGCCCTCGTCGTCGACCGCGATCAGGTCCTCGGGCTCCAGCAGGCCGGCCATGGACCGGCTGCCGATGAGCCACCGGTGGAAGCGGGTGCCCTCTTCGTTGGTGAAGACCAGGGTCTCCACGGGATGGTGTAGGGTGACCCCGTTGTCGGCCAGGGTTTGAACGACCTCAATGGCTGCCATCACCCCCAGGGCACCGTCGTATTTTCCGCCACCGGGCACCGTGTCGGTGTGTGAGCCCAGGGCAATGGCGGGCAGGCCGGGTACCGATCCAGCCCGGCGTCCGATGATGTTGCCCGCGGTGTCGATTCTGGTCTCCAATCCGGCCCCGTGCATCAGGGAGATGGCGTACTCCCGACCGGCGATGTCGGCCGGGGAGAAGGCGATGCGCTGCATCCCCTCGGGGGTATCGCCGAAGCGGCCCAGCTCCTCGAGGGTGCGATTCAGCCTGGCGGAGTCAATCTTCAATGTGGGCATACTCTTCAGACCTCTACTTGGTCGCAAGCTAAAGCTGCTAATTGGTCGTCTGCCGCCCTGCGGCAACCGGTAAATGCTTGGTTTCCCGGGAGGTTAGACCAGCACCCGGAAGCCGTAGCTGGGCTGGTTCAGGTCTCCGTCCCGGAAGCGGGACATCCGCAGCGGGGAGATGTCGATGGTGGTGGCCTTTCCGTCGAGCATCAACTCGGTCATCAGGACACCGACCATGGGGGACAGCTTGAAGCCGTGGCCGCTGAACCCGGTGCAGATGTACAGACCGTCGGAGCCCTCCATCCGGTCCATCACCGGGTGGGAGTCGGGGGTGCTGGTGTAGAGCCCGGCGTAGCCGGTGCTGTACTCCGCGTCTTCCAGCACCGGAATCCGGTGGGCTAGGCGGCTCCACACCTCCCGGATGAAGCTCTGGCTGGGCCGCTGCGCGTAGAACTCCGGGTTTTCGACCGGCTCTTCAATGTTCCCGTTGCCCACCAGAGTCAGGTCGGACCCCTCGGGGCGGAAGTAGACCAAGCGGTCGAGGTCGCCGCCGCCGGGATGGTAGGGCAGCAGCTCCATGGGCCGCTTCAGGTGAAACACCTCGTGGCGGGTGGCCTCCAGCGGCAGATCGATCCCCTGTTGAAGCAGGAAGTGGCGGCTCCAGGGCCCGGTGGCCACCACCGCCATGGGGGTTTCTATCCGCTCGCCCGCGGTCTGGACTGCCACCACCCGGCCCCCGTTGACCTCGACCCCGGTGGCCGGTGTCTGGAGCCGCACCGTGGCGCCAAGGTCCCTGGCCCGGCGGGCGTAGGCGGCGGCGGTCCCGGAGGGGTCGGCGTACCCGGACTGGGGCTCGTAGGCGATCTCGGCGCAATCGTCGAGGAAAAATCCGGGGGCGACCTCTTTGGCGTCTTCCCGGCTGATTATGCTGGTCTGGATGCCCACCGCCTGGTGCATGGCGATATTGGAGCGAAAGGCCGCGGCATCGGCATCCCCGGAAACGATGACAAAACCGGTCTGCACGAAGCCGCTGTCTCCCCCCACAATCTGGTCGAAGTCGCGGAGCACCTCCAGGCTGAGCCAGGCCATCCGGGCGTGGATCTCGTTGGAGTAGTGCATCCGTACCACGCCGGAGGAGCGCCCCGTGGAGCCGGAGCCCAGCAGGTCACGCTCCAGCAGCACCACCTTCTTCAACCCTCGGGCGGCCAGGTTGTATAGGATGCTGCATCCCATCACCCCGCCGCCAATGATAACCGCGTCGGCCTTTATGCTCATGGCTTGCTCCTTGGGTGTTGGTCGAGTTGTGGATAGATGTTCGCCTCAGAGGCGCAGAGGACACAGAGATTAGGAAATCGCTCCCTTTAGTCTCTGTGTCCTCCGTGCCTCCGTGGCCCAAATAACCGGCAGAACAATGCTCACCACGGAGATCGCGAGAGAAGAGAATTTCTTTTTAGTCTCTGTGTCCTCTGCGCCTCCGTGGCCAACAAGGCCAGCGCTAGAACACCGGCCGCCCCGGCACGTTGACGCGGATGCTGTAAAGGCCGGTCCGGGCCGTGACGTAGATCGTCTTGTAGTCGGGGCCGCCGAAGGCCAGGTTGGCGGGCAGCTGCGGGAACACCACCGTGCCCAGGTGCCGGCCCGACGGGTCCAGTACCCACAAGCCCCCGCCGCCGGTGACGTAGAGGTTGCCCTCGCTGTCCACCTTCATGCCGTCGGGATTGCCGGATGTGGGCACGGTCATGTCGATCAGCACGCGGGGGACGCCCAGGGACCCATCGGCGTTGACCGGGAAGGCCAGCACGTGGCGGCGCCGGGTGTCGTCGACGAACAGGGTGGACTCGTCGATCGAGAATGCCAGGCCGTTGGGGCGTACCATGTCGGCCCGCAACAGGGTGATGGAGCCGTCCGGGTCGTAGCGATACACTCCGTTGAAACCCTGTTGGCCGGGGTCCGGGTCGATCCCGTAGGGCGGGTCGGTGAAGTAGATGCTGCCGCTGGAGTGGATCACGATGTCGTTGGGGCTGTTCAGCGGCTTGCCGTTGAAGCTGCGGACAAGGGGGACCATCTGCCCGGCGCCGTCCATCCGCGAGACCTGGCGGCCGCCGTGCTCGCAGGCGAGCAGGGTCCCGGATTGGTCGAAGGTGAGCCCGTTGGAATTGCGGCTGGGGTTGACGTAGGGTTCCGGCGCACTGCCCGGGGTGTAGCGGTAGATGGTGTCGCCGATGATGTCGCTGAAGAGCAGATAGCCCGAGGGGTGCCATACCGGGCCCTCGGTGAACTTGAACCCGGTGCCCAGGGTTTCCGGCTTCTGCTCGGGCACCAGGTCCCGGAGAGATAGTGGCATTGGCTAAACCTCCGAACGCTTGCACCGCCGGGACGGCCTGGCGATCCCGTACCAGTATATTCGCGGCCTTACGGCAGTGCAAACGGACACGAGCCTCGAAATCCCCCCACCCCCCCCTTTACGAAAGGGGGGCTTACCTGACGGCTGGCATTTAGCGGCCGGCCTTCGCCGGGTGCCGGGCCCTCTTGCCACGAACGGCTCCCGGTATATAATATATAATAGGTATGCTCTGCGGCCGGGGTGGCCGCAACTCCATGCAGCGGAGGCGACCTAATGGGCGCAACGGAAACGATTGCCAAATGGATTGTCAATACAAGCTATGAGGACATCCCACCCGACGCTATTCGCGTGGCCAACGAGTCTTGCTTCGACCTGTTGGGGGTCATCCTGGCCGGGTCGGTGCAGCCGGTCGGCGAGATAATCCAACAGTACATTGCCGATCAGGGCGGTGCTCCCCAGGCGACGGTACTGTCTTCGGGGATGCAGACCACCCTGGCCAATGCGGCAATGGCCAACGGCACCATGGGGCATGCCCTGGACTACGACGACTTCGGCGGTTTTGGACACCCCACAACGGTCATCTTCCCGCCGTTGCTGGCCCTGGGACAGAGTCTGGGCTCCACCGGCCGCGACCTGCTGGAAGCCTACGTCGTCGGCTGCGAGATCGGCCTGGCCATCTCCCATGCCACCCAGTACAACCAGATGCTCCGGGGCTTCCATAGCACCGCCGTTATCGGCCGGATGGCCAGCACGGCGGCCTGCGCCAAGCTGCTCAAGCTTGACGAGCACCAGACCAGGACGGCCCTCGGCATCGCCGGGTCCATGGCCGGCGGCCTGATCCACAACTTCGGCACCATGACCAAGCCCTTTCACGCCGGCATGGTCAGCCGCGACGGAGTGATGGCGGCGCAACTGGCCCAGCGGGGCCTCACCGCCGGGCAACAGGTCCTCGAGCACCCGGTGGGCTACGCCGCCACGGTGCTGGGCGAGGGCATCTACGACCTGGACGTGATGGCGGATAACCTGGGCAAGCCTTTCCGCACCCAGGACGCGCTGATAATCAAGAAATACCCTTGCTGCGGGGGCAACCACGCCATGCTGGACAGCCTGTTCGGAATGATGCGTGAACATAACTTCACCTACGAAGACGTGGCCAACGCCGAGGTTGACCAGTCCTTCGTCTCGGTGGTGATGCTGTACGGGGAGCCCGACGACCCGCTAAAGGGTAAGTTCAGCGCCAAGTACAACGTGGCGGCGGCCCTGGTGGACGGCAAAGTGGCGGTCGATACCTTCTCCGAGGAGAAGATCGCCGAGGAAAAGATCCAGGAGACGATGGGCAAGGTACGCACCAAGGTCCTGTCCAAATGGGAACTGGCTGACGTGGATGCTCACCCGACCCTGCCCATCCGGATCACTTTGAAGGACGGGCGTGTCTTCGAGCATCACACCACCAGAGAGATGATCCTGGGCAGCCAGAAGAACCCTTGGGGCTTCGAGAACATCGCTGGCAAGTTCCGGGACAACGCGGCCCTGGCCCTCTCCGATGAAGGGGTAACCGCGGCCGTCGATGCCTGGTCTGACATCACCCAGGTGACCGACCTCACCGAGGTCATCAGCCGCACGCTGGTGAAGTAAAGCGCCGGCGTCCGCCGGTTCGGCATCTCCGCTCGAATTGCTGTCCTTTGATAGGGAAAGCAAAGCTTGAGTGTTGGGCGAAATCCCCCTTAGTCCCCCTTTATAAAGGGGGACTAAGGGGGATTTACTCCTCGTTAGGTTGAGGAACCTGTTCGCTGCTCAAATGGAGGGGTGTGGGGCTCTAGGCGGATGGGACCGCCTTCGATGACCATGATCAGCATTCCACGGCTCACCGGGCCTCACGATTACCATGGTCGCCCGGCCGGGATTCCTCGATCCATCAGCGGCGCCTGACGGGTTTCGCCCGCAGCGTGCCGTGGTCACTTCCCTGTCCCGGGCCGGGAGTGGCAACCCGCGATTCCACCAGGATATGGAGGCTGCAAATGGGCGCGACAGAAACAATTGCCCGCTGGATCGTCAACACCAACTACGAGGACATCCCACCCGACGCCATTCGCGTGGCCAACGAGTCCTGCTTCGACCTGTTGGGCGTCATTCTGGCCGGCTCGGTGCAGCCGGTGGGCGAGATAATCCAGCAGTACGTGACCGACCAGGGGAGCGCCGCCCAGGCGACCGTGCTGTCTTCGGGAATGCAAAGCTCCCTGGCCAACGCGGCGATGGCCAACGGCACCATGGGGCACGCCCTGGACTACGACGACTTCGGCGGCTTTGGCCACCCGACGACGATCTTGTTCCCGCCCCTGCTGGCCCTGGGGGAGAGCATCGGATCCTCCGGCCGCGACCTGATGGAAGCCTACGTCATCGGTTGTGAGGTCGGGATGGCCATCCAACATGCCACCCAGTACAACCAGATGAACAAGGGCTTCCACGGCACCGCCGTCATCGGCCGGCTGGCCAGCGTCTCGGCCTGCGCCAAGCTGCTCAAGCTCGATCAGCGCCAGACCACCATGGCCCTGGGCATCGCGGGGTCGATGGCCGGCGGCCTGATTCACAACTTCGGCACCATGACCAAGCCCTTCCACGCCGGCATGGTCTGCCGCGATGGAGTGATGGCGGCGCAGCTGGCCCAGCGGGGCCTTACCGCCGGTGTCCAGATCGTGGAGCACCCGCTGGGCTTTGCCGGCACGGTTCTCGGTGAGGGTCTCTACGACCTGGATGAGATGGCCGAGAACCTGGGCAATCCCTTTCGCATTCAGGACGCGATGATCATCAAGAAATACCCCTGCTGTGGGGGCAACCACGCCATGTTGGACAGCCTCTTCGGGATTATGCGGGAGCACAACTTCACCTACGAAGACGTGGCCAGCGCCGAGGTGGACCAGTCGTACATCTCGGTGGTCATGCTGTACACCGACCCCGACCCGCTAAAAGGCAAGTTCAGCGCCAAATACAACGTGGCAGCGGCGCTGGTGGACGGCGAGGTGGCCATCAACAGCTTCACCGAGGAGAGGATCGCCGACCCCAAGATCCAGGAGACGATGGCCAAGGTGAGCACCCGGGTCTTCGCAAAGTGGGAGATGGTGGCGGGAGACTTTCACCAGACCCTGCCGGTCCGAATCACGCTGAAGGACGGGCGGGTTTTCGAGCACACCACGGCCTCGAACATGATTCTGGGCGCCCAGCAGAACCCCTGGGGCTTCGAGAACATCAAGGGCAAGTTCCGGGAAAACGCCCGGCTGGTCCTCGACGAGGAGGGGGTGGACGCGGCCGTTGATACCTGGTCCGACATCCCCGGGATGACCGACATCGCCGGGGCCGTCAGGAAGACGCTGGTGAAATAACGGTGGCTAGGCGGGTGCGCCATTGACCGCAGAGCCGCAGAGGTCGCGGAGATATAAAGAAGATATCGAACCTCCGCGGCCTCTGCGGCTCCGCGGTGAAAAAGAGGGAGCTAGGGCTCGATGCGGATGGAGTCGCCCACCCGGATGGGACCGCCGTCGATGACCATGACCAGCAGCCCCCGGCGTCCGTTCACCTGCTCCCGCAGGCCCGGCCGGATCGCGTCCATCTTGCGGCAGGGCTCGCACAGCCCCACGATCTCCATGGTCACCCGGTCTTCGATGAAGAGCACCTCACCCGGGCGTGCCAGGGACAGGTCGAGGCCGGTGGTGGTGATGTTCTCTTTGAGTTGGCCCGGCTTCACTTCCAGCGCGTCCAGGGTCTCCCGGTCAATCACCAGCACCTGACGCGGGTTGTCCGCCCGGCAACTGCGGTCGCCCTCCAGCCCGTGTCCGGAGATTGCCATGGCTTCCTGAACCGGGTCTGACGGCGTGTCTTGGACCCTGGCCAGGTGAAGGTTCACGATGGTTCCCTGCTGCATTCCGGTGTGCCTCCCGTACGGGTTGTTGGTTTCACCGGACTTGTGCTAATCTGAGGCCCACACCCATAACCTCAAGACCGCCTGGGCGGCTGACCGCGGACATCGTGTCTGAATTATAGAGGCTCGGCGGCACACCTGTCACCGCCAACGGCTGCGGCTATCGGCTAAAGGCCTCCTCTCCGACGGCGGACGGCCGCAGGCTCGTCAACTCACGAAACGGAGGCAGCTCATGGATTATCAATACCTCAAGACGGAGACCAAGGACCACGTCTTCATTCTGACCATGCACGATCCCCCGACTCGCAACGCCATGGGGCCGGACATGGCCGATGAGATCATGTCCGCTTTGGACCGGTTCGAGGACGACCCGGAGCAGCGGGTGCTGCTGATGACCGGCACCGAGCCGTCCTTCTGCTCGGGCGCCAACGTCCGGGGAATGAGCCAGCGCCTTCAACAGGGCGATGGACAGTCCCCCGGAGACGAGGAGCCGGCGCCCCTGCCCTGGGGGAAGATGGAAGCCCGCTACGCCCGGCGGGAAAGCGAGGCTCAATACGGCGGCCGGGCCAGCGTGGTGCCCCTGCGGATCCACAAGCTTCAGAAACCGTCCATCGCCGCGGTCAACGGGCATGCCATGGGAGCGGGCATGGGGATTGCCCTGGCCTGCGACATCCGCATCGCCGCCGAGAAGGCGGTATTCTCCGAGGCCTTCGTCCGCATGGGTCTGCTTCCCGGTGACGGAAGCTGCTGGCAGCTGCCCCGGCTGATCGGCATGAGCAACACCCTGCTGCTCCAATATACCGGGGACCGGGTGGACGGCAACGAGGCCTACCGTATGGGCCTGGTGAGCAAGGTGGTGCCCGACGGCACGGCGCTGGAAGCCGGCCTGGAACTGGCCACCCGGCTGGCCCAGGGGCCGACGGTGTCGTTGGCCCTGATCAAGTACCTGGTGGTCAAAAGCCTGGAGACCGACTTCGAGGAAAGCCTCAAAATGGCCCACCTGGGCCTGGACCAGACGCGCCGGACCGAGGACCACAAGGAAGCGGTGCAGGCATTCTTGGAAAAGCGGCAGCCGGAGTTCAAGGGGCGGTGAGACCCCCTCTCCGGTCTCCCGCTTCCCAAAGGGGAAAGTACTGTTCCTTCCCGTTGGTGGAGGGGGAAGGCTGGGATGGGGACCAAACTCAACTTTCACCCCTTGACTCGGGTTTGGAACCTGCCTATAATGAGGTCAATACAAGAGGGCGGTTACTGAGCAAGGATGCTGTTTAACTGACAAGATAATAATCGTTGGGAAACCTGAGCGGCGGCTCGGGGTTAACCCCCCGGCCGCCGTTTCTCTTGTAGCACCTTAAAAAAAGAATAAGAAGTCTAGTAATCCTGCGAAAGAAATTCAAGAAAGTTTGGAGTTCCTAGCGTGGGTCAAGTTATTAAGGGCTTACGGTGGATGCCTTGGGACCAAGGGCCGATGAAGGGCGCGGTAAGGCTGCGATAAGCCTCGATGAGCCGTCTAACAGGCATAGTCGAGGGTTCCCGAATGGGGAAACCTGTTCCGGTGTTGAGCCGGTTCATCCCGATGCAAATCGGGAGGGTAAGCGGGGGAACTGAAACATCTAAGTACCCCGAGGAAAATAAATCAACCGAGATTCCCTGAGTAGTGGCGAACGAAAGGGGAATAGCCCAAACCAGTACGACTTAGTGGCATGAGGGCCTATGTCGTATCGGGGTTGTAGGGAGCACCTTGGGTCACCTCATTAGACCTGAAGGAGTTACAAATCTCGTCTCTAGCCGAAGGCGCCTGGGAAGGACCGTCATAGAGGGTGAAAGCCCCGTAGGCGAAAGAGTCGAGACTCCTGGTGCCCACCCTGAGTACCACGGGGCACGTGAAACCTTGTGGGAAGCTGGGGGGACCACCCTCCAAGGCTAAATACCCTTGGTCACCGATAGCGTACCAGTACCGTGAGGGAAAGGTGAAAAGAACCCCTAGCGGGGAGTGAAATAGATCTGAAACCGTAAGCCTACAGAAGGTCGTAGCCCTGACTTCGGTCGGGGTGGCGGCGTGCCTATTGAAGAATGATCCGGGGACTTACTGTATGGAGCGAGGTTAAGGGACTGGAGTCCCGGAGCCGTAGCGAAAGCGAGTCTGAATAGGGCGGCTAGTTCCATGTAGTAGACTCGAAACCGGGTGAGCTACCCATGGCCAGGTTGAAGGTTCGTTAACGCGCACTGGAGGACCGAACTCGTGGCTAGTACAAAAGCTTGGGATGAGCTGTGGGTAGAGGTGAAATGCCAATCGAACTCGGAAATAGCTAGTTCTCCCCGAAATGCATTTAGGTGCAGCCTCGGGCACAGGTGGACGGAGGTAGGGCACTGAATGGGCTAGGGGGCGTGAGCTTACCAAACCCAATCAAACCACCAATGCCGTCCAACCGATACCCGGGAGTGAGACTGCCACAGATAAGTGCGGTAGTCGAAAGGGAAACAGCCCAGACCACCGGCTAAGGCCCCTAAGTTCAAGCTAAGTGGGAAAGGAAGTGAGGTTCCTCAGACAACCAGGAGGTTGGCTTAGAAGCAGCCATCCTTTGAAGAGTGCGTAACAGCTCACTGGTCGAGGAGTCTGGCGCCGAAAATGTAACGGGGCTTAAGTTTGACGCCGAAGCCGTGGATGTTCAGGTGCAAGGGTAAAGATCCCACCCCCAAAGGTGGAGCCAATAGGGAAACCCGCAATAGGGAAACCCGGCAACGGGCAACCTGACGGTGGGGGAACCTGGCGGCAAAGCCGGCGGGAGAGGGATTGGAGCCTTTGGAGAACGCCTGGGCGTGGTAGGGGAGCGTTCCTCGGGCAACGAAGGTGAGCCGTGAGGTTCACTGGAGCGCGGGGAAGTGAGAATCCCGGAATGAGTAGCGTAAACTAGGGTGAAAATCCCTGGCGCCGAAAGCCCAAGGTTTCCTACGCAACGTTTATCGGCGTAGGGTTAGTCGGTCCTAAGCCGTAGGCAAGCGCCGAAGGCGATGGACAGCAGGTTAATATTCCTGCACCGCCGTTGTTTCGCTTTAAAACCAAGGAGGGGTGCGGAAGGGTAGGTAGAGCATGCCTATTGGACATGGTGTGTCCTCAACTGTAGGCGAGTCGGGGCAGGTAAATCCACTCCGGCGTTAAGCAGAGGGTTGAGGGAATCGAGCCTTCGGGCTACGAAACTCTGTTGAACCCAAACCGACTAGAAAAGCTTCGTGGTTATGGAGCAATGGCGACCGTACCGGAAACCGCCACTGGTGGGCAAGGATAAAAGTCCTAAGGCGTTCGAGCTAACCTCCGCTAAGGAACTAGACAAAAGAGCCCTGTAACTTTGGGAGAAAGGGCCCCCCGGGGGGTGAAGCCACTAGCTGGTGGAGCGTTCTGGGGGCGCAGAGAAGAAGGCCGGGCGACTGTTTAACAAAAACACAGGTCT